>JBBPYR010000017.1:0-23131 GCA_038199755.1 Ktedonobacterales bacterium | reverse complement strand
TGAGGGCACTGCGCGGTATGAGCGTTTCGTTTGCGCTGATGTCGGCGGTGAGCGTAGTGGGTCGTAGGGTTTGCAGGCGCGTGTAGATAATCTGCGGGCTGTCTGCGGTGGTGGGCTGGTTGTGCGTGAGGATAATCATGGGGTAGGTGACGGCATCGGGGAAGACGGGCAGGTCGCCGAAATCTACTATGCGTTCGAGCGTGACGCGTTGCGTCAGAAAGTGGCGTAGTGGCTCGCCATAGTTGGCGCGCACGAACTTGTTGGGGATGATGAAGCCGAAACGCCCATGCTCGGCCAGATAGCTGTTGCCGAGCTCGACGAAGTAGGTATAGAGGTCGGCGGCACCGTGATAGACGTGATAGCGGCTGGCGAGGGCGGGTTTGTTCGCGCTGAATGCCTCCTGACGTATCCACGGCGGATTGCCGATGATGGCAGAGAAGCCCGCCCGTTCGCGTCTGGGTTGACCGTTCTTGTCAAAGAAGACTTCAGGGAATTCTAGTTCCCAATGGAAGAAGCGGTGGAGCGGATCGCGGGCGATGGCGGCGGCTTCGTCCATCCACTGCTCGAATTGTGGCGCGGTGACCTCTGTGCGGCCCATCACGAAATCTACGATGGCATGCCACAGTTTGACATCAACGTTCACGCCATAATGCACGGAGACAATCAGGTTTGCCAGATCGCCATACTTGCCCATCAGTTCGCCGCGCATGTGTTCATAGAGAAGCTCCTGCTCTTTGACCTGCTGCACCGTTTGCGCCGGATTATCTCCCACGAGCCACATCAGGTTGACGGCGGTATTGATGCTATGTACGAAGTCGTTGTCATTGAAGAGGGAGAGTTGTTCTTTGGCTGCCTCCAGCTTTTTGGCCTTGCGTCCAGTGCCGTTATAGGTGGCCTGCGAGATATCGGCGAGATTGGCACCGAGCAGGGCGTTCCCTGTGCGGAGATGGTGGTCAAGGAAGGACAAGGGACGATCTTTCGCCACGGTGCTCAGCCAGAGCGAGAGCTTGGCGAGTTCGACCGCGAGCGGGTTGAGGTCTACGCCGTAGACGCAGGACTGGGCGACGCGACGCCGCCAGTAGTCCAGATCAACGTTGACATGCTCTGGCTGCACATTGAGTTCCACCAGGAACCGTGCGATATATTCGGTGGCCTCGACCAGGAAATGGCCGCTGCCCATCGAGGGGTCGAGAATGCGCAGGGAGAGGATGGCATCAATCTTTTCTTTGTCGCCAGCGGTGCTCTGGGTACTGAGAGAACTGGGGATATGCTGAATGGCATCTTGTAGCAGTGGCCCCAGCGTCTGCTCTACTATGTATTTGACGATATAATCGGGTGTGTAGTAGCTGCCTGTAGCTTTGCGTGCCTCGCCCTGACCGTTGAGCAGGGAGACGGTGGGTCTGTTTCCTCTGTCCGGCGACGGCGTTTCGATTTGTGCGAGGTGATATTCTAATAGCCCTTCATAGATGGTGCCCAGGTTGCGTACTGAGAGGTCGCGATAATCGACGAATTGCCCATCCACGCGGGCTAGCAGGTCAATGATTTGCTGTACTGCCGCGTCACCAATGCGGTATTGTTCGAGAAATGTGTGCTTGTGTGGATCAAACAGGCCACCGTTAAAGGTGGAGACGCGCAGGGGTGGCTCACCCTTGTTGATGTAGTTGAACAGGTCTTTGAGGGCTTGATAGTAGCGGCAACTGGTTGGCAAGAGCTTGTGGCCTGCTTTGAATTCTTTCTCGATGGTAGTGGCGAGCGAGTGCAGGCTGTAGCTGCTGTTATAGAGGTCGCTATCGTCGATGGGAAGCAGGTTGCGGGCCTCGGCATAGAAGATGAAGAGTAGGCGATAGAGGAAGATCAGTGAGCTATCATAGATGTTTTTGAGCAGGTCGGGCACCTGCTCAGCGATGGTCGGGTCCTCTGGGTCTTCAAATTGTAGCTCGTTCAACCTGTAGTCAAGAAAGCCTTGTGCCGCCAGACGCAGGGCGGTATAAACCTGATCGTTGAGCGAGTTGCTGACGCCACGGGCATAGTTGATGCTCTCCTGTAAGATGGCACTGACACTAAGTGGGTGTTGGTTGAAGGCGGCGCGGCGGAAGAAGGCGTAGAAATAGAGAAATTGTGCGCTGTCGCCGCCTTGCAGCAGGGCGGGAAGATCAACCTCATAATAATGGTCAAGCTTATGGGCTGTGTTTTTGTGATAGAGTCGCCACAGTTGTCCGTTGCTGAGAATGCCCCATTCAAGGCCGCTATGCTGCATATAGAAGGCGATTTGATAGGAGGGGTTTTTATTGGTGAAGGGGTCGCCGCCCTTGTGCTTCATGGCGATATCGAGGGGGCAGCCCCAGTATTTGGCGTCGCCCACGGCAAATGCTCCCTGCAGTAATAGGGTGTCGCTGAGTTTTTTGCCCTTATTCTCGTTGAGTGCTTCAAGGGTGCGATAGAAGACGTAGTCGGGCGTTTTTGAGCCGTCGGGTGTTGCCAAGGATGCTTGTACCTCGAAGGTGTGCCCTAGCAGCCGTAGCACGGGTTTGATGAAATCATCCTCTAGTTGTGCCTCTTTCGTGCTCGGCTTATAGCGTGCGAACAAGGCTGCTATCTGTTCTTTGATCGCCTCTGCTTCGCCCGCGAGAGCCAGCCAATCCTGGCGTTGTGGGAGTGTGCTGTTCAGGTAGTAGTCCGAGAATAGCTGGTGGTTGTTGTGCGGCTTTAATAGCAGTTGTGGCATGGCAGTGTAAACCCTTCTATCCGCCTGGAGTGTCTAGGTGAATGATGCGCCTCTACAGTATAGAAGAGACGCTACAGGATTGCAAGTAGGGGCGGCATTTATGACGCCCCCGTACCCGTTTGTGGTGCGATTCGCCAACGGGTACGAGGGCGGCATGAATGTCGCCCCTACGGATTTGCGCTGTTGCCTTATATCCAGGGTAGATTGTTTTCAAACGCGGAAAGTCGTTCACGTCCATCAACGCGCGTGCGGAGCAGGATGAAGGGGTGCTGACTCTGTTGATTGATGCCGGTCATGCCGGGGTCGGTGGTGGCGTCAATGTAGCCGTCTTGTGCTAGCAGGCTCACCACGGCTTGTTGCAAGCTCAAAGAGCCATGACGGAATGGCTCTCCTGATGGGTAGCAGAAGTGCTGGACGACCATCCCTAGTTTTTGCTGTAAGGTGCTTTGCGATATTTGCAGTTCTTGTTGCGCCTGTTCTTGCGAGTTGAGCAAGACCTGTCCGATATTGACGTGATGGACGGTGTGTGAGCCCATCTGCATGCCGTGTGCGAGCATGGTGCGCAGTTGGTTCCACGTCATCTGTCCATCCCAGCCCACTTTTCCGGTGATGATATAAAACATGCCCGAATAACCGTGTTTGACGAGGATGGGATAGGCGAAGGTATAGTTATCTTCATAGCCATCATCAAAGGTGAGGATGATGGGTTTACTGGGTAAGGCCATGCCATAATAGAGGGCATCGAAAAGCTGGTTGAAGGTGATGCTATGATAGCCGTGTGCATCCAGATAGTCGAGCTGTTGACTGAAGACGGTGGGTGTGACGGTCAAGCTCAAATCAAGCACATTTTGGGTGGGTACATCAGAAATATGGTGATACATTAATATGGGGACCTGAGCGATACGCGCCATCGGCGTGAGCGGTAGTAACAGTGGAGCCTCAAGGTCAGCTGGGCCACCGGCGATGACGAACCATTGATCTTTTGGCGTATGGACATGCTGGACAACAAAGGGCAGGTGTTGAAAGATGGCATCAGGATGTACGTTTTCAGGTGGCAGATTTGTTGCCTGACTGAGGTTTTGCAGCCGCAGTTGCAATGATATCGGAACAACTGTCACGTTTGTATATGGCTGCATCGTCTCAGGGTTGACCCACAGCGAGCGAGCGTAGGCAACACCAAAGCTGACGTTGGTCAGGGTATAGCCTTGAAAGCGATTTTTCCAATAGAGAGAGAACGCGTTTTGATTGGCCCATTGTGCCTGTTCCTTTGGATCGAGCATGAGCCACATCTCTTGATAGTGTTGTGCGAGGAAGGCTTGCATATAGTGTTGTGCCAGAGTATGTGCTGCTATTCCGTCGCTCGTAGCGTCGTTGGCCGTGATATGCTCTGTGTGGGTGTCCGCCGCATGTAAACTGGTGAGCATGTTATGAGGAGAAAGCAAGGTTTGCACCCAGAGACCAACGGCAATCAATATAATTAAAAGCAGAGGTATAATAAGCAACTGCACATGAAAGCCCTGTTTCTGTGCGTGCTGCTGCTGATAGTGTGGTCGAATGATGTCCATGAATATAAAAATCCTTATAATTTTTGAGTGATTAACAGGATGTGAATGAGAGATGTCTCTACAGAGTAATATAGCCCATCAGTAGATAGGGTAGTGTAAATATATCTCTCTGTCAATAAACTCTGCACGCTATAGGAATTAGGGTGTGGATACAACCACGAGGGAGGGACCATAGCACTATGGTCCCTCCCTCGTGGTTGTACGCTTGCTTATCGTGTGCGTGCGATTTGTTTCTTGGGTGGGATATGGATGGGGCGTCCTTCGACGGCGAGCACGGCTTCGCGGATACCCTCGCTGAGGGTGGGGTGTGGGTGAATGGTTTCGGCGATTTCATCGGCGGTCAATTCGCCGCGCATGGCGACGGAGAACTCGCTGATCAGGTTGGTGGCATCGGGGCCGATGATGTGGGCACCCAGAATTTCACCGTATTTGCCTATGATGACCTTAGTGAAACCCTCGGTTTCGTCGATGGCAACGGCTTTGCCGATGGCACTCCACGGGAAACGTTCGATGCGCGCTTCGGGATATTTCTCTTTTGCCTGAGCTTCGGTGAGGCCGACAAAGGCAACTTCAGGGAAGGTGTAGATGGGACTGGGAACGACATCATAGCTCATGTGTATGTTCTGTCCCATGATGTTGTCTGCCGCGACCTCGCCTTCGGCAGAGGCGACATGGGCCAGGCCAGCACCGTGAACCAGGTCTCCAATGGCGTAGATGCCGGGGAGGTTGGTCTGCATATGATCGTTGACGCGGACACGCCCACGGTCATTGTCGAGCCCTTGCTCCATCAGGAGTTCCAAGCCACTGTTGTTGGGGCGGCGGCTGACCGCCATCAGGACGTACTCTGCGTTGTAGCTCTGTTGGTCGTTGTCAGTGGTGGCGAGCACTTTTTTCTGGTCGCCATCATCGGCTAGCGAGTCGACCCGTGCTCCGGTGACGATGTTGATGCCACGCTTTGTCAGTACACGGACGAGGAGGCGACGGACTTCGTCATCAAGCGGGGCAAGCACGTTGGGCAGCATTTCTAGCACGGTTACTTTGGTGCCTAAGCCGTTGAACATGCAGGCCAGTTCCATGCCGATAATACCGCCACCAACGCAGATCAAGCTCTCTGGTGTCTTGGGCAGATTCCAGCAGGTGTCACTATTCATGACGTTGCGGCCATCAACGCCAGGGAATGGTGGTATGAAGGGAACGGAGCCGTTGGCCAGGATGATGTTATCCGCGCTAAACTGTTCCTTTGACCCGTCGCTTTTGGTGACGGTGACAGTACGCGAGGCATCAACCACGCCCAGGCCATCATAGACATCGACGTTGTTGCCCTTCATCAGGGTGCCGACGCCACTGGTCATACGCTTGACGACTTTGTCCTTAAAGGTGACAGCCTTCGACATGTCGAAGGTGGGAGCCTGTGGCAGGGTAATGCCTAGATCAGCCACTTTCCCCAGTTCGTGCATGACCTCGGAGATGTGCAACATGGCTTTTGAAGGGATACAACCAACATTGAGACATGTGCCACCGAGATATTGTTTTTCGACAATCGCGACCTTGGCGCCTAGTTGAGCTGCGCGGATGGCGGCAACGTATCCGCCAGGCCCCGAGCCAATGATTGCGACATTATACTGATTATTTGCCATTTTCTGCTCCTGCAATGTAAAATACGCTTCATTATATCACCTTTTACCGACGCAAGGATGTGAAGCTGGTCCCTACGGACCTGGCCTTGTGATGATAGCCTATTGTAGCTAGTTTGACCGTTTTGGGACCCCAAAAAAGTTGTTTGGAACGTCTCTATAATAAGAGAGTAATGACCCTCTCGGTGACGTATTTTCTGTATTAAGGCGATACAAAAAGAATATGATCAGGGGAACACGATTGTACGCAGAGGGGTTGGTGTTCCGTGTATGTGTTGGGAGTATTCTGAACTAATGTATGTTTTTACTGAAATGGGGGTAACTCAATGGCTACCACCGGCGAGCTTCGGGCCATCATTGAGGAGCTCGAGCTAGTTGACATTGGCGATGCTGCCAACTATCTTGGAGAAGAGACGTTTGTAGAGGAAGAATCGCTGCTGAAGGATCAGGCAACTTTATCGTTTTTTGATATGACAGGTCATGCGGCCTCATGTGATTGTGACACTTGCCAAGGGCAAAGCAATTAACTGTGGTCTCCGCCTGTTTAATAGTATGGGCGCACCACGTGAGCTAGCTCACGTGATGCGCCCTTTTTGCTTCGTTTTTTTACGTATAAGATGCTTCTGTGAGCACTTTGATACGCTTCTCGGCGTGTGGCATGCCGCAGGTGCGTAGTTGCTGCACGACGGTTTCCAGGTCGTAGGCGACACGACGATGCTCCGCTTGCCATGTATTATCTTGCCAGGAGAGAATGGCGTAGGCGGCATGCTGGTTTTGGTCGCGGGGCAGGCCGCAACTGCCTACGTCCACAAGGAAGAGATGGCGCCAGTGCCGTGTGTAGGTGAGGTGTAGATGTCCAAAGGCAATGGCTCCAATGGTTGGTGGCAGCTGGCCCAGCAGGTGTTCTAACATGCTCTCCGGTGCGCTGGGAAAGATGGCCTGCTGCTGGTCGAGCGGGTTGGCATGCACGATTAGCAAGTCAGTGCCCGTCGGATTCGCAATAAGGTGTTCCTTTGGCAAGGAGGCGAGGTAATCAATACCAGCTTGTCCGATCTGTTGTCGGGTCCATTCGATAATGTTGCGCTTCTTTGTGCTTTTAGGGGCTATGGTGACGACATCGACATCAACATTGCCCTGAATGACTGGACATTGTAATCCTTGTATGGTATCTAATACTTGTCGCGGGCAAGGGCCATTCAAGCACAGATCGCCCGCGATGACGATAGAATCGACTGGCGGTTGTTGTGATAAGTCCTGTAAAACGCTATTCAGTGCAATCTGATTGCCATGAATATCTGCTAGAATCGCTACTCGCATACAATGTGATATCCTGATAGAAGTATTTCCTAGTAGTATCATACCGCAAAAACAAGGAGACAAACAGGGTGCAACATCGTATCGGTGTCATTTCTGACACGCACCTGCCGAGCTTTGGTCCACTCCCCGAAGCCGTACGGCGGCATTTTGAGGGAGTGGAGCATATTATTCATGCTGGTGATCTCTCTGTCCTCTCTGTTCTTTCTGAGTTGGAGACGATTGCGCCCGTTACCGCTGTGCAAGGCAATGTTGAACATGAAGAGGTGATCTATAGGTTGCCGATTAAGCGCGAAATGCTCGTGGGACAGTGCCGTATTGGGATTGTGCATATCTTAGGCGAGAGTTCCCGCTATGCACGCACGGCGAGGCGCGAGTTTCCGCAAGCCCGTTGTGTGGTCTTTGGCCATAGTCATACGCCCTACAATCAAGAGTATGATGGCCAATTGTTATTTAATCCTGGCAGTGCGACCGACCGCCGCCGCCAACCTACGTGCAGCATTGGTATGCTGTATATTGACGACGAAGCGCACAGCATCCGTGGAGAAATTATCCCACTGTAAAAGCAAGGCCGCCAGACTAGCACAGAAAAATTCTGTGTTAGTCTGGCGGCCTTGCTTTTACAGTGGGATATCCCCTATTTCGGGCGAATGTATTCTTGTCCACCCATAAAAGGTTGAAGGGCGGCGGGAATGCGGACGCTACCGTCTGCCTGCTGATGTGTTTCTAGCAGAGGCAGGAGAATGCGCGGCGACGCGATGGCGGTGTTGTTGAGGGTGTGTACGAACTTGACCTTCCCCTCTTCGTCACGATAGCGAATGTTGGCGCGTCTGGCTTGCCATTCATGGAAGTACGAGCACGAATGCGTCTCGCGGTAGCGGCCCTCGCTGGGCAGCCAGCATTCGATATCCGACATTTCCACTTTGCCGTCCCCCATGTCTCCGGTGCAGACGTTGAGCACGCGATAGGGCAACTCAAGTGCTTGCACTAACTCTTCCGAGTTTTGCAGGAGTTGGTGATACCAGTGGACCGATTCCTCGTGATCGGCCTTGCAGATGACGTATTGCTCAACCTTGTTGAACTGGTGGATGCGGAAGACGCCGCGTGTATCTTTGCCGTAGGTACCAGCCTCCTGGCGAAAACAGGGGCAGAAGCCGACGAAACGTAGTGGCAATTCGTCGAGTTTGAGTATCTCGTCTTTGAACATACCTGTGATCGATACCTCTGCGGTGCCAACCAGGAACAAGTCTTGCCCCTCAACCGCGTATACCTGGTCGCGTCCTTTGGGAAACTGTCCGCTGCCGATAAAGCAGAAATCGCGTGCCATCGCGGGTACGATCATGGGCGTGAAACCCTTGCGTGCGATGCGGTCTACCGCGAAGTTCATGAGGGCTAGCTCCAGACGTGCTCCATCGCCTTTGAGTACATAACTGCGTGCTCCCGCAACCTTGACGGCACGTTCAATATCGACCATATCGAGCTTTTGCATAAGGGTGTAGTGGTCAAGCGGCTCAAAGTCGAAATGCGTTTGTTTGCCCCAGTGTTTGACGGGCACGTTGTCGTTTTCATCCTTGCCGATGGGCGCGCTGGGATCGGGAATGTTGGGAACGAGCAGCAGTTGCTGATAGCGTTGCTCCTCCAGGGCTTTGAGTTGTGGCTCGCTGGCCTTGATCTGTTCGGCGAGTTGCTTGCCCTGGGCAATCAGTTCAGCTTTGAGGGCGTTATCCTTTTTCTTGCCAGCTTCCTGCACCAGTTTCGAGAGTTGATTTTGCTGTGCACGGGTCTCTTCGACCTGGCGCTGCAAGCTAAGGAGCTCTTGATCGAGACCGAGTAGGGCGTCGATATCAATGCTGTTGTTCTTGACTCGTGCTGCTTCTTTCACGATGTCCGGGTGGTTACGGATGAATGCGAGATCAAGCATGATCGGGTTGTACTCCTTTTGTTATGAGGGCATGCGCGAAGGGGATGCCCTCGTTCTGTAGACAACAAAAAAGCGTCGCGTCCTGTGTGAAGGACGACGACGCGAAATCACGTGTATCGTGGTGCCACCTTGATTTTTTCAGCACGCCTGGTTACCTGCGGTAATGTGCGAGCAGAAACTCGTTGTGCCGATAACGGTGGCTCCGTTGACGCTTAGCGCGTAGGCTCGCGGGTGGATTTCGCTCTGCTTGACATCTGTGTTGCACCATCCCACAGTTCTCTGCTGTCACAAAGAGGTACTTGTCCCGTTCTTTGCCCTGTTATAGCTTTTATCTGTGGCCACTATAGCAGTCAATTTGTGCTTTGTCAAGCCAAAAATGCTTATATTTTCCAGACCTGGGCGTTGCTCAGAAGGGCGTCAACGGGGGTGCTGGTATCGACGACGGCGAGGCCAATCGTGCCTGTTGTGAGCGTGTTGTCGCTGACATCATCAACGTATTGGCTATTGGCATAGAGGTAAAAGTGGTTGCCTTTGGCGATGATTGCGAGCTGATTGGAGTGGCTGAGGCCAGTTTGGATGGCTGTGCTAAAGCCGCTGGTGAGCGTGCTGGCCTGACTGCTCGTATAGAGGTCGAAGGCGTAAGAGCCATCCACCCCAATGCGGAAGAAATAGTAGCTGTTCTTGCTGGTGTTGGCACGTAAGAGCAGGCCACCCTGAGCATGATTGCCTTTATTGAAGGTGAGGTTGACCTGATAGGCCATATTACCAAAATTGGCGGCTTGCGCGAAACATGGTTGAAAGTTGCCTTGCTGGGCCTCGCTGACATGATATCCACCACCCGTGTAGGCGCATCCTGTGAGCATAGCCTGGGTGCCACCTTCCCATTTTCCATCTCCTTTGTTGCTCGTTAAGGGGTCAGTAAGAACGGGCGCGCCGCTCGTGACCTGGCTATAGAGATCACCAAAGGCACTGGCGGTGGCGTTCAGGCTGTCAACCGTGGCGGTGGCGGTCGCATTTTTGTTGGCTTGTGCGGTGATGGTTGCTGCGATGTTTGCCTGTGCCGTGTTCTGCGCGTTAGCTGTGCTCTGCTTGCGTGTCTGGATGGTCGCGAGGGTGGATTGTGCGGCAACAGTTGCCTCTGCTTGGAAGGCGTGCCGATACTGCGTATTTGCACTGTAGACCAGGAAACTCAGCCCCGCAGCGATCAGTAGACAGGCCAGAATAATCAGAAGGATAGCGAGTGGGAGCGCAGTGCGTGACCTCACCCGATAACTGCGTGTTGGTGGCCAGATGGGTGCTGGCAGTGCAGGTTCGGTTGGAGCCGCATGCTGCGTTTCACTGCTGCTTGCTTGAACGGGCTCAGCGTGTGTGTTTGGTTGCAAAGGGTCTTGCGTCATAATCGTTATAGCTTCCAAACCAGGGCATTGTTGAAGGCGACTTCGGTGCTATTGGTGTCATCGCTGCTCAGAATGCCGATTTGCCCTGCACTGAAGGTGCTATCATTGACGCTACCCACGAATTGTTTGTTGATATAGAGGGAAATGGTGCCGCCTTTGGCGATTACCGTCACCAAATTAGCCTGACCTGCCCCTGTTTTGATGGCGGGACTCTTGTCACCGGCGATAGACAGGTTATGCTGTTTGTCCTTCGAGAGATAGAGACTATAGGTACCAGTGCGGCTGATAATCAGGAAGTAGTACTGATAGCTTGTGGGATTGGCGCGAAACAAGACGCCGCCTTCATCCCCTTTGAGAATGGTCATCTGTACCTGGAAGGCGAAGTTGCTAAAGTTGGTAGAGCGCGCAAAGCAGGCGACATAGAATCCTTTAGAGGGAACGGAAGAATGAAATGCACCGCCATTGAAGCCACAACCCCCACCATCAGTGGTGTTATACACTTCCCAGTTAGCTCCGTCCTGATAGGAAAGTGGCGAATTGAGGGTTGGTGTGCCGCCAGTGGACTGGGTGTAAAAGTTTTGTTGCGCGGTCAAGGTTGCCTGAGCCTGAGCTGTGGCCTGTGTTTGTGCGGTGGCGGTTGCTTTGGCAAATGCCTGCGCGGTGGCGGATGCATGGCCGTTGGCGATGGCGGTGTTGGTTTGTAGCGTTTGAACGGTGGCGGTGGCGTCCGCATGGAGTTGCGCGGGATGCAGGACCGCGGTATAGAGGATCAGGCCAAGCCCACCGAGGATCATGATCGCAGCCATAATGCCGAGCAACACCTTTGTAGATGTTGAAAATCTCCCTGCTGTAGCTGGTTTGGGCGCAGGAGGAAAGGGTGGCATGGCGGGTGCTGGTTGCATCTGCGGCATGGTATATGGATTATAGGGATAAGGGTTGTTTCCTTGTTGATAGGGAGGTGGTGGATAGGATGCATATGGATAAGGTGGTTGCCCATTGCCGTAGGGTGGCGTACCTGCTCCTGCACCTGAAGGCGGTCCATAGGGAGTCTGGACCGTGGGCGCATTGGGCGCACTGCCGTCCCTTGCTTGACCATAGGGAGATGCCTGTACGGTTGGGTCGTTCGGATAAACGTTCCCTGGTATTGCGTTATAGGGCAAATATGTGCCGCATCTAGGACATGTGGTAATCCCTTGGGCAAGTGCCAATCCGCACGAGGGGCATTGCATGCTCATCCACTTCCTTTGTCTCTTAATCTTGTGCTACATCAATACATCGGTTTTGTTGTGCTAGCATAACATGCTTCAATGTTCTTGCCAAGAGATTAGCAAAAAAGATGCTATATGGGGCATTCCTAAAACACAAAAGGTGGGTACTGCATCTTAAAGCAGCACCCACCTTTTGTGTTTTGGCTATACCATACCAAGTTCCCACTTGGCATCTTCGGTCATACGCTCGGTGGTCCAGGGTGGGTCAAACGTCAATTCAGCTTTGCTGCTTTGTACGTTCTCTACTTGGCCGACGCGCATCTCCACTTCGGCGATGACTTCTCCTGCCATTGGGCAACCGAGGGCGGTCAAGGTCATCGTGACCTGGACGTGTCCCGTTTCTTGATTGACATCAATGTTATACACTAAGCCCAGATCAACAATATTGACAGGTATCTCAGGGTCGTAACATTCGCGAAGCGCATCCATCACTTCGGCTTCGTTAATTTGTGCCATGTATGTTTCCTTTGTGTGTCACATGTGCTTTTATATTGCCAGCATCTACTCTCTTGTAATATAGCCCATTATGGAGTAGATGTCAAAATCTGTAGGGACGCGCTGATGGAGATTGCTGAACTAAACTGGGAATCAACGAGGTGCTGTAGGCATCCGTAGGGACGCGCTCAAGCTGGTCCAAGAGACATCAACTTAAGCGGACGATTCAGTAGGGGCGGGGGAGGCGGACGAGGAGGGGCTGGGACCCTTGGGTCGCCCGTGCCGGCAATACCCCCCCTTTTTTGGGGGTTTTCCCCCACCCACGGGGCCCCCCACGGCTCCACTCCACCCTCCCACACCACTCCCGCCCCTCCTGAAACGAGCGTTCCCACCACCTCAGCCATTCTTAGGTTGATGTCTCTTGGACGCGCTCAAGCTGGTCCCTACAGCTTTGCCATACGCTCCATAAATAGGCTGAGGAAGCGGTCTTTCGCGACGCCGCTGGAGACAAGCGCGTTCGGCGTCGGGGTGTCCTCGTGGGGTGACTCAAAGTAGCCGACGGTCGCACCAAGTGTGTGCGTGCCTGCGAGTTCAACCGCGATATGAGCAGACTCCCAGGTGATGAGGTCAGGCTGGAAGGCAGCCGCCATGCATAACGGGTCATGCATGTGAAAATAGGGGGTGCCATAGAGTGGGCTAAAGACCTCAAAGTAGTAACGCATCATCTCTTGAATGAAGCGCGTCACGCGGGTGTCTTGCTGTGCCAGAGTGTCGAACTCCGCTTGCGCCACGCCAACCTGCATGGTGGCATCAAGGCTGACCAGACGTAGGGGCCAGCCCGCCTGCAATACGATGTGGGCAGCCTCCGGGTCAACATAGATATTAAATTCAGCATTGGGTGTGACATTGCCGGGGACGCGCACCGCACCGCCCATGATAACCACTTCACGCACGAGCTGTGCCAGCCGTGGCTCGCGCCGTACCGCCAGAGCAATATTTGTAAGCGGGCCAATGGGAACGAGTGTGATCTCACCGGGGGCGTTGAGCACCGTTTCAATAATCAGGTCAACTGCGTGCTGTGGCACCGGCTCAATGTGCGGTGCTGGCAGGGTGACATTGCCCAGCCCGTTATCTGCATGGACATGGGCGGCGGTAACGGCTGGACGAAGGAGGGGATAGTTACAGCCACGGGCAACAGGGATATCCGTGCGTCCAGCTAGCTCAAGTAGGGCCAGAGCGTTGCGCGTGGTGAGCTCAACTGGAACATTGCCACTGACCGTGGTGATCGCCTCCAGGCGAACTTCGGGTGAGGCCAGGGCGAGAAAAAGGGCGAGGGCATCATCGATGCCGGGATCAGTGTCGAGGATGCAGCGTAGCATAGACTTCCTTCCGTGTTGGTAAACCTGATTGTGCGCCAAACTTGGTCACTTTGAGTGCGCTGGCGACGACGGCAAAACGAAGCGCGTCTTTGGGTGACTGACCCTCCACGAGCGCGACCGTGAAGGCACCTGCAAAGCAATCGCCCGCGGCAGTAGTGTCGATGACCTGCACCCTGGGGGCGTGTTGATGAAACCTGAGCTTCTGCCCCTTGCTGTCACTGGTGACAAGCAACGCCCCTCGTGAGCCGAGCGTAACGACCACGGTGGGAATGCCCGAATCGTGGAGCACGTTGGCGACGATAATGGCATCATCTACACTCTCGACACGCTGGCCGCTTAAGAGACTTGCCTCGCTCTCGTTCACAATCAAAACGGAGAGTTGTTGCAGCGTTTCTTTGGGCAAAGGTTGTGCGGGTGCAAGATTGAGCACGACGGGAATGTGCGCGTCGTGACCAGCCTTGACCAGGGCTTGGACGGTATCAAGCGGTATCTCTAATTGTAAAACAAGGGCCTGTGCATGTGCCAGAGCAGCTTGAATGGCGGCTTGTTGTGCGGGATCATAGCCTACACGCATATTGGCACCAGAGGCGACGACAATGGCATTGTCACCGTCAGGGGCAAGAAAAATAAAGGCGACGCCACTCGCCTCTTGTTGGTCAACAACAACCAGACTGGTATCAATACCGTCGTTTTTTAGAGCTTTTAGCAATTGTTCCCCGAAGGGATCGGTGCCGACGCGCCCGGCCATGGTGACAGATGCGCCCAAGCGGGCCATGGCAACGGCCTGGTTCGCGCCCTTGCCACCGGGGACCAGTTTGAGCGAGCCCGCACCAAGCAATGTTTCGCCCAGAGCAGGCACACGCGGAACCCGTACAACCTGGTCCATGTTGAGACTGCCTACGACGAGAATGCTGCTCTTCTCCTGCATGATAGAAACCTCCATTAGTAGGGATGTCCCTTGTGGGCATCCACCGCTCCCCAGCAGCCAGCACGAGCGAAGCAATGTGCTCGTCCTTTTACGCGGTGGCGATCTCGCTGCTCGCTCGCAGGATGCCCACAAGGGACATCCCTACTGGTTTTCTATAGCATATGACATGGTACAAAAGGCTCGCAACTCGACTGCTTGTGAGCAGGTTGAGAACTCTTTGCTCATATTGTGAAATCTTAACCCTTCTCGTAGCCCTGTCTCCATCAAAGGTTAACACGAAAAGCGTATATGTTAAGTGAAGGCATTCTGCTCGTTGCTGATGAAACAAAATATGGTCAAGACAGGTATCGGTGGCGGCGGCTACCGAAATGCAACGGCGCAGGTAGAAATAGGAAAGAAAAGTATGATAGAGGTACAAACAGACTCCCCAATCACCCAGTTTGCGCAAGAGGCAGAACGACGGCGTATTGCGCGTGAATTGCACGATGGTGTTGTACAATCTCTGACGGCACTAGTGGCTGATCTCGAATATTTTCGCACATGTCGCCTTACCGCCGCTGGTGGCGTGGGCAGCAATGCGGAGGTAGCGGCGCGGTTAGAGACGTGGCAAGAATTAGCACGAGAAAGCTTGGTTTCGATGCGCTCCACCTTGGGGGGATTGCGCAAGCATACAGATGAGACCTATGATTTTTTTAGCTCCATTCAAAAATTAGTAGAGGAACTACGCGACACCGGATATACGGTCACGTGTGAATGTGATGATGTGACAGCAGTGTTGCCGCTGGAATATGCCTCAAATCTCTATTATGTGATACGCGAAGCTATTGTAAATATTCGTAAGCATGCACATGCGTCGCACATAACATTGTTTGTATTGCTGTATGAAGAAAAAATTCACATCAGTATCGGTGATAATGGAATAGGGATGGATGAGATACCAACTGTAGCGCAAGGTATGCAGCAGTCTCTCAATGGGTACCAGCAGGGATTGCGTGGCATGCGTGAGCGCGCAATGCTTCTCGGAGGACGCCTCTCAATAGAAAGTGCGCCTGGAAAAGGGACACGTGTTGACGCTGATATACCCTTATAGCGTGTGACGCGGCATAAAAAGAGGTATCTAATCTATGTCTATGCAAGTGGAGAACAGTCTGCCGATGCGAGGTAGCATGCACTCATCGGCACAGCAGGGCCAGATACGTTTGATTGTGGTTGACGATCAGCGTTTGTTTCGCGAAAGCATCGCCATGCTGGTGGCCGCGTCAGGTTTCGAGGTGTTGGGTACCGCGGGTAATGGTCTTGAAGCATTGGAATTATGTCGGCAGCAGCAACCTGATCTTGTATTGATGGATGTAAAGATGCCACATATGGATGGCATCGAGGCCACGCGCCAGATCAAGCAGGAATTCCCGTTGACGCGGGTGCTCTTACTCACCACGTTTACGACAGATGGATATGTTATGGAAGGTTTGGCCGCAGGTGCGGATGGTTATATCTTGAAAGACACCTCGGCGGTAGGGCTCATTTCGGCCATTCGTTCTGTTCACGCCGGTGAGCAGGTGACTGCTCCAGGGGTGGCGACCCGTCTGATGCAACTTGTCGAGCGGCAGGAGAGCGCAGGCAATGGGGGTAATGCGAGCAATGATGGCTTAACTGCCCGCGAGATGGAAACACTGGTGCTGGTGGCAAAGGGTATGATTGCGAAAGAGATAGCGCGTTCACTGGAGATTAGTGAGAAGACGGTACGTAATCATATTAGCAATATTTACCGTAAACTGAATATTTATGATCGTTCTCAAGTAGTGATTTACGCCATGAAAAAAGGCTTGGTTGACCTGCAAGATATGTAAGTAGGTTGTCGTTCTAGCTTGTGATTTTTGTTGATCGTGATGGAGCATAAAGGAGATGGGTCGATAGCACCAATTCCGAAACAATTTGTGCTATCGACCCATCTCTGTGCTTGGTTATTTCCACCACAAATATGCCCGCAATACTTCATCTGTGTGTTCAAGTGTATGCTGATATGTTTTTGTCATCACCCATTTGAGCGAGACGGTACCCCAGATGGACTGCCGTGTTTGTTGCCAATCGTGTTCGTTGAACTGTGTGAGCAATTCTAGTTGTTCAGCACGTAACGTGCGGAAGTTAGTTATCATGGTTGCCATATCGTGTCCCTGGCCCGCGTGCCATGCTTCCTCTTCGCGTACCGCATCCTCTTCCATACTACCGACAATGGGAAGTGAGCCATCTAACCATTGCTGCATTGATGGCAGTGCTATCCATTTCTCATAGTAGAGCAGGTGATACAATATTCGTGCAATAGGCCAACGATTAGGACGCGGAGACAGATAATATCTCTCCTGTGGGAATTGCTCAACCGTCCACAAAAAGCTATCGGTACTGCTTTGTATGAGTTGACGAAACCACGTGGATAGATCCATGCTTATCTCTCTTTCTGCCATTGGGAAAATCACCATACATACTTTAACACGGTCTTCAAGCAAGAACAACGTCACTATTCATCAGGAAGAGGATAAGATACAATAGAGCCATATTTCGAGAAAGAGGTGCAAGATGCAAGAGCGAGAAGAGCCAACGGAGCTAGTGCCAGTACAATTGCCTGATGGCAAACGGATATATGTGCAGGCAGTCGCACAGGGCGGATTGGAACAGGTTGGCAATATTCCGATACCGTTCAAAGAAGTTGCGGATGTGATCGAGAGCATTTCCACCTCGATAGTAAATGCACTCAAGAAGGCAAAACCAAGTAAGGCTACTGTCGAGTTCGGTCTGGAAATTGGCTTGGAGTCCGGCCACTTAACCACGCTGCTGGTAAAAGGAACGAGTACAGCTACTCTGAAAATCGTGCTGGAATGGAGCGAGATTGAGAAGGATAAAGATATTCCTTTACCATTATCATAAAGGGAATGGTTGTTAAAGGGGAGAGAAGATGGCGCAAACGCTCTATGAACTACTCAATGATTGCGTGGTAGTGGTTAATGTGCCTGCTCTAGGTTCTCAGGGCACAGGCTTCTTTGTTGCTTCCGGGTTGATTTTGACATGCGCACATGTGATTGAGGCCCCTCCAGCAGCTAATACGACTATTGGAATCGGCTGGCGAGGGAAAACCTTTCCAGCCAGTTTGCTTAAGCAAACGGACGCGAAAGGTTCTGACCTTGCTTTGTTACAGGTAACTATACAAGATCATCCCTGCGTTTTACTGCAAGGGGCAGCTGAGCCCTTTAATAATCTGTACAGTTATGGTTACCCTGATCTTTTCGCTCAAGGTGCTTCTACGACGTTTCAGAGTGAGGGATGGGTCGGAAGTCAAAGAGAAATCATCAAGTTTCAAAGTGGTCAGGCAAGACCCGGCATGAGTGGTTCACCTATACTCAACCTTGAGACAGGGTGCGTATGTGGCATAATTCAAAAAACTCGTGATAGAAATGCTGCTCTCGGTGGCCTGGGGCTAGTAGCTCCTGCTATCTATCAAGCATGGCCTGATCTTGAAGGGCAGTGTAAGCAATTTCAGCAGCGAGATGCGCGCTGGTTGGATGCCATGACGGTGCAACAACGGCAGCGCATTGGTCAACTCTGGCAGTTGTCTGTATCAAATAGCGTAAAAGTGTTCTTCTCGTATGCACAGGAAGACGAGGAATTGCGCAAAGAGCTGGCTAAGCAACTCAAAATTATGCAGCGTCTGGGCTTAATTACCAGTTGGTATGAAGACGATATTCAAGCCGGTGAGCTGAGAGAAGAGGCAAAAAAGCAGTTAAATCAGGCAAGTATTATTCTGCTACTGATTAGTGCAGATTTTATGGCCTCTGACTATAACTATGAGGAGATGGAGTTGGCGTTGAAGCGGCACGATGCGGGGATGGCGCGCGTCATTCCTATTCTCATGCGTTCAACAATGAGCTGGGAACAAACACCGCTAGGAAAACTGGTGGCAATTCCCAGAAATGGCAGGCCTGTTGCCAACTGGAAGCCACGCGACGAGGGATTTTATGAGGTAGCCAAAGAGATTCGCCGCGTGGTCGAAGACCTGAAAAAACCTAAGACGGCCCCTTAATCTTCATAATTGTTCATAAGGAAGCAGGGTTTTCATGCTGCGGCAATAGGTGACAAGCCGATCAAAAATCTTGAGACGTTCGAGTACAGGCACGCAGCCAACGAGTATCAGTTTGCGTTGGGCGCGTGTCAAGGCAACATTCAAGCGGTTGGGGTTGGTGAGAAAGTCGAGCCGCTCACCTTGCGGCTCACTGGTGGTGGCGAAGGACATGATGATGACGAGCCGCTCACCACCCTGGAAGCGATCAACGGTATCCACGCTGGGGAGCGTCTCCGTTGTGAGCTTGACCCAGGCACGCTCAGGGGCATCAGTCAGCAGGTGGCGGCGGATGTTGGCAACCTGGGCGCGATAGGGGGCGATGATGCCGATGTCATGCGCGGCAATACCTCGCGCCAACAAGCCCGCCACTATGTCACGAATGGCGCGTGCCTCGCTATCGCTGGTTTTGAGCAATCCTCTGTCAGATTCGCCACGCACATCAAGAAATACCAGCGGATGTTCAGGCGTGATGGCCTGGCTAATGCACAGTTGCTCATGAGTGAGCAGGGCGCGATGGTATTCTGGCATGGAAGGCAGCAGATGGGCAGTGTCAAAGTTCTCCAAGCGGTTGTTCGCAATGGCTTTAGCCGCAACCAATTCTCGATTATAGAAGACGGTCGAAGAAAAATGACAGATCCAGCGATTCATGCGGTATTGCGTTTTGAGGTTAACCGTGGCACTGATAATCGGTGCCGTCCATTGCTTCTTCATATAGTCTTCATTCAGGCGCGTCAAGCTTTGGAAAAGCGATTCCGATAAGCCCTGCTCGCCCGCTTCTTTACTGAGGACCAGTGGCGGTAACTGTTTATCATCGCCCACGAGGATAAAGCGTTTCGCGAAGCGGAGCGCACCGAGCAGTGCTGGCACGGTGAGTTGGCTGGCCTCATCAATAATGGCGACATCGAAGCCGAGGGGTACGCTGGCCTGATTTTCTAAGGCGTGTGGGGAGTAGCGATCAGAGGACCACGTGGCGGTGGTTGAGGCGACGACAGGCACGGTTTGTAATAATTGGTACACTATGTTGGTCTGATTGCTTTCCAGGGCTGCTATCCCTTCTGGATGCGTCTTGTAGGCCTCTTCGATCAAGCCTTTGAGCAGGTGGGGCGCAACCTTGGTATCGACGCTGCGTTCGTGTCCCAGGCGTACAAAATCATTAAAGTCTGCCCGCAGCAGGCTTTTGAGCATATTATCAACCGCCTGATTGGTGAAGGCAGCGAGTAGCACGCGCTGTCCCTGCTCTGCAAGGCGTTTCACGATCTCGGCGATGACGCGAGTCTTGCCGGTGCCGGGAGGCCCCTGGATCAGCAGGTAATCTTGCATTTGCAGTGCCCGCTCAATGGCTTCGTTTTGTTCTTTGTTCAGGCCAGGGTCTGTAGCTACGTCGTTGCCGATGAAACGTGGACGTACGCGACCCGCCACGAGATCACGTAAGTGTGGCTCGGCATCGAGCCAGCGCAAGAGATTTTGCAGGGTTCGGATGTGGACAATGTCATTATCATAGCTATCGAGTAAACGTGGGTTGTCGATACGTTCGCGTGTCCACACCGTTACCTCTTGTGCGCTAATGCTCATGATGGTGCCGCTCACCACCTCGCCTTTGATGGGGTCGCCATCGCTCAGCAGAATCTCATCGCCCTCGCGCAGTTCGGATTGATTTTGCCCGTCGCTGGCAATGATAAATGTTTGTACCCAACCATCTTTCGCAACGATGGCCGGTGCTTGCGGCTGTACATTGTTGATAGCCTTCCCCTCGGCAACGCGCTCAGTCACGGAAAGCTTCCACAGACGTGCCAGTTCTTGTTCGCCCACACGTCCCTCAAGTTGTAGCAGCTGATAATATTTGGCGAAAAACTCACGGTCCTCGCTACTGGGTGCGGGTGGGAGCACTGATGGCAAGATAGGGGACGTGCCATTGAGTGCCGCCGCGTCAACGGGGACGGCAATTTTTATGTCCGGCTTGGGGTGTTCCCAGTCGAGCAAGCCTGATATCCGTTCACAATGATGCAAAATAGCGCATTTAGTGCAGCGTGAGGCGTTGGGCGGATCGGGTGGTACACCTGTAATGCGGCTCAAAATAAGTATATTGCGTGTTGAATTGATGCGCTGGAGTTCGCGCACGGTCAGGCGCAGGCCAAACGCGCTCGCCTGTCCAGGAGTGCCGCTATAGAGTAGTTTGGCTTCCGCTTTTTTCAGTTTTGAGTTCTGACGTACCGCTAGCAGTGCTTGATAGCCGTGTACCTGGCGCGTATGGTCTTTTTTGGGCAGGTCGCCGGAGGTTCCGCCCGTTTTCAATTCGAGCAAGGACTCGTTGACTGGCTGTTGCCAATAGAGGTCAAGGCGTCCACGCATACCAAGCTCTGGCACGAGCAAAAAGGTTTCTGCCCGTACCGAACTGTCACCACCCCATAATTTGATGCGGTTGATGTCGTACCACATGGCTAGGCTTTCCAGGTGTGGCTGGACATCGGCCCGCATCGCTTCTATTGATACATTCGCGAGTGCTATCTCCATCACGTTGAGCTGTATGGCCTCTTCGAGACGCTTGTTGAGCGTTTCTAGTGGCGTCAGTTGCTCATCAGCTTGCACGGATTGAGCTTCGTCATCACTCTCGCTGCTCTGTTGGCCGTTCTGCTTGAGCAGGCCCGTGAAGCAATAATGGATGATGTTACCGCGAATGGTGGCCGCTGAAGGTGGCGAAGAGACGAGGCGACCAAGCAGGTATTTGCGGTTGCAGTAGTCTGCCTGACTAAGGTCGGTAATGTTGAGTAGGATATCTGGTTCGAGCACGATCAGGGTATAGGCATTTGCGAGATAGTGGTAAAGCGGCTTGCCTTGATATTCAGTCACGGTCGGTGCGGAGGGTAAATGATAAATGTGCAATGTTACCCTGTGTACTGTTTTGCCGCGTGCGATTAAATCACGCACGAATTCGAGGTAATAATCGTCTTCAAAGTCGATCAGCGAGCGTTTGCTGCCCTGATCGATGATGAGGCGTGGCAATGGTTTGCCGTTGACCATGCGTATCTTCGCTGAAACACTATTTCCTATGATATGTTTTTCGGCACAGGGTACCTGTTGGTTGGTATGGGCTCCTGCGCGAATGAAGGTGCAGAGAAAACAGTCATTCTCTTCGCTGTTGCCGTGCTGTGATTGGGGCGCGGCGATCAATGGCGCAAGGGCTGGGCGTGGCGAGTGTGGTAAGGGTACTAGAGGTGGTGGGCCTTGGATGGCTTGTAGTAGGGCGGCGGCGAAGGCCGCTACACTATCATAGCGTTGAGCTGGCTCTTTGGCGAGGGCTTTTAGGATCACACGTTCGATCTCTGCTGAAAGGGTGGGTACAATGCTACATGGAGCGGGTGGTACTGTATGGACGTGTTGATAGCCGAGCGAGGTCGCGTCACCGTCGAATGGGCGGCGTCCGCAGAGCCATTCATAGGCGACGATGGCCAGCGCGTACTGGTCGCTGGCTGGTTGGGGCTTGCCACGAAACTGTTCGGGTGCCATGTATGCTGGTGTGCCAGTGGCGTCTTGCGTATATTGGGTCGCGCTATTCGCGGGAGTGGCGATGCCAAAATCGCTGAGCAGGACTTCGTTATTGCTGCCGATGAGCATATTGTCCGGCTTGATGTCGCGATGAATGATCTTGTGCGAGTGGGCGTGTGCGAGGGCGGCGGCGATGTGTTGGATGTAGGGAACAATTTCCGCAGGTGCGATAGGACTGGCTGGCAATTTTGTGCGTAACGAGCCGTTGGGGGCATAATCCATCACGAGATAGGGTAGTTTGTCCTGTATGCCAAATTCCAGTACGCCCACAATATGCTGATGCTTGAGGTGGGCGATGGTTTGCGCCTCGGTCAAGAATGCTTGCATATCCTGTGGGGCGAGTTGAAATTTCAGAATTTTGATGGCGGCCTGCGTTTTCAGGTAAATATGCTCGCCCAAATAGACCTTTGCGAAGCCCCCTTCGCCTAAAGGTCGTTGTAAGATATAGTTACCCAGCTGTCCAAGGTTGTCGGATTGCCCAAACTGCCCGGATAGTTGCTCTCCTGGTATACCGATGCGCTCCATGTCTGCTCCCTATAACATGTGTTCTATACGCTGATTGTAGAGTACCAGGAAGGACGTGTCAAGGTGGTTTATAATCTGGATAGTAACTCTGTTACAAACTTCGTAGGGACCAGGTTATGCAGGTGAACGAAATAAACGGGGAATCAACGGGATGCCGTAGGGACGCGCTGATGCACATTTACTAATGAACCTGGTAATCAGAGAAACCCATCCGTAGGGGCCAGATTGATCGCGCCCCGTGGCGATTTATCGCCTGTGATCCCGCGAATCTCGCTCAATGAATTGAGCGGGGCGCGATCAATCTGGCCCCTACGGAGCCTACAGCGCGCTTCGCTGCTGCTCACGCGATTACCAGATTAAATTGTCAAAATGCATGAGCTGGTCCAAGA
>JBBPYR010000016.1:0-14106 GCA_038199755.1 Ktedonobacterales bacterium | reverse complement strand
GCCGCTCATGCCGCCATCAATCAGGCGATGATCGAATGAGAGCGTGAGTGGCATCATCATACGCGCCAGGATCGTGCCATTCTGCACAATAGCTTTTTCTTGCAACCTGCCAACCGCGAGAATAGCCACTTCAGGATAGTTGATAATGGGCGTGCCACTGCTCCCGCCAAAGCTGCCAATATTGTTAAGCGTAAAAGTACTGCCAGCTGCCTCCTGCATGGTAAGCGTGCGCTTCTGCGCCCCCTCGATCAAGTGCTCTAGCTGTTGCGCAATCTCCAGCAGCATCAGTGTATCAGCATCGCGCAGAACGGGCACAAGCAGACCTTCGGGCGAGTCGGCGGCAATACCAATATGATAGGAACGCTTATAGATAATTTCGCGCTTCTCCTCGTCCAGACTGGCGTTGAAAATCGGAAACTCTTTCAGCGCCGGAATGAGCAATTTTATCAGCAAGGGCATATAGGTCAGACGCACACCACGCTGCTCAGCAATCGGTTTAAGAGCCTTGCGCAGAGCAACCAGCTCGCTTGCATCAACCTCGTCAAAGGCACTGGCATGCGGAATGGTGCGCCACGCACGCTCCATACGTTCAGCAATGCGGCGGCGCAGACCTGTCAACGCCTGACGCTCATCCCCTTGCGTGGTCTGCCCTACACGAGATATAGCAGCGGCGGAGGTGGCGGATGTTTTTGTGGCACCATTCGCCTGTATACCCGTGGCAGGGACGGGCGACGCTGGTGCAAGCGGCGTTGGCACTTCAGGCGGCACGAATGACGAGCTGGCAGCATGTTCATGTTCCGCGTAGCTCTCAACATCCTCTATCGTCACACGTCCACTCGGCTGCGACGGTGTCACCTGCTCAATATCGACGCCCAACTCGAAAGCCCGTTTACGCACCGCCGGAGCTGCCAGCACACGATGCCGCGTCGCGTTTACACCAGCATTCGCGCCCTGTACACCAAGCACGCTAGCGACCACAGCCTGCCCACTGCCCGTTACAGGACTACCAGCGGCAGCCTTTGCAGCAGCACCGCCCGCATCGGCAGGAGCCGACGAACTAGCCACATGAGCAGGAATGCTGGCAGTGCTGCTAGTGCTGCCAGCAGCAGAAGGAGTATCGAAGACGACCAGCACCTCGCCAAGTTGTGCCATCGTGCCTTCCGTCACACGAATAGCCGAGACGATGCCCGCGACCGGAGAAGGAATTTCAATTACCGCTTTGTCCGTCTCCACCTCGACCATGGGCTGATCGCGCTTGATCGTATCGCCCGCTTTGACCAGCCAATGGCGTATCTCGGCCTCGTGCATTCCCTCACCCAGATCAGGTAATTTAAATTCTTGCATAACGCTTCTCCATCATGTCACCCTACAGATTTATCTGGCAAAGAGCCAGGGTGCCTCTTGCTTGCGGCGTTGCTCATATGCCGAGATCTCGGCATCGTGCGAAAGCGTCCAGCCGATATTGTCCAGACCATTGAGCAAAGCTTCTTTACGAAAATGGTCAATATCGAAGTGCAACACCTCACCAGAAGGAGTTGTGACCGTTTGCTCCGCCAAATTGACGGTCAATTGGTAGTCACCCTGTGTCCCGGCCTCACTAAAGAGCCGTTGCACCGTCTCTTCGGGCAGCGCGACTGGCAGAATACTATTGTTGAAGCAGTTATTATAGAAAATGTCGGCGTAGCTAGGGGCAATGATAGCCCGAAAACCGTACTCGCCAATCGCCCACGGCGCGTGCTCACGCGAGGAGCCGCAACCGAAGTTATCGCCAGCCAGCAGGATGCTTACCCCCTGATATTGTGGCTGATTGAGCACAAAATCTGCGTTAGGAGTGCGGCCATCGCTGCCATAGCGCCAGTTCGCGAACAAGCCGTCAGCGAACCCTGTGCGGCGAATAGTTTTCAGATAGCGTGCAGGGATGATCTCATCGGTATTCACATTGACACGATTGAGCGGCATCACCTTGCCCGTTAAGGTAATAAATGGTTCCATCTGTGACGCCCTCCTTTATAGTTCACGAATATCGACGAAATGACCAGCAACAGCGGCGGCGGCAGCCATCGCGGGACTCACTAGATGGGTGCGCCCACCGCGTCCCTGGCGTCCTTCGAAGTTGCGGTTACTGGTCGAGGCGCAGCGTTCGCCCTCTGCCAGACGATCACCATTCATCGCAATACACATGCTGCACCCAGCCTCGCGCCACTCAAAACCTGCATCGCGGAAGATATCGGCAAGCCCTTCCTCCTCGGCACGGCGCCGCACCTGCATCGAGCCGGGTACCACCAACGCACGCACATTGGGAGCGACATGCTTGCCCTTCACATACTGTGCCGCTGTCCGCAGATCTTCCAGGCGTGAGTTTGTGCAAGAGCCGATAAAGACGGTATCCAGCTTGATATCCGTAATTCGCTGTCCCGCTTGCAGACCCATATACTTGAGAGCGCGTTCGTAGGCCTGGCGTTTTTGCACATCGGATTCGCTGGCGGGATCAGGTACGGCACTATTCACATCAGCCACCATACCGGGGTTAATGCCCCACGTGACCTGTGGTCCCAGGCCCTCCACATTGATCTCATGCACCGCATCAAACTGTGCATCTGCGTCACTTGCGAGTTGCCGCCACCCCGCTACCGCTAGATCGAATTGCTCTCCCTGTGGCGCGAAGGGTCGCCCCTTGATGTATGCGAAGGTAATCTCGTCCGGCGCGACCATGCCAGCACGAGCACCCGCCTCGATAGCCATATTGCAGAGCGTCATGCGCCCCTCCATCGAAAGGTTACGAATAGTAGGGCCGCTAAACTCGATCACATGGCCAGTGCCAACATCGGTGCCGAGCTTGCCGATAATCGCCAGTGCCAGATCCTTCGCCGTCACGCCGGGAGCGAGTGTACCGTCGACATGAATATTCATCGTCTTGGGCTTTTGTTGTAACAGGCACTGCGTCGCCAGCACATGCTCTACCTCGCTAGTGCCGATGCCAACTGCGAACACACCCAGCGCGCCATGCGTCGAGGTGTGCGAGTCGCCGCATACCAGCGTCATGCCGGGAAGCGTGATACCCTGCTCCGGCCCGATGATGTGGACGATACCCTGCCGCGCATCATTCATCTTAAAGAGGGTCAAGTCAAAATCTTGCGCGTTCTGCTCCATCGTGGTAAGGGTCATTTTCATTTCTGTATCCACAATATCGAGCATACGGCGGCCATTGCTGGTCGGCACGTTGTGGTCAAGTACGGCAATGGTTGCATCGGGGCGGCGCACCTTGCGGCCAGCCATGCGCAGGCTTGCAAACGCCTGTGGCGAGGTCACTTCGTGTACAAGATGGCGATCAATATAGAGAATAGTTGACTCGCCTGGAATATCACGTACCACATGTGCATCCCAAATTTTTTCAAACATAGTCTTAGGCATAGGAGGCTCCTGAAAAAGAAAAATACGATGTTGTGTTGTTTGCTCTCCTACGTTATACCACAGTTGGCTCCCTGAAAGAAACTCTGTGCGGGTCATGCGGCAAAGACGTTGCCTTTGCCGCATGACCCGCACAGAGTTTCTTTTTTACTTGTCAAACCAACTTGCGGGATAGCTCGGATCATCAAACTCGCGTGCGGTCGTGGTCAATTTCAGGGGATAGAAGGTATCCACCATCACCGCGAGTTCTTCGGTCCGCTCAGCACCAAGGCTTTTCTCGACCACACCCGGCTGGGGGCCATGCGGAATACCGCGTGGGTGCAGCGTGAAGGATGAGCGTTCAATGCCGCGTCGACTGCCAAAGTTGCCGTTAACATAGTACAGCACCTCGTCGCTATCGATGTTGCTATGATTATAGGGCACCGGAATCGAGAGCGGGTGATAGTCCAGTTTGCGCGGCACAAACGAACACACCACAAAATTCGGCCCCTGAAACGTCTGATGCACTGGCGGTGGCTGATGGACCCGTCCAGTGATCGGCTCAAAATCGGCGATATTGAAAATCCAGGGATACTCGCAGCCATCCCAGCCAACCGCGTTGCAGGGATGGAAATCATACCAATAACTCGTGATGCGCTGCCCGATTTTCAGCCGTACCTCGTGCTCTTCACGCTCAGGATGGGGTACCAATTCTTGAGGTACGCGAATGTCCCGCTCACAATACGGCGAGTGCTCAAGCAATTGCCCGTTATTATTCTGGTAACGGCGTGGCGGCACAATGCTACCACGCGCTTCGATCACCAAGAAACGTGTGTTAGGGCTATCACTAGCGATATCAAAGCGGAACGTGCTGCCACGCGGAATCACGATATAGTCGCCCTCGTGATAGGGCAAGAGGCCAAAGTTCGTCTCCAGCGTTCCCTGCCCATCATGTACAAAGTACACCTCATCGCATTCAGCGTTGCGATAAAAGTAATTCATTGGCTCGCTGGGCCGCGCAATACTCATCACAACATCCTTGTTAAACAGCAGCGGTTGACGCCCCAACACGGCGTCACCCTGCCGCTGAATCTTGTCAGTCTTGAAGTGAACATGACGATGCACACCGGGGTCCCATTCTTCAAGATGCAGTTCACCATACGCCTCAATCCGCTTGACCTCTGTCGGCGCATAATGATAATAGATATTCGAATAGTTGCCCGAAAAGCCTTCCGTGCCAAACAATTCTTCGGCATACAGCGTGCCATCCGCTTGCCGAAACTGCGTGTGACGTTTGGGCGGTATCTTCCCTAAACGGTGATAATGTGGCATGTGTGTGGTCTCCTACAGAATGCGGTTACGCAATACGCCAATACCTTCAATCTCCAATTCAATCTCATCACCGCGCTGAAACCAGGGGTGAACCTCTGTTCCAAGCTCAAGCAAGCACCCGGTGCCCACGGTGCCGGAGCCGATGACATCTCCGACCCGCAGGCGAGCGTTGCGCGAAGCGTACGCGATCATCTGCGGAAAACTATAATAGATGTCCTTGAAATTGCCACGCGATATCTCTTTGCCGTTGACACGTGCCAGCATGGTCATATCGTAGCGTTCGCTGGCTCCGCTTCCCGTACGCCGTGTCGCCAGTTCATCGAGCGTCACCAGCCAAGGACCAAACGAGGTGGCGAAATCTTTGCCCTTGCCGGGGCCAAGTTGAAGCCTCATATCCTTGCGCTGAAAATCACGCGCACTCCAATCGTTCATAATGGTGTAGCCCGCGATATACTGGTTAGCCTCTTCAACGGCAATATCTTTGCCCTCGCGCCCAATCACACAGGCAATTTCTAGCTCCATATCCAGTTCGTTGCTACCAACGGGATAGGGTATCGGGTGGTCATGACCGTAAATTTCGCTGTTATTGGTAAAGTAGAAGGTAGGTATCTCATACCATTCAGGTATCATGGCCAAGCCGCGTTTGGTACGGGCGCTTTTGACATGCTGCTCAAAGGCATAGAAATCGCGCACCGCGGGCGGCTCAGGAATAGGCGCGAGCAACACCGCCTCGTTCAGCGTGTGCGTCTCCTCGTGAGCACCGCCGCTTATCTGTAGCATGGTACTCGGCAGTTCAGGCAAGGCCGACGGCAAGCCGCTCCCCATGGGAATCGTATTGATGCCACGGGTAGGCGGCTGCAATACCTCCCTAGCCCGCTGCATGCCTGCGGGGTCACGCAAGAACTCTAGCAAGCTCGGATAGCCCAGCGTGACAATTGTGTTATCACGCAACACACCTGCATGCGTTTTACGATCTCCCGTCTGAAATGTAACGAGCTTCATTACAAATTGCCCCGCAATTCCTGCTCACGCTCCAAAGCCTCGAATAGTGCCTTGAAATTGCCCTCGCCAAAGCCCTTTGCCCCTTTACGCTGAATCACCTCAAAAAAGACGGTTGGACGATTGACGATAGGCTTGGAGAAGATTTGCAGTAAGTAGCCTTCGTCGTCATGATCGACCAGAATACACAGATCAGCGATCTGCTGAATATCCTCGGCAATGGGTCCAACACGATCAAGCACGGTCTCATAGTACGAGGCGGGTGTCTTGAGAAACTCAACACCGCGCTCCTGTAGGCTGCGTACACTTGCGATAATATCATCGGTAATCAAGGCGATATGCTGCACGCCGGGGCCACGATAGAAGTCCAGGTATTCCTCGATTTGCGACTTGCGACGCCCCTGGGCGGGCTCATTGATCGGCAGTTTAATTCGCCCACTACCATTCTGCATGACCTTCGACATGAGTGCAGAATATTCGGTGCTGATGGCGCGATCATCAAAGTGGATCAGTTGCGCGAAACCCATCACGCGCTCATAGAAGCTGACCCATTCATTCATCTTGCCCAGTTCAACGTTGCCCACAACATGATCGATACCAGCGATGCCAGCGGGTCGTGCGCGGCGCGGCAAGTCACTCGGCAGGGGGCGATAGCCAGGCAGGAACGCGCCTTGATAGTTCTGGCGTTCGACAAAGGTGTGGATGGTATCACCATAGGTCGCAATCGAGGCCACCTTCACGACACCAGCATCATCTTTCAAGGTGCGGGGAGCGGAAATGCCCTGCGCGCCACGCGTGGTTGCCTCTTTATACGAACGCTCAGCATCATCGACGCGGAAGGCGACCACCTTGATGCCATCCCCATGCAGCTTGACATGCTCCGCCATCTCACCTTCCGGCTCCAAGGAAGAAGTCAGGACAAAACGCACATTGCCCTGCTCCAGCACGTAACTGCTGCGGTCACGAATGCCCGTCTCCAGGCCAGCATAAGCAATGGGGTTGAAGCCCCAGGCATGCTCAAAGTAGTAGGCCGCTTGTTTGGCGTTGCCCACATAAAATTCTAAAAAGTCAAAGTTCTGTATCGGCATGAAATCTTGTTCGGCCATGTCTTGAAACTCCTTTGTTTCTCTGTTCGCACCATTTTGCACCATCATGAACAACAGTCATTATCCAACCTCCATTATATGCAACGCGAGAGGAAAGGGGCAAATTTGCGAAAAGCGTAGCTCCCCAGCGTTAGACTAAGTAGAGGTATCATGTTATGATGGAAATAGGACGTTTACCTTGCGCGAATAATAAGGAGCATTATGTCACAGGACCCGAACAAGGAGCCATATTCTGGCTATGGTTCCAATCCGCAAAACCCTTATGATATATCCCCACCTTCATATAGCGAGCAATATGGAGCACCACCACCACAACCACCACAGGGGCCACCCGCTCAACCACCGCAGCCGGGCCCTGCATGGCAAGGTGGGCAATACGGGCCACCACCGCAGCCGGGACCTGGGTGGACAGGTGGACAATACGGGCCACCGCCACAACAGCCACCGCAGTATCCCTATGGGCCGCCGCAGGGACAGTACGGCTATGGTTATGCTCCACCGCCGGGAGCGGGCTATGGGCCACCACCCTTTACACCATCAACCCCTCTGCCATTGAGTGAGGCCATTCGCCAATTGCCGCAGCAATACATCAGGGTATTAACGAAACCGTCGGCGCAAACATTCGCCGCAGAGATGGGCAAGGCTAAATGGGATATCGTGTGGGTACAACTCATTGGCTATGCCGTCATCGCTACGCTACTCATCTTCCTGTCTACACTCACCAATGCTAGGATCTATAATCCGTCAGGGTTATCGGGCGCAGGCACTAGTATTGATCCAGTGGCCATACAAGTGCTGGTACAGCGCATCATCTTAGCAGAAGTCATTCTCATACCGCTTGGCTTCTTTATCGCAGTAGGCATTTACTACCTCATCGCGAAAGCTTTCGGGGGTGAAGGAAGATTTCTGACACAGGCATATACCACCCTCCTGTTTCAAGTGCCCATTACCATCCTTACACTGCTACTAGCTCTGATTCCCTTTGTGGGTTTTATCGGGAGCTTTGTTGGCATCTATAGCATCGTGTTGAATGTCTTTTCCATCATGGCGGTTCATCGCCTCTCCGGTGGCAAGGCGACCCTCGTGGTGCTCCTTCCCATCATCATCGGCTTAGTATTGGGCTGCATACTCTCCTTCGTTCTCATCGCCGCTGTTGTATCTATGTTACAGCATGTACGTTAACAAACAGATACATTCGCGTTACTGTAATGCATATCGGGCATCCGCTAGCGGATGCCCGATATGCATTACAGTAACGCGACAATCTCTTCTTGTACGGGCACACCCGTTACCTCGGCATCATGCTCGAACACTAGCAGGTTCACCTCGCTGCGAATGCCAAATTCTGGTAGATAGATGCCCGGCTCAATGGAGCAGCAGGTATAGGGTAGCAGGACACGCGCATCTTGCGTCTCGAAGTTATCGTTGTTGGCCCCGTTTCCATGTATCATCGTGCCAATATTATGCCCGGTACGATGCACATAATACTCGCCATAGCCCGCTCTGGCAATCACATTGCGCGTCACATCGTCCACCTGTCGCCCCTCTACCTGCTCGCCCGCCGCCAGACGCTCGCGCACAAAGGCGATAGCCGTGTCCCGTGCGCGCCGTACAATGTCGAACACCTCGCGTTGCCGCTGGGGAATCTCAGCGCGGGTGCCTGCGAATGCTACCCAGGTATAGTCGGCAAAGATCGCGTTTTCGCGTGGCAGGTGCGCCCAGAAATCGAACAGAATAAGATCGCCGTGCTTGATTGGCCTAAAGGCTCGCTCGCTCGGCGCGTAGTGCGGATTGCCACTATTCGCGTTTACCGCCACTAAAGGTGGCTCCGGCATCACCAGACCTGCCTGTTGCGTGATCTGTATAAAGCGTTGCTGCACCCCATACTCATCGAGCGCGACGCCACTACGCAGATCAGTACTGAGTTGCGCGAAAAGGGCATCCTTGGCAGCAATCAGCAGTTTTCCAGCGGCACGCTGCCCCTCAACCTGCTCCTCATTCAACTGTGCCACGAAGCGCTGGGCGAGATTCGCAGAAGATACCACCTCTACACCAAAGGAGCGCACTAATTCTAAGGTGCCGCCATCCACCCGCGACATATAAGGAATAGCGTTCATTGGTGAGTATTCCATCGCCACACCCTTGCCAACCGGCAAGACCTGTTGCAAAAAAGCATGCATTTCCTGCCACGTGTGGAAGGCCAACCGCTCCCCCGGCAGGGTACGCAAGACATGCGACTCTACCGCACTGATAATAGCGGTTGGCGTACCCTGCGCTGGCACATAATAGAACCAGCGCCGCGTATAATGGTCGGTTCTGGAAAGGTCCAGCACCTGATAAGCGATTGGATTGGATTCGCGGAAATCATAAAACAGCCAGCCATCGACACGTTCGGCCCGCAATGCCTGCTGAATACGTTCAAGATCCATAGTAATACTCCTCTTCTTCGCACATACTATGTCCCTATTGTATCTCATAATCGCGGCAAAGCAGGAGTGCAGAGGACGCAGTCCTTTGCCGGGTGGGGGTGTCCCCAAATTATTTGTTATTGTCACAACTCCGTAACTGCCGTATAATGAATAAAGTAATTACATAAATTGATTTTTTTTAGGAGGCTTTACCGTATGAATCAACTATTACCGACGCTGCGCATCGACCCAAGCAGCGGTGTATTCATTGGTGACATATTTGGCTATATCCTTTCTCTCCCCATCGCCCTCTTCCTCGCTTTCTGGCTGAGTTCTGTGAAAAACAAGGCCGCCGTCGTGGTTGGTGCCTTCATTGGTGCCTCAATTGGCTTCCTGGGTATCCTGGGGTGGGCAGGCACGCTTATCTTCGATACAGAGTTGCCCGACATGAGTGGAGCCGTGATCTTCTTTAGCGCGATCTTCCTGTGCTCTGTCCTTGGTCTGAGTGCCGCGATTCTGATAGACTTGCTGGTTGCGCGGGCCAATGCACGCGATTATCGTAGACAAGTACACCCAGAATAACATGTTTTATCTTCTCCATGGTGATGATGAGTTTGGTAGTCGTGAGCAGCTAAAAAAGCTGAGGCAACAAGGAGATTTCCAGTATAATCAGGATACCTATAATGGGGCCGAGGTTGACCTCAACACGCTCATCATTACCAGTAACACAATGCCCTTTTTGAGCGAGCAGCGGCTCGTGGTCGTCGAGGGACTGCCCAAACGCAAACGCGGTGAAACTTCTGAAAGTGCGTCTGCGGAAAGTGCAGCAGCCGAGGCGACCACAAAGGGCAAGGGTAAAAAAGGCAAAAAGGGTGGCAAAGGTGCCGCCCTTTCACGCGCTGGCTTCGAGAAAGCTCTGGCCGAGCATGTCGGCGAGATGTCTGAGAGCACCGTACTGGTTCTGCTGCTTGACGAAGTGCTTGACGCAGCCAACCCGCTCATGAAGGCGGCAGAGAAGCATGGCAAGACGCTGCAAAGCAACGTGCCAAAGGGAAACGCACTAGAGGGATGGATCAGCAAACGTGCCAAAAGCAATAACGTCAAGATCACGCCGGAAGCCGTTTCGCTGCTGGCGAACTACATCGGTGGTCATCTGCGCCTCTTAGCGAATGAGTTAGACAAGCTGGCAACCTACGTGGGTCAGGATGGCACCATCACCGCCAAAGAGATACGCCTGCTCTCAGCCCACATTCAAGAGGCACGCATCTTCGACCTGACCGACGCTCTGGCTCAGCGTAATCGCAAGCAAGCCCTGAACATTCTGCATGACCTGTTGGCCGATGGTGAACCGCCGCTCAAGCTTATCAGCACCATCACCTCGCAGGTGCGTTCGTTGCTGCTCGTGAAAGAACTGGCCCAAAAAGGCATGCGCTCAGGGCAGATTGCTTCGACCACTGGCATGGCACCCTTCATCGCGGAGAAAGCGTTACGCCAGGTCGGAAATTTCACCGTTCTCCAGCTAGAGAACGCCTATCGCCAATTGTTAGCGACCGACGCCTCCCTCAAGCGCAGTCGCATGGCTCCCGAAATGGCCCTCGATCTGCTGGTCATCAATTTTGGTGTACTCTCATGACGCCGGTAGAACAAATCATCAGAGAACGTATTCAACGTGAAGGCCCCATGCCGTTCGCCGAATTTATGCGATTGGCACTGTATGAGCCAAGCTCTGGTTACTATGTGACAGGCCCGGCACGCATGGGATGGGAAGGCAAAGACTATTTCACCAGCAGCGATGTCAGCCCCCTCTTCGCGCATTGCATAGGGCGGCAACTGCTCACGCTCTGGGAACAACTCGCCCGCCCAACGCCATTTGTGGTGGTCGAACAGGGTGCAGGTCGTGGCGATCTTGGCCGCGAGATTACAACGTGGGCGCAACAGGAGCACCCAGACGTTGCAACGGCCCTCCACTACACTAGTGAAGACATCAAAAGTGGTGTTGACGCCTTACAACACGAACCAGAAGATCAGCCACATGTGCTACTCTCAAATGAGTTAGTTGACGCCTTCCCCGTTCACATCGTCGAGGTACGCGAGCAAGAACTCTATGAAGTCTTTGTTGATCTCGCTAACGACATTTTTCGCGAAATACTGATGGAGCCGAGTACACTACAGTTAGTGGAATATCTGGCACAATACCACGTTCCGTGGCAAAGCTTCCGCGATGGCTGGCGTACAGAAATCAACCTGGATGCGCTAGCCTGGATGCGGAACACGGCCTACCGCTTGTGCGGTGCGAGGAAAAGACGGCGCAACCCACAAGGCTATCTACTGACCATTGACTATGGCGACAAGGCGCAATACCTGTACACACGCGAGCGAAGCTACGGCACGCTGGCCAGCTATTTTCAGCATCGCTTGAGCAATCGGCCACTGATGCGCGCGGGTGAACAGGATATTACTGCGCACGTCAACTTTAGCGCATTGATTTCCGAGGGGCGAGCGCAGGGTCTACGTCTGGACAGCTTCACGACACAGCGTGCATGGTTGCAACGCACAGGACTTTACGAGGAGCTAGAACGGATGCGCGTCCAAGAATTTGCCCTCGCCGACCGTGCGCGTGCCAGCGACCAGGGGCAGGTGGCACTCCTCCAGTGGTACAACCTGCGCCAGCGGGTCGCCGCCCTCACCGACTCCTACGGCATGGGCAATTTCAAGGTTCTGATCATGAAATGGTAATGGCAACCGTGCTTGCCATTACCATTTCCTAATAACTCTCTATCCTTGTGAAGATAAGAGGAATTTTTGGGGATACCCCAACCCCCAGCAAAGGACTGCCGTCCTCTGCACTCCTGCTTTTCATCATAACTCTCTATCCTTGTGAGGATAAGAGGAATTTTTGGGGATACCCCAACCCCCCAGCAAAGGACTGCCGTCCTCTGCACTCCTGCTTTTCCGAGAGCCTTTAATATTTGTGGGGACCCACGTAATCGTTATAGGTGTTGTCGTCGCCGGGTGACACCCCCGTATGGGGTAGGTTTGGATTGTTCCAATTGCGACGACTCAAGTTGCCATCATCAGAGCTATTGCTAGCACTATTGGTAAAGCCGCTAGTGGTGGTGCTGGCAGTGCTCTGTGGCGCGCTGGTAGGAGTCGCTACGGTTGTCTTTCCCTTACTCGCGCTATCCGAGCTAGCCGTTTTGGACGTCTGAGATTGTGTGCGCAGGTTATTATTGATTTGCACCTGTCCACAGGCCACGGTAGCACCCGATGAGCTACCCTCGTGAACGTTGAGCCACAAATTTGGTTGCGTCGTCAGTTTCAGGTCGGAGAGCGAGAACGAGTTGGAGACGTTGCCGCTTGTATCCGAGGTGACAGTAGTAAATGTTTTGAGCACCGAGCCATCACAACCGCCTTGATTGAGTGTGATCACATAGTGCAGATTGGAGGTCAAGCCTTGCAGACTCACCTGTATGGCGCCGCTTTGCCCCTTCAAGCTCGGCACAACCATGGCTGAACCATAGGCAGTCGAATTGCCCTTCGCTTTAATGAAGGCATTTCCGGCGTTCACGACAAAAGCTGGCCGCCACAGAAACAGGACAAATAGAATCACCGCCACAACCACAAGGACCCCCCCCAACGTTCGCAAGATGAATCTCACGCGTTGCTCCCTTCCTGAACGGTATAGTCAGACACATCAAAAATAGTCTATGCTACATTATACGCAGACAAAATGATACTCAACAAGTAACAATGAAACAAGAAAGGATTGGATATGAACCCTAAACACAGAATTGAGCCAGGGCCGGGGCAAGAATCAGTATGGGACTATCCACGGCCACCACGCGTCGAGGACAGCCAGAAGCACGTTCAGGTAATTTTCAACGGTGTCACTATCGCCGATACGCACCGCGCAAAGCGCGTGTTAGAGACCAGCCATCCACCCGTGTACTATCTTCCACCGGAAGACGTAAAGATGGAATACTTCACACCCACGACACGCAGCACCTATTGCGAATTCAAAGGCGCGGCCAACTACTATACTATCAGCGTCGGCGAGAAAAGCCTGCCCAACGGCGCGTGGTATTATCGCCACCCCAGCAAGGGCTATCAGAGCATCACCAACTACATTGCCATCTATCCCGGCCAGATGGACGCCTGCTACATCGACGGCGAACGCGTACAAGCCCAAGCAGGCGACTTCTACGGCGGCTGGATCACTGCCGAGATCGTCGGGCCGTTCAAAGGGGAAGCGGGAACAATGGGGTGGTAGTGATAATCATCCCCTTGATATCGTGTTCGCCAGTGTTATCTTATTCACACAGGTGTTGTTTGAATACTGAGGGCCAGTGGTAGCCCACACCTCAACTTTACTATAGCCATTGTTGCCGCCGGCATCGACAGGAATGAGATACAACTCGGTAATGGTTTTCTCTGGAAATGTCACATCAACACAGCGCGGACCCTGGCTGATCATATCTATGCTGCCAGTGAATGTGCCATCACTGAATGAAAGCTTCAGCTTATTGATCTGGTTGTTATCCGTGGCACTCTGCTTGCGATCCCATACCACCACGCGATGGATAGTGACAGGGAAGGTCCAATCTAAATCAAGCTCATCCATGTGTCCGCCCATCCATTCCGTTTGCAGCTTCCCATCTTTCACCGCATCGGCGTTTCCAGGAGAGAGCGTTGCCAAAGAAGCTACGTTTCCGGCATAGTGTGTTCCGACTACAGTAGGGATAGGAGTAGGTGGAGTAAAGGGGAGCACACGTACAGAAAGTGCTATGCGGGCACATTGCAGCAAATCAGATTGATCTTGCCAGTAAGCTCCACACTCATCTTTATAATTCGGTTGCTTATAGATCACAAGTTGC
>JBBPYR010000015.1:0-23461 GCA_038199755.1 Ktedonobacterales bacterium | reverse complement strand
TCACTATGTCCCAACTGCTCTTGAATGACCTTCATTTCCACACCTATGCTTAACAACAGGGTTGCTGCACTATGTCTGAGATCATGAAACCGCATACGAGGTAAGTCAGCATCTTTGGTCTCATAGCCACTTTTGAAACGTCATGCGCCGTAACCACATCATGGCATGACGTTTCAAAAGTGGCTATGGTCTCTCTGTTAAAGGACGTAAGAGCCTTGCTGCCCGCCCTCGGGTTCTCTGCCTGTGAGTATGTGTCCTGGTGGAAACCAGTTAGCCCGCGACGATCTCGCGATCGGGCAGTGCTTCTCGTGTCGACGATGGTGTAGCATCAGGGAGTCGCTCTTCCAACAAGGTAGGCGCATGTGCTCGTTCGTCCGCATCAAGCACGTACAGGAACATCTCGACGACCTGAGGATCATATTGGCTCCCGGCACACCGCTGTAGTTCAGCCCTGGCCTCTTCATCCGACAGTGGTTGCCGATACGAACGCAGTGAGGTCATGGCATCGTAGGAGTCCACCACCGTGAGAATACGTGCGCCGAGCGGAATGGTGTGTTGTGCCAATCCATGGGGATAGCCGTTCCCATCCCAACGTTCGTGGTGGGCCACGACAATATGGGAGAGCAGTTCGAAGACGCCTCCCACCTGTTCCAGGATGTATTGGCCGAGCACCGGGTGACGGCGCATGATGGTCCATTCATCCTCGTTCAAGGGGCCAGGCTTGTGCAAGATAGCATCGGGGATGCCAATTTTGCCGATGTCATGGAACAGGGCCGCCAGTCGGACCAAGTGGATCTCTTCTTCCGACCGTCCTAACCGGCGTGCGGTCTCCTCTGCCAGCCTGACCATGCGGTGGGCGTGCGCGCTCGTCTTTCCATCATGGACGCTCGCCACGGCGGTCAAGGTTTTGATGCTAACCGCCTCTGTGAACTGACGCTGCGGTAGGTGTGTGAGTACCTGCGAGGTCAGGGCCGACTCTTCTCCCGACAGACACACCTGATTGCGCCCCGTCTGCTTGGCATAATACATGGCACGATCTGCCGCTTCAATCAAGGCTTCTCGAGTGGCTCCATGCTCTCCGTAGACTGCCACTCCAATACTCGCGGTGATGGCAATGATGTTTCCGTCTGGCGTGTCTTCTCCAGACCCCAAGATGCACGGCTCTCCGGCAATGGCGATACGTAATCGCTCGGCTGTGTGTTTGGCGGCGTGCAAAGTGGTGTTGGCAAGCAGCATGACAAATTCTTCACCTCCATAGCGTCCTACCGCATCTCCTTGGCGGATGTTTTTCTGTAGTCGACCACTCACCTCGCGCAACACGGCATCACCCGCTCTATGCCCCCAGGTATCGTTGATGTGTTTGAAATGATCCAGGTCGACGAACACGATCGCGCATGCTTCCTCTGTCCGCCGACATCGCACGAGTTCCGCCTCTATCTGGTCCATCATGGTGCGGTGATTGGGTAATCCGGTGAGCGGATCGGTCAGCGCAACTTGCTCCATGAGCAGCAGTTCGGCCTGCGCCGCCGCCTGCAGCCGTCGCTGGTATTCACGCATCACCCGCCAGAACAGGAGGAATAGGAAGAGGCCGAGGACAAACACCAACACGGTCGAGACCACCACGAAACGCTGGATGGCGTCCATATGCGCCAAGCTCTGAGTGGCCAACTGATGATCCGCATTTGCCGCTGTTCCCACCTGCGCCTCCATGGGATCGAAGAGCGGATCGATCTTCTCATCATGGATGGCGTGCGCGCCAGAGAGGTCGTGCGCATCAATGAAGTCCAAAAATTGGGTGGCGAACAGCAGGTAGTGGGCCTGTTGCGCCTGGACCGATTGCACAAAGGCACGATCACCAACATCGCCATCGTGGGCGATCGTTTGTAGGGCAGTGTTCAGATCCTGGGCTGCTGCGCGAAATTCGGACCGACCGGCAGAGCCAAGCTGAAGGGCATACTCATTCATAATCGAACTCTCAGAGTCGACAAGATAGTGCGCCTGCTGGTACAGATCGCTCATATGCACCGCTTCACTCGCCTGGAGCGAGGTCTGCCGGACGATTGCGGTCGCACCAATCGAGCAAATAGTCAGCATAAGAAGGACCACAATCAGGCCCAAAGTGGCCAAGCGTGCCCTCAAATGGGGGTCTTTCATCAGCAGATTCACTTTCGCTGCAACTCCCGCGGAAGTCGCACATGGGAAATATGAAGTCATCCTGCTAAGAATGATCGGCAGATCATTCTCTATCAATAGACCGATTCTTCAGTTCCACGTTCCGTCATACCATCTGCGTGGCAATTGGTTGGGAAAGGCTCCTTCGTCAAAGAGGTTATGGATGAGCGGAAAACTTCTGTCATGAGGTGCCAGCCAGCACAGGAGGATGCTACTGAAATGACGGGGAATTTCAAGTGATCTTAAGTGTAAGGGAAAACAACCGACGTCTCAGCAGCATACCTTCCGAGACGCCGGGAATTCTAGATCAAATATGTCCTCAAGAGAGACGTTCGATTAGCAAAAGCCCCTCGATAAAGTCTTCATAGGAGCATCTCCTTGCATGAAGGAAGAGTGAAGGCACTATTCACGCCTGCTCTTGATGGGTTTTAGGTATTCCTCACGAGGTCAGGAGAAAGAGCTCGCGCAAGTGCATCGAACAGGTCACGTGTCATCGACTGCGTGACCTTCGCGTCAGCTGCCATATTGAAGCCATGGAAGGCACCAGGATAGACATGCAATTCCGTCGGCACACCTGCCCGTATGAGCCGACGAGCATACTCCAGATCCTCCTCCAGAAATAGATCAAGAGCACCAACGCTGATGAAGGTTGGGGGAAGCCCCTCCAGATGGTCAGCGCGAGCCGCCGCTGCATAGGGCGAGACATCTGGACCTCCCGGCTCCTGCCCCAAGAGTGCGGTCCACCCAAAGCGGTTAGCATCGGGGGTCCAGATATACTCTCCGGTGTAGGGATGAGGGTCTGCCGAAGTCGCCGTTCGATCATCGAGCATGGGATAAATCAGCATCTGAAACACGAGCGGCACTTCGCCACGGTCACGCGTAAGCAGGGCTAATGCAGCTGCCAAGCCGCCCCCTGCGCTCCCACCATAGATGGCAATGCGAGACGTATCCACGCCCAGTTCCTCGGCATGAGCATGCAGCCACGTTAACGCCGCATAACAATCCTCAACTGGACCGGGATGGGGAGTCTCAGGAGCTAGGCGGTAGTCCACCGAGACCACAACACAGCCGATCGTTGAGACAATGCCCTTCGCCCCAAGGTCCTCCTGTTCAGGAGAGCCAATGACATAGCCACCCCCATGAATCCAAAGGATTGCGGGTAGCGGCGTTGAACGCTTGGGTGGGAGATACACCAGCACACGCACGTCAGGTGCTCCCGCTGGACCAGGGACGAAACGCTCGTGGACGGAAATCGCAGAGAAATCAGGCGCATTCACTGGCGTTTGGGCATTCATCTCTTTGAGAGCAGTTCGTACGAAGGCCAACGATTCTGGCGTGAACGTCAGCGTGGGAAAAGTATCGAGCATGGCAACAAGTTCTGGATCAACAAGATGTTTAGTGGTCATCGCTTTCTCCTTGTTTCAAAAATGGAAAACAACCCTTCTTCCTCACCTTTCTCGTGCTCTGTGACCAGGGTGAAGAAGGATCTGAGATGGTATCCCTCTTAGGGAAGGACGCTCTACCTCTATGCAGCAAACCAGCCACCGTCAACTGGCAAGATCGCCCCATTGACGTTACTGGCCTCTGATGACGCCAGAAAAGCAATCACGGCTGCGATTTGTTCTGGTCTGGCAACCCGTCAGCGTGTGAGTCATGTTAGCCGTACAAATCATGAGGCTATTCTGGCATATTGTTCAGCTAGATTACTAAGTTAACAATACTTACCACTCTAATCTCATTATTTTGTCCCTTTTGATTGTATGAAATCAACTTTGAGAACGATGGGTTGGGGATAGTTGCCGAATCTCTCACCAAAGAGATTGAGGCCACCAACGTTCAAGGCATCTGGTTTGACGCCGATACGCACTTCTATGAAGGGTTTTTCACCGAGCCGTAAATCCTCTATCTGTATACTGCTCATGTCTTTTCCGTCGATACAGCTGCCTTTAGAGGTCACCGACCAGATTTTGAGTAATCCATATTGACTGTCTTTTGTCTCCCACCAATTGGGTGTAAGTAAGCCACGCTCTCCACCGAAGTCAGCGGGGCTCGTCCATGAGCCAATTTCTACACCATTGATCCACACGGTGATATCAGAGGGCCAATCGAGATGGTGCAGGGGTGCTTCCGAGCACATTTCTGCACTGATATCAAGGCGCATAGCCTGTGCTCCCGCTGGCAAGTGATTAGGGAAGCGATAGGTGACATAGCCGTGTTTGAACCAGAGTAACTGCGCAAAAACATGCTCTGGCTCATAAAAGGTGGCTGCTGTGTCGAGGTAGCCGATCAAGCCAGTCTCAGTTGTTAACCCACAGGTGGGATGCACCTCAAAATCGTAGTATTGCCCAATCGGCATAGTGACACTGAAAGAGTTGACAGAGTTGGTAAGCGTGCGCTCCAGGCGAATATGCACATCATCATAGGTTCGTGCGCATAGCTTTTGCAGTCCGTGGGTCGCAGGTATAATCTCTGTGCGTATCAAATCTGCTTTTTCTAGAATTTGAATATGCGTCGTCGCTGACGATGGCGCGATCTGAAGAGCAGAAGCAATATCGTTCACATTGACTGGACGATCTCCCAGATAGGCGAGGATCGCCAAGCGTGTTTCTGAACTAAGGGCTTTTAGCAATGTGAGAGAGGTATCACTATCATTCGTTAGATCGAGAAATAACACTTTTCCTATCATGATCTCACTAACTAGGCTATGAAGCGTATGCTAACATGCCTCGCCTTTTATTCGTATGTTGGCTAATCAATAAAAGTCAGTATAAAGTAAAACCACGTCGAAAGTCAATGTGTTCCCAACTAACATTTTTTGATTGTGGTGTGAGTTTTTGCTTTTAGCAGACGTAATACTTATTTAGTAGCGCATTTTAGCTTACGAGCGAGCGAAAGTGTAACCTTTTTATTTTCATCAATCGCCTGCAAAGGTCGATAATTTGCAAGCGTGGCTACTTGACAAGAGGTGTTTTTTGATTTACACTTTACTCATTCGATTAGGATAAACGCGAATCAATAGACAAAATGCGTTCCTTGTATTTTGCTTAAACCTACTATTTCCCAGCAAACTAATCACTTCATTCATAGCTTTCTATTCAGAGCACCAACGATGCTTTCGCATCTTCTTATAAGCCCGTCAGAAACGGGACTCTCGTCCCTACGCTACGCGTCATCTGACTGAAAGGAGATCGCTTCGCTCAGGTGCTCTGCAAGGAATGGCTTTCTATTCAGAACATCAACCTTCACTTAGGGACTCTGCAAAGAATGGCTTACTAATAGTGCATACACCCACCTTGTATGCATTGTTATACTTCTCTTCATAGTGTTGTGAAGATAATAGAGCAGCAGAACAATGTACGTCTTGCTGCATGTAACAAGAAAGGAGGAACTTTCTCACCTCTTCCATCTGTGATAATTCCTTTGTATTCATTTCACTACAGCCCAACGGAGGGTATTTGGCCATGAAGCGTAACACATCTGTGCATCCTGGTATGTCAATAGTGTTTGGCATGCTCGTCTGTGTCATGCTTGCCGCGTGTGGCGGCAGTAGCGGTGGCGGTGGTAGTACCGGTGGAGGAACTACGGCTGGCGGCGGTGGTAGTTGTGGGTTGCCTCCCCAATTGGTGAAGAAAGACCATTATAAAGTTGGTTTTTCGCAAAATGCAAGCAATAATCCCTGGCGCTTGGCTGAGACCGCAAGCATCAAGGCAGAAGCCCAAAAGCGTGGTGATACGCTGGTGTATGCTGATGCTGCGAACTCAGGTGATAAGCAGGTATCTGACGTTCAATCAATGATCGCTCAGAAGGTTGATGTTATTCTGCTTGCTCCTATCACCGAGAAAGCACTCATACCAGCAGTACTCCAGGCTAAAACTGCTTGTATCCCCGTTATCCTGATCGACCGCGACGTAGATCACACCCTCGCCCAGCCCAATAAAGACTATGTGACCTTCATTGGCTCCGACTTTGTTCAGCAAGGTAAGCGCGTAGCCGACTGGCTGATCCAGAACACAGGCGGTAAAGCCAAGATCATCGAGCTTGAGGGAACTACTGGTGCCTCCCCTGCTATCAATCGTAAGAAAGGATTCGACGACGAGATCAAAACTGCTCCTGGCATGGTTCTCCTTGCTTCCCAGGATGGCGACTTCAACCGCGACACAGGCCGTAAAGTGATGGCGACTCTCTTGCAGGCTCATCCTGATGTGACTGCTGTCTATGCTCACAATGACGAGATGGCGATTGGCGCGATTACCGCCCTCAAAGCAGCAGGCAGACATCCGGGGAAAGATGTCACCGTCGTCTCTATTGATGGCGAAAAGGACGCACTCAACGCGATTATCAATGGTGAAGAGGGCACCACTGTACAGTCTAGCCCGTTCTTTGGTCCAATTTCCTTCGATACCATTGACAAGTACAAGAATGGTACGAAACTCTCAGACTGGATTGTTGTGCAGGACATGCAGTTTACCAAAGCCAACGCACAGGAAAACTTGGCAAATTCGTTCTAGTAATGCTAAGCGTATCCATTGATGGATACTCATACGCTCGTGTGGCTGATTGGTGACAATCAGCCACGCCGTGTTCTCTCTCCGATCTTTTTGGTTTATAATAGAGAGAAGTTACTGTAGTGCAGAGGGAAGGGAGTGCTGGAATGGACCAGAACGACCCATTATTGCGCATGGAGCAGATCTCCAAAGCTTTCCCCGGCGTCGTGGCCCTAGTAAATGCTCATTTACGTGTCAATCGTGGCGAGGTACATGCACTCGTAGGTCAAAACGGTGCTGGTAAATCGACCCTTATCAAAATCCTCACAGGTGCCCATCGTCGTGATAGCGGTACCATTCTTTTCGATGGTCGTGCAATTGATTTCCAAACTCCACAGCAGGCACAGAATAATGGCATCAGTAGTATCTATCAGGAAATCAACCTTATCCCATTTCGTTCTGTTGCCGAGAATGTGTTTATGGGCAGGGAACCGCGACGCTGGGGTATTATCAATTGGCGCAAGATGCACGCGGAAACGGCTGCATTGCTTCAACGCCTGTCTGTTTCCATTGACGTGACGCAACCATTGATGAACTACAATATCGCTATTCAGCAGATGGTAGCTATTGCTCGTGCTATTTCGTTCGAGAGCAAGCTGGTTGTCATGGATGAGCCTACCTCTTCACTGAACGAGCGAGAAGTTGAGACCCTCTTCACGATCATCCGTCAATTGAAAGCTGACGGCGTCTCCGTGATTTTCGTCGGCCATCGTCTCGACGAACTCTACGCTATTTGTGATCAAGTGACCATTATGCGCGATGGTCAGACTGTAGATATACGTGAGATGAAAGGCCTGTCGAAAGTAGAACTGGTTGCCAAGATGCTAGGCAAGGAGCTGAATGAAGTACGGCGGCATGGGCAAACAAGTTTTGCGGTTGGGCACCACCATGTTGAGCAGAAGGTGCTACTGGAGGCTCGTGGCTTGCGTCGTGGACGCGTATTGCAAGGGGCAAGTATCGATGTTCACGCAGGCGAAATTGTCGGACTCGCGGGTCTGCTTGGTTCAGGCAGAAGTGAGGTTGCACGAGCAATCTTCGGTGCTGACCCTTTAGAGCAGGGCGAGGTACGTGTCGAAGGTCAAGCGGCACACTTTCACTCACCTGCTGATGCGATCCAGGCGGGCATCGGTTTCTGCCCAGAAGACCGCAAGATGGATGGCATTATACCCTATCTCTCCGTGCGTGAGAATCTTACCCTCGCAGCTCTGCCTACGCTTGCACGCAATGGTATTGTCTCTCGCGAGAAGCAGCAAGAGGTCGTTGATCAGTTCATCAGGCGACTTGGTATCAAGACTGCGGGGCCGGAACAAAAGATACGCGAACTCTCTGGTGGCAATCAACAAAAGGTCTTACTGGCACGCTGGCTCTGTCTTAATCCCAAGTTATTGATTCTGGATGAGCCAACACGCGGAATTGATGTTGGTGCCAAAGCCGAGATACAGGCGTTGATTGAAGAATTAGCGGAGAAAGGACTGGGAGTCCTGATGATCTCATCCGAGCTAGAAGAATTGCTTGAAGGCAGTGACCGTGTCGTGGTCATGCGTGATGGACAAACGGTGGCTTCGCTTGGGCGTGAAGAAATCAGCCTGAATACAGTTGTGGCAGCGATGGCGCAAGGGGATGACGACGATTCCCTGCTGCCAGCAAAAAAAGAGGAGGAAGCGCAGCATGGCGAAGCTTGATTCGGCCACAACGCCACCTATCGCGCACCGTTTCGTTCTACCAGAACGTTTACGTAATTTCGGTCAGACGTATGGGGCACTGACGGCACTACTGCTGATCATTCTGTATGATATATTGTTCAGGCCACATTTTCTCCAGGTGCAGTCTCTGTATAATGACCTGCAGGAGGTGGCTCCAATTGCGATTATTGCCACTGGCATGACGCTGGTCATCGCCACCGGGGGCATTGACTTGTCCGTTGGTTCTTTGATGGCATTTGCTGGTGCCCTGGCCTCGATCATCTTCTTGAGCCCATTCCTAGCGAACAACCCGTTGCTCGGAAACACCTTGGCCCTGATCATCCCAATCGCAGCAACGGGCCTACTTGGTCTTTTCAATGGTTTCTTGATTACAAGATTTCGTATTCAGCCAATTATTGCGACGCTGGTCTTATTTATTGGCGGTCGCGGTATAGCGTTGGTCCTGTCCAATGACAAACTCCAAGACTTCAATAATCCCGGTTTTCAATTTATTGGACAGGGGAATATACTAGGTATCCCTTTTCAGGTGCTCCTGATGCTTGTGATCGTGGCTTTTTTCGCGGTAATCATGCGTATCACCACCTTTGGTCGTTATGTGCTGGCTACCGGGGGCAATGAGGCGGCGGCACGCCTGGCTGGTATCCCGGTGAACCGTGTGAAACTGGCCGTCTACACTATTAGCGCGGTGCTTGCGGCTCTGGCGGGGTTTATTATCATCTCCATCAATTCATCATCAGATGCAACCCGCGTAGGGCTGAACGGAGAATTAGACGCTATCGCAGCTGTAGCTGTTGGTGGCACTCCGCTTACAGGTGGGCAGGCAGCAGTCACGGGAACACTTATCGGCGCACTAATCATTTATCTCATTAGTGCAACCCTGGTATCACAAAATGTTTCCTTCGGAGTAGCACAGGTAATTAAAGCTGGCATTATTTTGCTGGCGGTCTATCTTCAACGGCAGCGTAAAGGGTGATAATTAGGTAGTTGGAGTAGTTATGGCAGATATTTCTACAACGAGAGCGAGTCGTAGTAGCAGGCTGGCAAGTGGCTGGACGCGTGGCAAGAGCATCTTGCAGCGACAAGGTGCCTTGATTGCCCTCATCGTACTGGTTCTATTTGGCACGTTGCGCTACGATAACTTCTTTTCGTCCTATAACTTTCTTACGGTGGTCTCATACAACACCACGTTTGGCCTGATCGCATTGGGTATGACCTTTGTGATGATGACAGGTGGCATCGACCTGTCCGTTGGTTCGCTAGCGGCTCTGTGTAGTGTCGTGGCGGCTCTTGCGAGTCCCTATGGTCTGTTAGCGGCGATTGCTGCTGCTGCTCTGGCAGGGCTGATCGTGGGACTTTTTAACGGCTGGGTTATTGCCTGGCTGCGTATACCACCGTTCCTCGCCACACTCGCCATGTTGCTGGCTGCTCGTGGCATGGCCCTCGTCCTGGCGAAGGATGCGACGGTCAGTGTGAGTGCGACGGCAGATTGGGCGGCACTGAGTCAGGGTGTTCTGTATGGTGTTCCTCTACCAATCTTTTTGATCCTGGTCTATGCTCTTGGTTCGATTGTACTCAATTTCACGCGTTTTGGCCGTCACATACTGGCGATTGGCGGCAACGAAGAAGCGGCTCGTCTGATGGGTCTCCCTGTGGAGCGTATCAAGCTGGCGGTGTACGCCATTAGCGGTGTATTGGCAGGGCTAGCTGGCGCATTGTTAGCAGGGCAAACCTTCACGGGCTCACCAAACGAGGCAGTCGGCTGGGAACTGACGGCCATCGCCGCGGTCGTTGTTGGTGGCACACTCCTGACAGGTGGCATGGGTTCGGTCTGGGGATCGTTAGTAGGAGTATTGTTGCTGGGCCTAGTCTTCAACATCTTAAACTTTGAGAATGGGTTCGGCTTTATTAGTCTGGGCGTGTCCTGGCAATCAGTCATTCGCGGCGTCTTCCTGCTGATTGTGGTATTGGTGCAAAGTCGCCTGACCCAAGCGAAGAAAGTGCGGTTAGAGCAAGGGTCGTCTGGCCCTTAAGAAAACAAACAGTTTCCGAGCGAGAAGAGAGGTTCCCATTGATCATCACGGATGTTACGACTATCAAGCTCCGCTATCCCATGACTATCGCGATGGCGGACGCCATTCATTATATGCCTGATCGTCCTACGCTGCTGGTGCAAGTGCATACGGATGAAGGAATAGTTGGCTTGGGGGAGGCCGCAACCTATGGTGGTTTTCTGGAAAGTATGGAGGCAATTGTCACAGGGGAACTGCGCAGCATGATTGTCGGTGAGGACCCATTTCGAGTCGAGAAGTTGTGGCAAATGATGGCAACACGGCCACATCAGCGGGGCCGTCGCGGAATGCTGATGATGGCGATTAGTGGTGTCGATATTGCGCTCTGGGACATCATCGGGCAGGCGACACGCACACCACTCTACCGACTACTCGGGGGCTACCGCGATACCTTGCAGGCGTATGCGTCCGCTGGCTTCTATGCCCAGGATAAAGATATCCATGCACTGGAACAAGAGGTGGGCGGTTATGCTGATCGTGGCTTTGGCTGTATCAAGATGAAGGTGGGCCGTCAGCCTGAGGCACTCTTGAACCCATTAAGAGAAATGTCCGCGGCAGACTATGCTACTGTAACCTTCGAGGAAGATGTTGCACGTGTGCGTGCTGTACGCAAAGCGATTGGGCCAACGGTCAAGCTGGCCATCGATGCGAATAACGCCTGGACACCTTCGCTGGCACTCACCTTTATGCACGAGATTGAGGACCTGGACATCTACTGGCTTGAGGAGCCAGTTGCTACCGAGGACCTCGATGGGTCCGCAATGGTAGCCCAGCAACTGATTGTGCCCGTGTCAGGCTACGAGACGGAAACGGGGCTACCCGGCTTTCGCGAGCTTATCACACGCCATGCCGTCGATATCGTCCAACCTGATGTGATCTGGTCGGGCGGCATCACCGAGTGCCGCAAAATCGCGGCACTGGCGCAAGCCTACAGTCTGCCCGTCATCCCCCACGTCTTCTCATCAGCACTGAGCACCATTGCCAATATGCACTTCATCGCCTCGATCCCCAATGGCAGTTGGCTCGAATGGGATCAAAACCCGAATGCGCTGCGCACTGATCTTTTCGAGGAACCACTGACCCTTGATGAGAGAGGCTGCGTGCGGCTACCGGAACGACCAGGCTTGGGCGTGACACTGAATCAAGAGACGATCAACCGCTACCGCATCGATCAACACCGTCCCTGACGCGGCGGTGTTAGTGGTGTGCGGGTGCCAGGAACATCAACAAGGTATCAAGATTAATAAACTCATGGAGGTGAACAGTGAGGCTACAAGGTAAAATTGCGATTGTAACTGGTGGAGCACAAGGCATGGGGCGCGCAATTGCGTTACGCTATGCACAGGAAGGAGCTACAGTGGTGATCGGTGATCTCAGACAAGCGGACGCCCAAAAGGTTGTCGATGAGATCACCGCTAGCAACGGTAAAGCGGCAGCGGTAGCAGTAGATGTGCGTAACCAGCAGCAAGTCCAGGCGATGATAGATACGGCGGTCAAGCAGTTTGGCGGTCTGGATATCCTGGTGAACAATGCAGGTGTCGGCAAGATCATTCCTTTTCTGGAAACGACTGAGCAGGACTGGAATTTTATGTTCGACATTAACTGCAAGGGATTGCTCTGGTGCAGCCAAGCAGCCGCGCGAGTGATGATGAAACAGGGCCGTGGTGGGAAGATTATCAACATGGCATCCCAGGCAGGACGCCGTGGTGAAGCGTACGTACTGGCCTACTGCGCTAGCAAGGCCTGTGTCATCAGCATGACCCAATCGATGGCACTCGCGTTAGCCGAACATAAGATCAATGTGAATGCAATTGCTCCGGGCGTGGTCGACACTCCTTTCTGGGTAGAGGTTGATAAACAATTTGCCAAGATCATGAACCTTGAGGTTGGTGAGCCCAGGCGCAGAGCTATTGCGTCGATTCCTCTCGGTCGGATCGAGCAACCTGCGGATATTACAGGCATAGCCGTTTTTCTCGCATCGAGCGAATCCGACTACATGACGCAGCAGTGCATCAATGTAGATGGCGGCAACTGGCCCAGCTAATCATTCAGAAATCGCCGCGTCTGTACGTTTCGATGACCACGCTGAAACCCCTAACCATGCAAGGGTAAGAAAGAGCACAACAGCGGTGATATTTCCATAGAACGATGGGATCGACGGCAAAAATTGACAGAGCAAGTTCAAGAGGGCGAAGACGATCAGCAAAGCACTGACAAGAGTAAGTTTGCCATTGCTGCGGGGCAAAGCCAGACCCAAGATTCCGCTGCCAATGATGAGCGGACCCCCTGAGAGACTGAAATGACCCCACCATGTGAGTTGATCAATGGTGGGAATATGGAGTTGAAGCAATGCTTTATTCACCAACACAATGCCATTCGCCATAGGAATATGGGCAGCAGGAATATGGGGGGCAGATCCTGGAAAAAGCTTTTGGAGAAAGGGGCCGCCCAAGCCGTTCAAGCTTGAAATAATTTTATTAAGCGCATTCTCGGTTGTAATTGCTGGCCCATTAATCGTCGCAGCAATCATACTCGCTAGATTCATTAAGAACGGTACGAGTATCCAATCAAGCGCGACCACACCAATGATCGAGAGGAAACCACCGAGGAGGAGCAGATTGCTGCCGATAAAACCAAAGCCATTGACCTGATCTGATACTGATGCAAACGTGGAGAGACCGATGAGCAGAATGAGGGTACCAACAACGATCAGGCCAAGTGAGAGATACCATGAAGAACTCAACACATCCATCGTTTGTGCATTCACGATTTCGCCCGATGCCGCAAGGAGACTCCCGACGATCATGAGCACTGCACCAAAACGCAACTTTCGCTGAAGAAACATGCCCGGCCCTCCTTCTGTTTAAACTGTTGCTGTTCTCTCATTCACTTACATCAATACCCCTCCCAAGAGAACACGTAAGAACAGACATCATGGTGTCAGAGACTCCTCTGTTGCTACATTCGTTTTCTGCTACAAGAACAGGTCAAAGTAGGGATATATCACATAGAATTCACAGTCTTTAAGCGTAGAGGAAGGGCATTGGATTGGCAAGGGGGCAAGAGGGGGGCATTGACTGGCACAAGAGGCCCTCATCGTTGAGGATATAGGCTCCATTGATTGACGTTTCCGCTTATTGATTGACGCGTGTGCGCACTCAACGCGGCTTAGAACTTGTTCCACAATTGCTGGTTGGTAACCTCATGATGATAAATGACTTCAGAGGTCTTCACCTGCGTCCCCAGATCACTGGGGCTACGACTGGCTACCTGTTTTTTGCAAGCCAGATATTTCTGAATATTCTCCGCACCCAGAATCTGCTTCACGAAATCGCCAGACTCAAACAAGCTCACCGTAAGGAATCGTCAAAAAAAGGTCGTTCGGTAACTGATCGTTCATGTTTTTCCGTTCTGGGATTTCTGGTAGGAGACGAAAATAAGAGTCTCAGCACAATCTCAGGGAAGATTGTACACGTTACAGAGAACACAGGATAACAAAAAAACCCTGGATCTCATATCATTCTCACGAATGATAGACCAGGGCAGCTTTGTCACAACTTTGTTAACTGAACAGTATTAATTATAAAGCCAGTTCCCAGCCTTGTCAAGACATCGCCTGCTTACTTCTCAGGATTGGTGCAATTTCGGGAAAATGGGTGGGCGAAAGAAGAGGAGAAATAAAGGGAGCCTTTCACGAGGTTGGTAAGTCAGACACTCTTCTCTGCCAATCATCCTCGCTCAGGTGGTAGAATGGCAGAGAGCAGGAACAGCCACACGATGACGAGAAAACAACCTAGCGGCAACGATTGTTATGAGAAATGATGAACGAAGATATCACGCTGAGGCCAGCACAGTTAAACGACGCCGAGAGAGCATCGATCCTTCTTTCCTCAGCCTATACTCATACCCAGGTGACCTATCCGTTACGCGAAGAAGCTGAGAAGCGGTTTAGCGAGCGTTTACAGCTCTTCTTTCGCGAGGAGGGTAATCGTTTTAGCTATCAATTCATTCTGGTTGCCCAACAGCGTTCAGAGGTAGTCGGTTTGGTTTTGAGCTTTGGCGGTCGAGAGGAGGAACGACTCAATGCAGCCATTGGGCAATGGCTCGAACGTGAGGCGAATGACGACGAATGGTATATTGATGCCCTGGCGGTGTTTACGAATTGGGGCCACCAGGGGATTGGTACGCTCCTGTTGCAAGCTGCGGAGCAGCAGGCACGCCAACAACACTATGCCAAAATCGCGCTGAATGTCGCACAAGAGAACAAACAGGCAGTGTCCTTGTATCAACATCTGCACTATGTCATCACACAGGAGACCTTCCTTTACCACCACCCCCATGTGCGGATGGTAAAAAGACTCGAACAGGCTCAGACGTCTGTCGGTTCTGGTTTGATTACCTGATAATGAAGAGCGACCCAGCAAGCCCGAAGGATGTTTTGGAGGTGAGTGGTAGTTCATCACAGCTCAGAAACGTGCGGTGATGAACTCACTGTGGGTCAGGCGTGGCGTGGGTGCTTGCGCTGCTCTTGTATTCCGTTCGCTGTCACATAGCGGAACTCGTCATGGGTAGGGACTCCGTTGATGCGGTCGAGCAACCAGTCACCGATTGTTGCCCGCCACGGTGCTCCTAGCACTGGTGCGAGTGATTCGGTCAGGGCGTGGCGGGCACCTTGATAGATGAGAAGGGTACTAGGCGTGGGGCAGCGACGAGCCATCTCGTACACCCACTGCACCGATGACAATTCGTCGGCCTCACCAGCAACGACTAGCCACGGCACAGCCATGCCGTCGATGAGTGGTCTGAGGTCGTAACCTGCTACAAGCTGATCGAACGCGGCCTCATCATGGTAGAGGCCCGCCATGAACATGTGGCGAGCTTTGAAGGTTGGCGATGCCTCTTCGAAAATAGTCCGCGCACCTGGCTCGAAGACGGGAAGGGCAGCCGCGCAGCCCTTGAAGATGGGCTGGGTTGCCGCAATTTGGGTGATCCAGAATGAACCGAAGCTAGTTCCCGTGCAGACCAGCCGATCGGTGTCTATCTCGACTCGTGATCGGCACCAAGCTACCAAAGCCTCGCCTGCGTCGATCCAGTTGGTGGGGGTGACATAGAGGCCGTGAATGGGAGATTCGCCTTGCCCAGGTCCATCGAAGGCAAGGACGGCGAAACCGCGTGAGAGGAAGGTGTCGCCCTCGCGTGCAACCACGATTTCACGAGGCGCATCCATGCCACCACAGGCGATCACTGTCGGCAACGGTGTGCCATTGTAGGACGATGGCACGTGAAACCAGGCAGGCAAGGTGGTGTCGCCGAAGGGGATATCGACCCGTTCCACGTGGTGCGAGGCGTGCCGTGCCCATGACAGGTAGGCGTTGTTTTTGCGCTCATCCAACGCGAGCAACTCAGGGGTCATCTCCCAGAGCGGCCAGACTGCTAGTGACCACAACATGGCGGCGGCATGCCAGTGTTCACCTGCCGTTACGCCATGACCCTCATCTTCGGCACGCCGTGCCAACTGTTCGTGGCGGACCGCTACCGAACTGACGGCTGGGACGTAATCGGCGACCTTACGGATGCGTGTGCGCAGCACTGCCATGTCACCTGCTGATTGTTCCCCAACGACAGGTCCCAGCGTGTAGCCAAGGCGCGGCTGATCCCACTCGATGCCGTTACTGCGAATGGTTTCGTCGATAAGCCAGCGTTGCTCACGCCAGCGGCGCGGACCCCTGATGGGAGTGATGTTGGTTTGGTCTTGTTGTGTGTGTGCCATGTAGCCTCCTTTCTGCTTATTATACGAGAAAATGGAGCGTTCACACAGGTTATTTTGATCGGCTTTTAGTGGGCTGAACGTCCCAAATCAGCCCTGTTTATGACTCAATTTGTCCACATGTCAGCATTTTCTTCCGATTGTGGTGTACTAAAAATGAATAGAGGAGTATGAAGGCAGAGAGCCTTTGAGCGTTGTGCAGTCCTACAACATCTTCCCACCGTGCTCTGATGGACACGAGCAAGAAACTATCCCTGTATGCTGGCGAGGGAGGGAAGTGGTCGCAATTTGAATATGCCTCCTCCTGGTTTCTGTTATAGACTGGAAGAGCTGTTCATGATAGACTAGGCAAAAGGGTAGGGGCATCCCTAAACAGGACTGATTCCTGCTTTCGCATAGTTATATGAACGTCAAGTAGAGCAAGGAGATTGCGTTTGCCATATCAGACGATTACGACCTACGAAGAAGCTTGTCATGCAGTTGAGCAATGGAGCATTCTTCCGCTCTCAAGCTGTATAACCGATCATCCCTCTCTGGAAGCTATTACATCCCCTGCTGCCTGGCATACGGGATTGGATAGCGATCCCTGGCTCTGGCGCGATCGCTTTGCGGAGGAGGGGGTCGCGGCATATGGGCGGTTTCTTGGCGGCAAGCCAATGTTGGTCTCGCGGGATATTTTTCCCCTGCTCCATGCACTGCTCAGTCCAGCAGAGACGGTGCAAGAGCGTTATGAGGCTGGGATGCTTGCGCGTTCAACTGTGCGGATGTATGAGACAATCGCAGAAAACGACGGCATCGCGGTGCAGGCACTGAGGAAAATGACAGGCATGCAGGATAAGTCTGAGAAAAATGCCTTCGATCACGCGTTGATTGACCTGCAAAGCACGACTGATATCGTCATCTCAGGAATTTCTGGTAGGCTGAACGCGCAGGGCAATAAAAGTGGCTGGAACAGTACCTGCTATATGCTAGCTCAACACTGGATGGACCATCATCAGCTTGAGGCGTTGTCACTCACGCCAGCAGATGCAAGAGGGCATTTTTTTGCGAGGCTTGAGCCTCACTGGGAAGCGAATGCGCTTACCTATGTGCAGAAGAAAATAGGCATGGTTGCCCAAAAGAAGTGAGATGGCTAGCAGGACAAAGACCAGAGCAGCCGCGCAGAGCCGCTTCTGGTCTTATTTTATGCCCTATCGTATACGCTGCATTATTCAGCTATGTAGTAAAGATAGCTACATGGATAGCTCATGTTATGAGCTAGTCACTTACAGAAGAGACAAATTCCAGTTCTCGATACTCGAAGTCTACCGGCGTGGCATTCCCTGGCAGTTCCACATAGTAGATGAAGTATGGTTCGGTGCGTCTTCTACTCTTATCAACGGACCGAACAACACCAATGGTGCCGCCGAGGGATGCTGGCCCATGACCAAATCCGTCCTCCACGATACGTACCCGATCACCGGCTTCAAATGTTTTAGAATTCATGGTAATGCTCCTTATCTGACACCTTGCATCATTGCGTCATCGTGTTGACTACCAACTCGACTGACGGCGATTGCCGCGATCTGAGGAACCTTGAGACTGGAAGCAATCTCTACAGTATACGGGGCTGTCTTCTCGTGGCTGGAAAGGAACTTGCGCCTCGTTCCCACAGCTTGCACAAGTTGCGCTATACATCTGACGCGGTTCGCGGTCGCGAAAGCCACTGTTGCCACCGCTGCGACCATTACCGGATTGCTTCCGGGCAGCACGGCATTCTGGGCAGCGGCTGGGATCATTGGTAAGCCCACGGCTAGCATAAAATTCCTGCTCGCCAATAGTAAAGGTGAATTCCTGATTACAATCGCGGCAATGCAGGGTTCGGTCTGTTACAGACATGTATCTTTCTCAATCCTTGAGCTTATGGCCCATAAATGTTGCTATATTGTGCAGCTTCCAATAGACAATCTACTCTAAGCTACTATACACTATACAGTACTCTCTAAGAGTACCACATAGTTTCACTTGAATGTTGGCGTAATAGACGATTGAGGGCATGGTGTCTTTCCTTTTCACTGTGATGTTGATACAATAACAACATTAAAAGCTGCTTTACTAACAGATAAATAAAGAAACACAGAAGAAACTTGAGGAGGTTGTACCATGCGTTATCTGATCCGTGAGAAGTTTTTCCATCTAGGAGAGGATTCGACCATTCTGAACGAAGCTGGCCAAGCGGTCTTGGAGGTGGATGGTAAGGTCTTGAGCTTGCACAACCGACTGATTATTCGCGATAGGAGCGGCAACGAGGTGGCCAGTGTGCAGCGGCGACTGCTCGCCTTGCGCGCTACCTATGAGATCAAGCGAGCTGGTCAGGAGGCAGCGACGGTGCGCAAAAACCTTATCAGCCCGTTTGTTGACCGCTTTACTGTGGATATTCCCGGACCAGACGATCTGCACATTACCGGATCACTTTTTGAACATGAGTATACCTTCACGCGTGCCAACCAAGTCGTCGCTACGGTCTCCAAACGCTGGTTTGCCTTGAGCGATACCTATGGCGTTGAGATTGCGCCGGGACAAGATGACGTGCTGATCCTTGCAAGTGTGCTCGCGCTCGATCTCGCTGAAGACAGGGAACGCGAAAAAGATGATGATTAAACGGTGACGCAACATCACTATTCGCCATCCCGTAGCCAGATGCGCATCTCACCTGCTGCACGGTTATCCCACGCATAGTATGGAATGGCGGTGATTGTACTTGGCTGCAACAAGGGGGGCTGCGTTTGATAGAGCTTCCCCGCCCAAGTGGTGTCATCCTCGACAAGGGCATTGCCATGAATGACGGTCACGCCACCAAGCAGGTCAGGCTCAAATTGACTGGTCAGTTTCGCTGTCCTCGGTACAATGAGGCGGTGTAGTGGCACGACGTTGTCAGCACTTTCCAGGCAGTACACGAGCGGGCCGCGTTGCAGAACGACGCAGCCGACATCCTGACGCACGGCAGGGTGTGCATAGAGCCGCTCAATTGGCATTGCCAGTTCAAGTTCTATGCTATCGTCGGCTTGCCATAGCCGTTCCACGCGCACATACCCCTGTTGCAGGTGATCGTCAATAGCAAAGGCAGCTCCGTTCACTTTGAGCTGAGCATGCTGGCACCAGGCTGGGATACGCAACCGCAAGCCAAAGCGCGTGGGCTGATCCATAGCAAGCCGTAGCATGATCGTGTTATGCCAGGGATAGCTCGTCTCCTGACGCACGGTCACGCGATTACCAGCGATAGTAGCTTGGGCTGTGCTCTGAAGGTAGAGATGGACAGCGAGGTCCGTATCGTTTACAGCGTAGATATACTCGCCAAGGGACGCGAAGAGGCGTGCAATGTTGGGCGGGCAACATGAGCAGCTAAACCACTGCTGGCGATGATGCTCGCCCAGGCTTGCTAGCGGGTTTACATAGAAAAACTTCTGTCCGTCAAGCGAGACGCCACTGAGAACACCGTTGTAGAGTGCTCGTTCCAACATGTCTGCATAACGGGCATTGCAGTCAAGGTGCAGCATGCGATGGTTCCAGAAGACAAAGCCGATGGCCGCGCACGTCTCCGCGTAGGCGGTTTCGTTTGGCAGATCGTAGCTCGTCGTGAAGCCCTCGTTGTGGCCAGAGGGACCAATCCCGCCAGTGATATAGATGCGAGTCGTGCAGAGATTGTCCCAGAGGCGTTGGTCAGTATCGAACAAGCTTTGGTCATGTAGCTCACCTGCAAGATCAGCCACGGCACTGTAGAGGTACATTGCTCGCACGGCATGACCGACCACCTCCTGTTGTTCGCGCACAGGTTGATGCGATTGCGTATATTCGTGAGTCTTGTGATAGTACTCGCTAGGGTCGTCGCCACGCAGACGCGCCTCTTGATCATAATAGTGCGGCTGTCGCCCCCGCTCATCCACAAAGTACTGGCTTAAGTGCAGATAGCGCGGCTCGCCAGTGATCCGATAGAGTTTCACCAGAGCCAGTTCAAGCTCTTCATGGCCAGGATAGCCGCGCTTCTTTCCGGGTGTGTTGCCGAAGACAGTGTCGATGTAGTCCGCATAGCGACACATTACATCTAGGAGCGTGCGTTTCCCCGTGGCCTGGAAATGAGCCACGGCAGCCTCGATGAGATGGCCAGCGCAATATAACTCGTGCCAATCGCGCAGGTTGGTCCAGCGTTTCTCTGGCGCAACAGCAATGAAGAAGCTGTTGAGGTACCCATCGGACTGCTGAGCAGCTATCAGCAGGTTGATAACTTCGTCAACCTGTGCCTGTAGTGTAGGTTCGGGATGAGTTGCGAGACTATAGCATGCGGCCTCAAGCCACTTTGCAACATCCGAATCCCAGAAGATATGGGGTGTTGGCTCCATGCCGGGTTTCCACTCTAGCCGCAGTGCATTGATACGTCCCGTTTGCTCGCAGAACTGGTATACCCTTGGCAGCGTGTTTTCGCGGTTAGCCCGGATACGCGGCGTCCAAAACTGGTCATCGATGGTGACGGCTTGCCAGGAGATCGGCGTCCATGTGGAACCAAGTTGCTTGGTCGCGGTGGGCAAAGGATTTTCTGGTTCCGATGAAAAAGATACCATCGCTAAAGCCTTTCTATGTGTAGCTGCTAACCTGCTACATTAGCAGCGCATCTAAGGATAATCTCTTTTAGATCGTGCATTTCCTTTTTCATGCTCCATTGCAGGTATCCTTCGACGATAGGCTTGAGCGGTATGGCCCAGCGTGGTAGTTTGTATTGCTCGTAGTGGAGGATTGTGCAGCTTTGTTCTCCTGTTGGCACTACCACAAAGCCGCCTTGAATACGCGTGCCAGATAAAGGTGGGTGAGCTTCCAGACTGTGAAATCCTTGCGAATGGAGGGTGTAGGCAAATTCACTATGCCAGGGAATACCAGTAAAGTGCCCTCGTACTTTGTATGTGCCTGTGTTCTTGCTCTCTGGGCTGACCCAGGCAGCATCAGCTTTTACTTCCGTCTTCTCAATATTTTGAATTTCCCAGATCACGGCTAATGCCTCTTCCTGGGGGCAGGCTACTTCAATCAGTCTGGTTGTGGCAATCTCTCTCATCATAACCAATTCGCCTCCTTATTGAGGATCAAGAAGCACTTTCTCTGTCCTTAATGATAGCATGTTATGGTGTATTTCGTCTCTGTTATTCATATGTAATCTGGCCCCTACGGGGGCTTGCAGCGCGCTTCGCTGCTGCTTTTGACCTTCATGCTGTCCTGGTTTTTGTTAACTCTGCGAGGCCGAGGTCTTTGATGAGTTGCGCTCGTAGCTCGAACTTTTTGATTTTCCCACTGGCGGTCATGGGATATTCGGAGACGAAGGTGTAGTATTTGGGGACTTTGTGCCTACTGATGTTGGTACGGCAATACTCCCGTAGCTCTTCCGAGCTCAGCTGCTCACCTGCTTTCAGGCGCACGATGGCGACGGTCTCTTCACCCATGAGGTCGTCGGGCACGCCGACAATTTGGGCGTCGGCGATCTTGGGATGGCGCATCAGGAATTGCTCGATCTCAGCTGGATAAACGTTTTCGCCACCACGGATTACCATATCTTTGACGCGCCCTACAATGTTGACGTAGCCTTGGGCATTCATGGTTGCTAGGTCGCCAGTATGCAGCCAGCCATCAGGATCGATGGTTGCGGCAGTTTTCTCTGGCATATTGTAGTAGCCCTTCATGACGAGAAAGCCGCGCATGAGCAATTCGCCACGCTCACCAAAGCCGACAGGTGTACCATCTGGGCCAATGATTTTGAGGCTCACATTTGGCGTGGCCTTGCCGACCGTGGCCGACTTAAGTTCAAAGCTATCGTCATCAACTGTCATGGTGCCCGCTCCGGTCGATTCGGTCATGCCAAAGAAGATTTTGCAGTCGGCCCCTGTCTTCTCTTTGAACTGCTCAAGCAGGGCTACGGGGATAGCAGTGCCGCCTGTGTAGACCTGGCGCAGTGTAGATAGATCATACTTAGAGAAACGGGGATGACTGAGCATCGCGATGAGCATGGTGGGCACACAGAACGAACTTGTTCCCTTTTCCTGAGTGAGCAAATCGAGTTCTTTCGTTGGATCAAAGGCGATCAGGGGAATCATTGTACAGCCGGATAAGAGCGAGAAGATGACGAAGTTTGAACCGGCTATATGAAACAGCGGCATGGGGCTGACATAGCGTTCAGAGGAGTAATCTTTGCCGCGTCTGACCATGTGCAGGGTGTTCACGATATTTGAGTGGGTGAGCATCGCGCCTTTGGGGAAGCCCGTGGTGCCGCTGGTGTACATAATCATAGCGACATCCCGCGGTGTCACACTTGCTTTCCGTTGGCGAAATTCCTCATCAGAAACGCGCTCGGCCAGGGTTGCAAGTTGTGTAAATGGCAGTGTTCCCGGCTGCGCGGTATCGCCGATCAAGACAACATGCTCTAAACGTGGCAGGGTGGTACTATGCAAGATTTCGCGCGCGGGATGTGCGAGTTCGCGCAGTTCTGGCACAATACTATAGACCGAGTTTAAATAGCCGTTGCCGCGAAACTCTTCTACGAGGAAGAGTGCGCTGATATCGCCTTGGCGTAGCACGTACTCCACTTCTGATGCTTTATACGCGGTATTGACCGTGACCATTACTGCACCAATACGAGCTAGGGCCAATTGCAGCAAAATCCATTCGGGCACATTCGGTGCCCACACAGCTACATGTGCTCCCTTTTTGATACCGAGAGCGATCATGCCACGCGCTACTTTGTCTACCTCGTAGCGATAGTGCTCGAACGTGAGACGCAGGTTCAGGCCAAGCTCTGGATAGTTATACACCAGTGCTTCTTTGTGTGGTCTCTGCTGGACCTGTTGATCGAGCAGGTCGCCAATGGTGTAGTCGAGTAATGCTAATCCTTCTGACTCCGCTTCCCAGAGGGCTCGGTCTCCCTTGACTGCCATATCGTAGCTCCTTTCACGTACTTCTCAATAGAGGAACATTCTCTGTCAAAATACCTGTTGCAAGAATAGTATGCAGTAAAGTGAGCTATATTACAATCGTTTCTCTAGCAAGACAGAGAAACATGAATCATGTTAGCTTCTCAGCGTGGTTGGGGGTATAGTCGATAACCGCAACCACGCGGAGAAGCTGTCTTGTTTCATCTACGAGCAGAGAAGTGATTTATCGACGGACAGGGGGGTCATCGTCTGGATAGGGTGG
>JBBPYR010000014.1:0-3370 GCA_038199755.1 Ktedonobacterales bacterium | reverse complement strand
TCTGGAGGCAGCAGAGGCGGTGGGTATCCCCACGATCAACAACTCGCGTGCGATTCGTCTCGTTCGTGATAAGGCAGTGGCGGCGGCGTTTGCACATGCCCACGGCTTACCGATGCCACCAACCTACTTTGTGCCCCATCCGCGTCTACTCAAACAAATCCCTTTAGAAGATTATCCATTGGTGGTGAAACCGAGCAACGGCAGTGCCTGTAAGGGTATTTATCGCCTGGATACTCCCTCTGACCTGATTGCCTTAGAGATAGCTGAAGCGAACGAAAGTTTCTTCCTCGCACAACGCTATGCCGAGAATACTGGCTTTGACATCAAGATCTATGTGACGGGCAGAGAAGTCTATGCGGCTATCGCGAAGAAATCGCCGCTGCATTCAGGTATTTCCGAAAAGTTCATTCCTCTTACCCCTGAATTGCGCAAGCTGGCCCTCGATGTAGGGCGCATTTTTGGCCTGGATATCTACGGTCTAGATGTAGTGGAAACGCCGCACGGACTGTCTGTGCTGGATATCAACGACTTCCCCAGTTTTGGTGGTGTGCCGCGTGCGGTTGTTCGGATAGCCGAGTATGTGATACATGCAGCCAAACGCGCCGAGATGCACCGTAACGCACGTCTTGAGTATAACCAGCGCCGTCGGCAGGCCAGACACGCGAAGTCAATGGCCGTAGCCGCACCCTCTGCCGAGGTTCAATCATCCCATGTCCCATCGACTATTGTATAGAAAAGTAACGTTCTGGTGAAGAAAGAGAAGTTATATGCAAATATGTTTGATAATGGACAATCCAGAAACGCCACAGCACCCTGTGATTGCTGTCGCCTTAGAAAAATTACGCACAGAGCGTCATCATAGCGTGCGTCTCTTTGATGTGCGTACGCTGACCGCTGCCGAGGCCATCGCGCAGGAATCGGCCTCCCCGCTCGCTGACCTCTACCTGCTGAAATCGCACGCGCCACAGGCTCTGGAGGTCGCGCATTACTTGGAGCAGCAGGGCGCACTCGTTGTCAATAGTTGGGCCTCCTCTCATTCTTGCCAGGATCGCGTGTTGATGGCACAACGCATGGATGAAGCCAACCTGCCATGGCCGCGCACACGGCATTTTAGTACGCTTGGTGCGTTATTGCAGCAACCCGATGTGGTGTCTTCTCTTTCATTTCCGCTGATCATTAAAAGCTACTACAGTCATCGCGGTGATCTGGTTGACAAGGTCAATAGCCTCGCTGATTTGCAGACGTTAGCTTCCCAGTGGAGTCAGGAGCCAGTGGTTATTCAAGATTTCGCGGCAGGCGATGGTTGGGATATCAAGCTCTGGGTGGTTGACCAGCAGATTTTTGCGGCGCGTCGTCGTACCCCCCTGGAACCGAACGCTCCCAAAGAAGATTACCCCATCGCTCCGCAGGACTTGCCCGCAGATTGGGCGCACATCACCTTAGAGATTGGACGTGTCTTCGATCTGCGTTTATATGGTGTTGATTTGTTGATGACCGATCATGGCCCGATGATTGTTGATGTCAACTCGTTTCCTGGCTTCCGTGGTGTCCCCGGTGCTGATGATGCACTGGTGGCCTTGGTCGAGCGTTTGGGCAAAGAAAGGAATGTTGCATGAGTACGACTCCCACTGGTACCAACCTTTCTATTATTGAACTGCCATCGGTGGTGAAGGATCTGTTTGATCGCGCCCACCGTCCATTGCTGCCAACGGCGACGGGTCCGCTTGGTCTCTTTGTGCGCTATCTGCGCCGTAAGCCGGGGCGTGGTCTGGCTGTCATCTATAGCGTCGATGAGATTCGCTCCTCGCATAAGGGGCGTAGTAACGATCCCAATCGCTCAGTCAGCCTGACACTGGATGAACAGGCGTTAGAGGGGGCGCGTATCCGCTTCGCGCTGGATCAAACGAAAGAAGCTGGCTTAGAAGTATTGCCTTCGGGTGTGTTGCAGGCGCAAGAGCTTGGACTCTCCGTCCAGTCCTTTCCCGCCGATAATGGCTTGCCCATGTTAGCGGCAAGTTGTGATGTGACGCCACACAGCGAGTTGTTTCAGGCTCTGGAAAAAGCGGCACAGACACAATTGAAAGATGAGAACTGGCAACTCGTGTTGGCGCAAGCTGAGCCGGTACGTTATAAGCCGGGCAATCGCTGCGTTATTCGCTATCGCCTTACGCTTGCCCGTAAGGGCGCGGAGCAAGATGCAGAGCAGGCTACCATGCGGCCCCTAATGATCTTTGGCAAGGTTTATGCCAACCAAGAGCAGGCCAAGACGGTGCAGCAACTACAACTACAACTGTACAATGAACAACTGCAAGGCGGCAATATTCCCCTCTTGCCACGTCCGCTGGGGATGATTGAGGCTCTCGGCTTGACCTTTAACGAGGCCGTACAGCCTGCTACGCTGCAATTTCAGCAGGGCGATGCTGTGTGGACAACCCTGCGTACAGGTGGGCGTGCCTTGCAGCCAAAAATTGAGCATGGACGCGACGGCGAAATCTCTGCCATCGTGATTCCTGAAGAGGAGCTGCGCCTGACTGCCCGTGCCCTGGCCCGTCTGCATACGAGTTCGGTGCATCCCAGTGAGGCCACGCCGCGAACGGGTGCGAAAGAGGCGAAACGGGCGCGTGATCGGGCCGCCTTGATCGCGAAGCACACGCCAGAAAAGGCGGACGAAGTGCAGTCGCTGGCAAATCAGCTAGCGGAGCGGCTCAGCGCACTGCAACCAGAGTCATATCGACCGGCTCACGGTGGCTTTAAGGCTAGTCAGCTGCTATTCCATAGCCATCGCGCATACGTCGTCGATTTTGATGGTTTCTGTCTTGCCGACTCAGCTCTGGACGTGGGATACTTTCTGGCATATCTACGACCCAGTGGCTTGTGGTACCACGGGTTGGGCATGCGCCAATGGTTTGAGGCGGCGGCAACCTTGTTCCGTGACACCTATCGTGAAGCTATGCTCGAACACGGTATGGCTGAGGAGACGGTGCAGAACATTCTCCAGCGATCTCGGCTGTACGAGGCCGCTCTCATCTTCAAGATTGCTACGCGGCGTGCTAATCGCCTCAATAGCCCACGTCCGCAAGAGCTTTCTGCGATGCTCCAGGAAATCGCCGCTTGCCTGTCAGAGTAACCAGTGCAATCTGAGAAAGAGCGGCCACGCGTGCAACAACTATTGCACACATGGCCGCTCTTTCTCACCAACTACTGCGAGATAGCCCCACATGGCGTGTATTGGGCGTCTCGTATTATACTAACATTCAGTAGGGATGTCCCTTGTGGGCATCCAATACGCATTAACCTAAGAATTGATGGGGTGAAGGATCACCCGTCTCGTAGGGGCGGGGGTGGCGGACGACGAGGGGATGGGACCCTC
>JBBPYR010000013.1:0-2811 GCA_038199755.1 Ktedonobacterales bacterium | reverse complement strand
TCTCCTCACTGACATGATCCATGTACGCGCCATGTTCGCTGTCATGAATGACGAGTGTGAACGCATGGCTGTTGCTCCCAGGCCGCAGCGGTGAGTTGCACCGATATTTGCCTGCTTCGCGCTCTGATTTGAGATCATATGGCGCTAGCGCCGCCAGCACCTGTTCAGCCGTACTGGATGGTTGAAAGGACACACCAGAATTGCTATAATGAGTGGTAGGGTTCACGTGACACCTCTTCTGTCATATGGACATCGACAGCGAGTCACTCGACATTAGTGACTTTTAGAGCGTCTGGCGGAAAGCACAGCACCATCTGTGCTTTTCCGTTTTCTGCTCTCGCCATGCCGTCCGTTATCCGTCGAAAGAGTTGTCAGCCGCGCGAATTTAGGCTAATCTGTGGGATAGACAGAAGCCATTGAACATGGCGCTACCGACAAAGTAGCACGTATTCTTTGCTCGTCTGACTCGGTTGTGGTGGGACATCTCGCTCACTTCCCCAAGCGTCTGGGATGGCCCACCCTACGTTATCATGTCCTTGTTGAACAGTCGATCTCCTCTCTATGCTTTATAGAATTGTAGATCGTGTCTCTCTGTTCCGCAAGCGGTCTCTATACGTACAATGCTATGGATGCTCTTGTGGTTGGTACATGGTTGACACAGTTCGCCGTAAAAAATGGGATGAGATAGAGCAAATGGGTCAGCGTATCCGTGACGCTAGAGAACGCCTCGGCTTGACACAAGAAGCGTTGGCTGAACTCATTGGCCGCACACGTGAAACCATATCTCATTATGAAATCGGTGACCGTGCGGTGGTTGTCACAGAACTACCCGCTTTAGCGCAGGCACTCAAAGTACCCATTGGATACTTTTTCGGCGACGAGGAGCCTGCCAGCGAGATGTTGGTGTTTTTGTCGGCTGAATTGGACTCGATGCCGCCCTCGAAACAGCGAGTCATCTTAGAACGCCTCCGCATTGAATTGGAATGGTGGAAAAAGTACAACGTCGAGTCAAAAGAGTCTTCTCCTGAAGCGAGTTTCACTTCCTAAGCCTGCTTGCGAATTGTGGGTCTATCCGTAAGCTTTTGCAAACTGCAACGGGTCAGAAATCGTCCAGATTCGGTTTAGATTTTTGATCCTGCATCAAGGCTAGTGATGCAAGATTCACTCGGCAACGGGAGCAATTTTTAGTGGTTCAGTGTGGAATTTGGAAGCATTCTGCTAGCGGGACGCTGGCATTGTTGGTCGCCCTGGCAGGCGACCAAACGACGGCGCAGCCGTCGCATACGTTGGGGCGGACAGTGGCTGGCAACTGGCTAAGTTTGCCACCGCCCCAACGTAGCGAGCTAAAGGCTCGCCACCTTTCGCTGCGCTACAGGTGGAGACGGTGCGCTCCAGCGCGCACCGTGCGGAGCGGTGAGTACACCTTGCTCCGCGTTGTGGCACGCTACTCAGCGTGCCACAACACACATGGCCGAGGTTTTGCTGGATTCCGGGACTGAAGGTGTGTTATCCAGCAACCAAATATCGAGTTGGATATGATCAGCTTACCACATTGCATTGGCATGGATCGCTTCGCGTCGATAGAAGAAGTCAAATTTTCCCACAGAGACCGTGCTTGCAGCGCCATCACTTTCAGCCAGTATTATCGTTTACGAAAAAATAGGCGCTAATCTGGACCACACTGTGGCGTAAACGGCTCATCAATATATAATCGAACAATATAGGTATTGCCCGCGTTTGAATCGTTAGACTTCCATTCGATGCCCACAGAAAGAGAACCGTTGTTATAATATGTTCCGCTGGGAGGAGATAATTTTGTCCAACTAGCGAATGAAAGGTCGAATGCACCTGTCATTTCTGACCAATTCCGGCTACTTTTGTATGTCCAAAAATCAGCACTCCACAAACAAAATGGAGCTTTACGTAATGGGTAATGATTTTCTTCAATAATTGTATCATTTGTGGTCAAAGTCGAGATTATTGGTATAACAGATTGTTTTTTAGCTTCGAGAGCTGGTAAATCAAGAAGTTGGATTTTCAGATCTGAAAAGAAAAACCCAATGCTAAGAATGAGTACGAAAATAACCAGTAGAATCCAGCCTGCTCGACCCTTTCTTCTGTTTATCATGTAAACTCCCGGCTCCTGCATATTTCCGTCCAACTTGAGCATATTTCTGACAAATCTTACCATATAATACAAAGGTGGCTCATGTTGGGAGCAAGTGCAAAGTTCGATTTAGACGGTGTTGCGATGCGTTTGCACTTGCCTTTTGCACTTATCTTTGACATGAGCCTACAAAGGTTTAACCCATTGGTGGAAATTATTCCAATCGGGCATGTCAGCGGCTTGCCCCTACAAAAACGCGAGGTTGTTGGGGCGAGGCTTGCCTGATCCGTTAGTTGACTTTCGACCAGTGGCCTAAAATCTTTTCAGGGTTCCTATTGTTGAATGAATCCGAGTGCCGCTGTTATCCACTGAGGATCATTGTTGGTACTCTTTGGGTCTGTAGTACTATAATGGAGTACGTCGGGATGATATTCATACTTGAAATATGGCGAACTCAATGTTCGGTTGAGTTTATCGAGCAGGCCATTAATGCTTCGACCTATGCCATACTGCCCAATCCCTTCGGTTCCATCATTCAGAATATATACATGCGTACCGCCATTCACTACAGCGAAAATCAAGTAGGCTGAACCGCTAGGGAATATTGGTGAAGCCAGCACTACAAAAGAAACCCAGAGCATCGTTGACCGAAATCGCTTCAAGAGCGTGTCGAAGAGCGGTGAAGAGGTCTGGTAGAGATTGTG
>JBBPYR010000012.1:0-37405 GCA_038199755.1 Ktedonobacterales bacterium | reverse complement strand
GAAAAGCAGATCCTTTCGCTTAACTTCATGTCTATGGGGCGCGATAAATCTCGCCCCTACAAATGGGCCTGCAGCGCGCTTCGCGGCTGCTCACGCGATTATGATGCCCCAGCGCTCTCAGCCCAAGGCGTTTCCATTCCGAACGGACGGCCCCAGTCATTTAGACGCGCTGAAAGTATGGCCGATCAAGACAAGCCAGAATGGTTTCCATTCCGAACGGACGGCCCCAGTCATTTAGACCTTTCTCAGGGCAGCCACCCCGACGAGGAGAGCAGGAGTTTCCATTCCGAACGGACGGCCCCAGTCATTTAGACTGCTACCCCCATAGTATAGCATGAGAAGCCACGTTATGCAATGGTTGCCGAGATCCTCTTTACAGAAGAGCTTTTCCGACCTCATTTTCGCGACATTTTTGTCATATTTAGGGCTAAAGCCGCTCCCAGCGTCCTCCGAGATCCTCTGCTCAAAGGTGTCATCGCCGAGAATCTCGGAAATGCTTCAGCTTAGAGGAGAAAGAGTGCTTCAACCGCCTTCTACTTCTATTATCGCTCGTGAGAAGGTGCAGAACAAAACATCCAGATACTATGGCATTCACAAAAGAAAATGCAGTGAAGTCACTCTAATCCTTAGAGACGCCATCGATGATATATGATAAACTATAGCATAACTATCACGCTACAAACGCTATCACGCTGTCACACACCAAAGGAGCCTTCTTTGCTGAACGTCCATACGCCCCCCTGGATAGACGCTGGCACCTTCCAAGCCGATATTGCATACCTTGAGGCCTTGTGGCAACGCAGACCAGTAGGCACAATTGACCTTCCGCTGATTGACATCGGTCAAGGAGCACCGCTCGTTTTTGTGCCCATCCTCGAACACTTGGAGTTTGTCTATGCACGTCAGATACGTACCTTGAGTGAAGACCGTCGCGTAATTCTCTACCGTCGTCATGAAACGCGCTCCCATCCAGTCTCCCTGGCAGAGCGCGCCGAAGAGCTACGGCAAGTACTCGATAGCCTCGCGTTAGAACAGGTAGACCTGCTAGGGCATGGTGATGCTGCTATGGTGTTGTTCGAGTTCGCCTTGCGCTACCCACAGCGTTGCCGCTCCCTCATCATCATCTCTCAGGCAGCTGACTACCGCATCGCGCCACACCCGTTCATCTGGCTATTGCACGAGTTGTTTCTCCGTCTACCCATCGAACATGTGCTTCCTGCTGCGTTTCTTCGCCGCACGGTGATCAACTATATCATAGCACGCTCGCCCCAAAATCAGGCTCTCCCACGCTTGCCGCGTCACTTCATTGACTACCAATTCGCGAAAATAGCGCAGTGGCCCTTCGTCTACAAATTTTCGGTCTTACCTGTCATTCACTCATTCGATATACGCGCCCGCCTGCATGAACTCACCATGCCCGTGTTTCAGGTGAACCGCGCCGACGACGCCCTGGCACCAGAAGAGAAAACCGCCTGGCTTGCTAGAAACCTACCCGCTAACGCCGGGTATCACGTCATTGCAGGAGGAGAACGCTTCTTCCTCTATTCACAGGCCGAGAAGGTGACACCACTCATTACCATATTTCTCAACTCGCTGGATGCAACACAGCGCACCGCGACAACGCCAACGACCTCATAGGAGCGACACATGCAAGGCAGAACAACATATCCACAGCGACGCGTGGTGATAACAGGGTTAGGAGTGATCGCGCCAAATGGCATCGGAAAAGAGGCCTTCTGGCAAGCCTGTGTCTCTGGTCAATCGGGTGTTCGCCCCATTACACGCTTCGATGCCAGTTCGCTGCCTGTGCGTATAGCTGGCGAGGTGCCGGACTTCGACCCACAGCAGTTTGGTCTCACGGCTAGTGAAATCACCTGCCTACGCAGAGATTCACAATTTGCCCTCGCCGCTGCACACTTGGCCTTACGAGACGCGGAACTTACACTCAACGAGGAAGAACGTGACCGCTGCGGTGTCTATATGGGAACCGCTATGGCATGTGGCGAGGAAGCTGAGGAATTATGGGTCGAGGCAACACACGCAGGCCAACACCCTTTAGAGAGTATACCCTCCAACCCTGACCATCCAGTCCTCATGTTGAGCAATGCCATAACAGTAAGCATAGCCGCTCACTATCAACTACACGGACCAGCCACCGTCATCTCCACGGGCTGTTCTGCCGGTGCCGATGCCATTGGACAAGCCTTCTGGACCATTCAAGAGGGGCGTGCAGACCGCATGCTTGCTGGCGGCAGTGACTCCGCTATCACACTGATGGGTCTCGACGTTTTCTGCGTCATGAACGCGTTAAGTTCCCGTTTTAACGACGAGCCACAGCGGGCCTCGCGCCCCTATGATAACGAACGCGACGGCTTCGTCATGGCCGAGGGAGCGGGTGTGCTCCTGTTAGAAGAACGAGAAATTGCCCTGGCACGTGGCGCACACATCTACGCTGAAATCCTGAACTTTGCCTCGAACTGCAATGCCTATCACATGACTGCTCTGCCAGAAGATGGCATGCCACTGCAACAACTTTGCCAGCAAGCACTACTGGAAGCGTCACTCGCACCAACACAGATCGATTATATTAATTCACATGGTAGCTCAACGCCTACCAATGATGCAGCCGAAACAGCAGCATATAAAGCAGCCTTTGGTGAGCAAGCCTATCGTATTCCGATCAGTGCCACGAAATCACTGATTGGACACTCGCAAGGGGCCGCCAGTGCTATCGAGACTATAGTGACAGCCCTGGCGTTAGACCACCAGATACTGCCACCAACAATCAATCAAGAGAAGCGCGATCCACGTTGTGACCTAAACTATGTGCCAAACGTAGCACAAGCAGCAACCATCAATATCGCCCTTACCCACTCCAGCGGTTTCGGTGGAGTGAGTAGCGCGCTCATTCTTGCACATCCTAACTGGACAGAGCACCATGATAAATAAACAAAAACAGCGTGTTGTCGTGACAGGTTTGGGCGTGGTCGCCCCCAACGGCATCGGCCAGCAAGCGTTCTGGCATGCCACCCAACATGGGCATTCTGGCATCAGTTTGTTACCAGCCACAGAGAATAGCCAACCCATTTCCGTTGCGGGTGCGGTCAACAACTTTGTCGCCCAAACCTATGTGGAACGCAAAATCATACAGCGCACCGCCCGTATGACGCATTTCGCCTTCGCCGCCATTCAAGAAGCACTCTACGATGCACGCATTTCATTAGAGCAAGAGAATCCTCAGCGTGTCGGTGCCGTCATCGCCAACACCTATGGCGGCATTGAATATATACTCAAGCAACTCAACACCCTCTATACACGCGGGCCACGTTTCGTCAGTGCCTACTCTGCTATTGCCTGGCTGCAGGTGGCGAATGTGGGGCAGGCTGCCATTCGCTACGCTATCAAAGGCTATTGCAAAACGCCAGTCAACGATACCGTTGGCGGTCTTGACGCTCTGGCAATAGCCTACAGTGCGCTACAACGTGGAGCCGCGGACATCATCATCACCGGGGGCTGTGAGGCATTGCTGGATCCATTCATGCTACTTATCCTGGCACAACAGGGACAGTGCTACGTAGGCACCGATACCCAAGGCTATCGCCCCTTTGATGAGCGAGCGGCAGGCCTCATCGTGGCTGAGGGTGCAGGCATCTGCATTTTAGAAAACTACGAACATGCACGTCAGCGCGAAGCCTTCATCTATGGCGAAATCGTCGGCTACGGCCAAACGAACGACGCCAATGGCTTACAAGACCCGCCTGCCGATGGTACCTACTACGCACGCGCCCTACGTGACGCCATGCAAGAAGGAGACATCTCTCCCGCCCATATCGGCTACATGAGCCTCGACGGGCGCGCAACCACACACGGTGATCTGGCTGAGTTCAACGCATTCCAGCAAGCGTTCGGCCAGCAACTTCCACACATTCCCGTCAGTGTGCCACGTACCATGCTCGGCCATAGCTACGCCGCCGCCGGTGCTATTGACACCATCACCGCATTGCTGGCCCTTAAACATGGCCTCATACCACCCACCATCAATTGCGAAGACCTACATTCCGCATACCAACTCGATTTGGTGCGCGCCGAAGCACGCCCCCTACGAAGCACTGCACGCTCCATACTCATCGCTGGGCGCGGCACTGGCGGCTCCAACGTCGCCCTCGCCATCAAAAAAGTTGACCCAGAACCGTTTCTATCGTAATATTGCAAATGGCAAAAGAGAGGCGTTGATGGTACATCTTGAGAAGATGGTTCAATTCGCACTAAAACAGGAATCGTAGAAGGGCAACAACAAGTGAATGTACGTATCCTTTCCTATAACATTCTGCTCGGCGCAACCCGCCGCCTGCACCCCTTAAGCAATCTTATTGCTTCCACACAGGCTGATATCATTGGCTTAGTCGAAGCCACTGACCCACACATCGTCGAAGAACTAGCCAAAGGGCTCAACATGGACTTTCGCATCACCGGACGCGGCAAACGTCCGCATGATTGGCACATCGCCGTGCTCAGCCGCTACCCCATCTTGCACACCCACGTCCATACCCACCCTGAGACCTTAGTTCGCAAACATATGCTAGAAGTGTGTATCGAAGTACCAACCATTGGACCGCTTACCGTTTTTGTGGTGCATCTCACCGCCGACTTCTTTCGTGGCAACAAAGGCAACCGCCTGCGACGGCAAGAAACCGAGACAATCCTCTCCGTCATGCAGGCGAAACGTGGCACACCACATCTGCTCATGGGTGATTTCAACACCATTGCCCCAGGCGATAAACTCTTGGCTAGCCGCATGCTCGCTCATCTCGTGCGAGAGAACCAACAATACTATGATCGCCTCCATCTGGGCTACCCTTCATACCTGCGAAAACGCGGCGTCCTCGCCACCCTACAACGTTTGGGCTTGCGCACCATAGCCGCCATCTTTCTCAGCAGCTCCCTCTCCAAAAAAGTGCTCAACATCATTAGTCCTTCGTTCGCCAAAGGTGGCATCGACCTCATAAAGCAAGCAGGCTATGTTGACAGTTTTCGCCGCATTCATCCGCGCTCACTCGGCTTCACCTGCCTTGCTGAGGCACCCTCTGGTCGCATCGACTACATCTTTGCCAGTCCAGAAATGGCACCCTTACTCACCAACTGCGACATCGTTCTCAGCGGCAACGGCACCTACGCGGAACAGGCTAGCGACCACATACCCGTCGTGGCAGACTTCACGTTATAAGACATGCTTTTTTTGTTACCGCTTCTGCTGTTATGGGCTATAATGATGCCAATACGTATAATCATGAGGAAATAACATGGATGATCTTGAGTTAGAGGCATTGTTAAGCGATATTGAATCCGATCGCGTAGAACGTAAAGCCTCCATTGCTGACCGCGAGAGAATATGCGAGGCTATTTGTGCCTTTGCCAATGACCTGCCCAATCATCGCAAGCCAGGGGTAATCTTCATTGGTATTCATGACAATGGGAGTTGTGCCAATTTACCTATTGATGATAGACTGCTACTCACATTATCGGAATTGCGTTCAAACGGCAATATTTTACCGTTTCCAACAATGACAGTACAAAAAAGAATGCTCACAGGGTGTGAGGTAGCTGTTATTACTGTAGAGCCTAGCGATGCTCCACCAATGCGCTTTCGTGGCCGTACATGGATTCGTGTTGGTCCTCGTAGAGCGGTAGCAACACAAGAAGAAGAACGCCGTCTTGCTGAAAAGAGAAGGTCACATGACTTGCCTTTTGACATTCGCCCTCTTTCAGGAGCAAGCTTAGATGATCTTGACCAAAATTTATTTTCTCGCGTTTATCTACCAGCGACATTACCAGAAGATATTCTCGAAGAGAATAACCGTAGCATTGAGCAACAACTCACGTCCATGCGTTTCGCCAGTGCCGGTTCAATAGTGATCCCGACAGTTCTCGGTATGCTCGTTATTGGAAAAGACCCAATACAGTTCATTCCAGGAGCATATATTCAATTTCTACGCATAGATGGGACTGAAATAACAGACCCGATTAGAAGCCAAAAACAGATTGATGGTCCGCTTTCTGAGGTACTTCGCGAGCTCGATGAACTTCTGCAAGTAAATATAACGAGAGAATCAAATTTTACGGCAGGGCCAACCGAAATTCGCAATGCTGATTATCCTATTGTCGCGCTTCAACAATTAACGCGCAATGCCATTCTACATCGAACATATGAAAGCACCAACGCCCCCATTCGTATATCCTGGTTTTCTGACCGCATAGAAATACAAAATCCTGGTGGACCTTTTGGACAAGTCAACACACACAATTTTGGCACTCCTGGTATAACTGATTATCGAAATCCACATGTTGCCGACGCCATGAAAAACTTAGGCTATGTTCAACGCTTTGGTATAGGTATTGCCTTAGCTCGTAAAGAACTTCAAAAAAATAGCAACCCTCCACTAGAGTTTCGGGCAGATGATACAAACATTCTTACTATCATAAGGAGCAGATCGTGAGTACGCCTGTTATAGCTTTTTTCAATATTACGGGTGGCGTGGGCAAAACCTTATTAGTGTATCATTTATCTTCGATGTATGCGGAAATTGGCTATCGTATCATAGCCGCCGATCTTGATCCACAGGCAAACTTGACCGCCGCCTTCCTAGATGAAGACCGCCTTGAAGAGCTTTGGCCTGATGGCAACCATCCCAACACCATTTTTGGTTGCGTACAACCTCTCATACAAGAAACGGGAGATATCGCCGAACCACACCTTGAGGAGATTGACGATACCCTTCAAAACACTCTCTTCAGTAGCCCATTAGCTCTTCTCGTAGGTGACTTATTCCTATCTAGCATTGAAGAAGAACTTTCAGATGCATGGTCTAACTGTTTAGAGAATAGCGCACGCGCATTTCGCGTCACCTCAGCTTTCTGGAGCATCATGCAACGAGCAGCAACCATGCATAAGGCCAATGTAATCCTGCTGGATTTGGGGCCAAACTTAGGTGCAATCAATCGCGCTGCCCTTATTGCTGCGGATTATATCGTCACGCCGCTTGCTCCTGATATATTTTCCATACAAGGACTGCATAATCTCGGTCCAACATTGCGCCGATGGCGGACAGAATGGCAAGACCGCTTCACCAGAAATACCTCTACTGATTTTCCACTTCCGCCTGGAATTATGCAGCCGCTTGGATATATTGTCTTACAACAGCCAATCAGGATGGATCTCCCTGTAAAAGCCTATAATCGTTGGATGGCCCATATTCCCAACGATTATAGCAAGTATATGCTCGATAAAGAGGTTACTGAGCCTATTACACCTTCACGCGATGCAGAACGTCTCGCCTCGCTCAAGAACTATCGCAGCCTTGTGCAGTTAGCACAAGACGCACGGAAACCAATTTTTAGTCTGAAACCAGCAGATGGAGCTTTAGGTGCTCATCTGCAAGCTGCACTAGGAGCATATCGCGAATTTCAAAAACTCGCACGCGAAATAGCCCAACGAGCAAATATAGCTCTGCCATAGCACCCTCCTCCAATTTGTAGTAAAATTACCATCAACCACCAATACTACATAATTAAGAAGGGCACATGCTATGACAACTCAACTGATACAAGTGGGCATGGGCGGCTGGGGTCGCAATTGGGCGAAGAGCGTCCTGCAAACAGACCAGAACGTACATCTGGTTGCCTGCGTAGACATGGAACCCACCATGCTGCAAATGGCACAACAAGAGCTCAACATCCCAGCAACCGCCTGCTTCCCCACCCTCGCAGCAGCACTGAACGAGGTAGATTGTGAGGCAGTACTCGTCACCACCACCCTACCAGCCCATGTGCCAGTGGCACGAGCTGCACTCGAAGCTGGAAAGCACGTGCTCGTGGAAAAGCCGTTCGCACCCACGGTTTCCGAGGCAGAGCAACTCGTTGAATTGGCCGCGCAACGCAATCTCCGCCTGATGGTTAGTCAGAACTATCGCTATTTTCCCGCGGTAGAGGTCGTGAGGAACATACTACGTGAGGGCAAGCTCGGCCCCGTTGGCACAGTAAACCTTGACTTCCGCCGTTACTCCAACACCGCACCACGCGACGGTAGCCACCTCCATTACAAGCTGTGGCAACCCCTGCTCGCCGACATGTCCATTCACCACTTTGATCTCATGCGTTTCGTACTTGGACAAGAACCCACCCGCGTCTTCTGCCAGGAATGGAACCCAGCGTGGAGCAACTTCACCGAGCCAGCCTCTGCTGCCGCCATCATTACCTTTGATGGTAGTACCGTCGTCAATTATCGCGGCAGTTGGGTGAGTCCCGCCCCCAAAACAGGCTGGAGCGGCGAATGGCACATGGAATGCGCAGGCGGCGAAATAGAATGGACCAGCCGCAACATGCCCGAACCCGATAGCGTCACCGTTCGCCCTTTGGGGAAACGCACCCAGCGCATCAAGCTACCCGACTATCCACTCACAGACCGTCACGGCAGCCTCAATGCCTTTCTACAAGCCATCACAAGTGGGCAAGAGCCAGAGAGTTCTGGGCGCAACAACCTCAAAACCCTCGCCCTCATGTTCACCGCTATCGAGTCCGCGCTCTCGGAAAAGCCCATTAACCTGTAACACGCCGTATAGTGCTAGCTCACATCGTACCTAGCCCAACAACTTTTGATACAACTCCTGCTGCCGTTGTGCCGCCTGCTTATAGATGGCACCACGTGCAGCATCGGGTTGAAAAGGCTCATCGAGAATAGGCGCAATCTGTGAAAGATCAGCAATAATTCCCAGCGACTCAAGCGCAAGCAGGGCGGCACCACGCGCCGAGGCCTCGTGATCCTTCGACGGATACAGTGGCGTCCCCAACATATCCGCCAGCATTTGTTGTAGCGAGGGCGAGCCGAGCAACGCACCCCCGCTCCCAATCAGTCGCGGAGGCTGCTCCAGCTTGAGCGTATCACGCGCCACCGTGTAGACCGCTCCCAATTGGTATGTCAACGCCTCCATACCCGCCCGCAACAGATCGGCAGGCGTCGTATGCACATTGAGATTCATGACGGTCATGCGCGCATCCGCATGCCACCCAAGGCTGCGCTCACCCGAAATGAACGGTAGGATTGTCAAACCGTGGCTATCTGGCTGGACGGAAGCCACCAGCGGCTCAGATGCCGCTAATGAAGGCAATTTAAGCACAGTATCGAGCCAGCTCAGCACGTTACCACCCGCACTCGACGCCCCACCCATTACGCCGCGCTTACTATCAATCAGATACAGCCACAAACCCATTGGTGGCGTTACCTGCTCTGGCGGCAACACCACTCGGATCGCACTCGATGTACCAATCGTGAGTGACCAGTTTTCCGTTGTCACACACCCAGAACCAACGCAGGCCGCCGCTCCATCACCCATTGCCGGAAACCACGGAACGTCACGCAGAACAGACCAGCCAGAGGCATATTCACTCGTCAGCCCTTGAATGCTATCCCCAACATCGCCCAACTGCGGAAACTGCTCTGCACGCACCCCTAACACCTCTATCAGTTCCTTATCCCATGTCCGTTCGCGCCGGTTCAGCATCCCCGTACCGGATGCCATCGACAAACTGCAAAGTGAACGCCCCAACAGCCTGCGATACAAATACTCGCCAAAGGAGAGCCATTGCGCTGTATGCTTCAGCACATCTGGCTGTGTCTTTGTGAGCCAACGAATCTTCGCAGGCCAATAGCTCGCGTGAAAGCGCGCTCCCGTCCGTGCATGCACCGCCTGCTCATCCAACTCGTGTGCCAACTCCCTGGCAGCACCATGCGGGCGTGTATCCTCCCATGTAATCAGAGGTGTCAGAGGACGGTTATTGCCATCGACCGCAATCAAGCTATGCCAGAACGTATCAATCGCAACCGCCCCAATCTGTTTCGCCATTGGCCCAGCCAAACGTAGCGCATCATCAATCGTCTGCCCCACCAATGCAACTAGATCATCGCCATCCACAGCCACCTCGCCCTGTTCCTCTGTCATCAACTGATACTGGCGACGTGCCAGCACACTTGGAATCGATGCACCCGTAGCATCGAACAGTAAAGCACGTGTCGATGATGTCCCAACATCCAGCGCAAGAATATAGGGCGGTTTAGGATCATTCGTTTGTTGCGCCAAGCCTTCATGTTGTGCCATAGCATACCTCTTTATAAAACTTCCTATTTTTCCACCTGATGGGGTACGTTTAACGTGCAGGCATTATCCGCGCCATGATACTCCGCCTGTGGTTTGACCACACGCAGCGGTCCAGACACCGTAAACCACGCACACACGGCACTGGCAAGAGCCATCCCCGCAGAGATCAACATAATCAAGCGAAAGCCCGCTAGAAATGACACATCAATCGTCTGCTGTAATGCAGCATGCAACGCCCCACTCACACCACCAGGAATCTCGATCTCCACAAGTTTATCACGCTGCGCCTCTAAAGCAACACGCAACGCAGACGAAACATGCAGCGACGCTAGTTGAGCATCCAAGCTCCCACTAAAAGCATACAACACAAAGATGCCAAATACTGCGATTGCCAGCAAACCCGCCACACGCGCCACCGCATTATTCACAGCAGAGGCAATACCTGCGTAGCGATCCTCCACCGCCCCCATCACCGTTGTTGTCAGGGGAGCAATCGTGATCGCCATCCCGATACCGAGCACGACCACCGCCGGAAAATAAGTGGTCCAGTAATGACCCGCCCCTGCGTTCACTCCCGGCAACGCGAACAACACAAAGGCAATAGCCGCAATGCTCGGCCCCACTACGAGCGGCAAGCGCGCCCCAAAACGGGTCACCAAATTACCAGTCCAGCGCGACAGCGAGAATAGCAGCAACGTAAACGGCAGCAGAGACGCACCCGCCGCGGTCGCGCTATATCCCTGCACCCGAATGAGCATGAACGGCAGAAAGAAAAACATACCGCCCAATGCGGCATACAGCAAAAACGTCAGTATATTCGTTCCGCTAAAGGTACTCGAACGAAACAGCAGCAGCGGCATCATTGGTGCAGGTGAGCGTCGTTCGACCAGCATGAAGGCAACAAAGGCCAGCACACCACCCACAACGCAGCCAATCACCAGCGGGTTGCCCAGACCGAGATTATTTGACTCGATAAAACCATACACAATCCCACCCAGACTCACCGTCGCCAGCAGTGCCCCAAGCCAATCCAGATGATGCGTACTCATCTCTTCATTGCGGCTCTCAGGCACATGCAAGATCAAGACCATCATCACAATCACCGCCAGAGGCAGATTGATGAAGAAAATCCAACGCCAACTCGCGTTTTGCACCAGCCAACCACCGAGCAAGGGCCCTAGTGCCGACGTGATCGACGAAAAGCCAGACCATAAGCCAATCGCCTTGCCCCGCTGCTTACTATCGAACGACGCCCGAATAATCGCCAGACTGCCCGGCGTCAGCAATGCCCCGCCAATACCCTGCACCGAACGCGCCACAATCAATTGCCCAATCGTTGGCGCAAAACCACACCACGCTGAAGCCAGCGAGAACACCAACACACCCAGTCCGAAAATACGCTTGCGCCCAAACTGATCACCCAGCGAGCCGCCCACCAGAATCAGCGCACCCAGAAAAAGAGCATAGGCCTCAACCACCCATTGCACACTACTCGCGCTCGCATTCAGATCAGCCTGCAAACGCGGCAACGCCACATTCACCACACTGCTATCAATAAATGCCATGCTCGAACCAAGAATCGTCGCGAATAAAATCCATCGTCCGCTTCCGCTACCTTGCTGCTGAACCATAGTGTCACCCCTTTGCATAGACACAATGCGTCACATCTTGTACCCCAATGTATTGAGATGGTTTTGTCTTTCATCGCACACCTACCTCTACATTCTATACGATATTTCCGCGCCTTTGGGCCAAAAGGGTATGTTAGCCAACTGGACCATCCGCTCCCTATTCGCCCCTACACGTCTGGTAGCTGCCAATCAATCTCAGGCTGGCCCGCCTGCCGCAGGGCTGCGTTGATATGCGAAAAGGGGCGGCTGCCAAAGAAACCATTCCGAGCTGATAGCGGCGAGGGATGTGCCGACTGCACAATCGTGTGGCGCGTCGTATCAATCAAACTCGCCTTCTTCTGCGCGTAGGCCCCCCACAACACAAACACCACTGGCTCCTCGCGCGCATTGACTATACGAATAATCGCATCCGTGAACGTCTCCCAGCCGTGACCCTTGTGTGAATTGGCCTGATGCGCTCGCACCGTCAAAACCGCGTTCAGCATCAACACCCCTTGCTGCGCCCACGGCACCAGATAGCCATTATTAGGCATGCGAAATCCCACGTCATCGCGCAACTCCTTAAAGATGTTCAGCAGTGAAGGCGGCGGCTTGATGCCTGGACGCACCGAAAAACATAACCCGTGTGCCTGCCCCTCGTCGTGATACGGGTCCTGCCCCAAAAGCAAGACGTTCGCCTGATCATACGGAGTTAAGCGTAAAGCTGAGAATACGTCAGATTCAGGTGGAAAAACAGTCGCTTGCTGGCGTTCATTATCTACGAAATGCACTAATGCCCGAAAATACGGTTGGTCCATTTCAGGCATGAGCACTTTCTGCCACGAGTCTGGGAGATTTATCTGCATTTTGCATCTTGTCCTTTGTTTCTGAGTATCGGTCATGCTATGGTAGTGGCAATTCGCCTTATTGTTGCAGCTGCCATGCTTACTTAATTGCAAATGTCGCACCGCAATTAAATATATGATTGCCCATCTTTCTATTCTCAGCGCGACGAAGAAAGGCGGTGATGCATTATATAGCATATACTACCTCTTAGTGTTCTAGTGGCTTATATTCTACCCCCTGGCGACAATTGGCGTTTCTATGTCCTCTTTAGTGTGTTACTTCTAAGTAAAACAAGAGAAATAGTAAGGAGCACCTGCACAATGCGTCAAATCATTCATGGTAAAAGCGTCGTTCGTGTTCTCACCACGCTCACCCTCATCTCCAGCGTTATAGTCACCGTACTTTTATACGGCTCGACAACCGCGAGTGCAGCATCGCCACACAAGACCACCAAGAGTGCCTTCTGCGATAACCTGGGCAAACGCTACCAGGCTTCATCAGGCGCGCAGATGTACTGCTTCGGCGTCCAACAAAGCGGCACAGGTCAACTCTCATCCAACCAGACCAAATCATTTGGCACCAACGTTGATGCCGCCAGCTTCTCCGAAGACATCTCACCCGCGGGTGTACGCGCCTATGGACAATCTGAGGTCTCCATTGCTGGTATCGGGTCCTATGTCGTTGAGGCCTGGAACGACTCCACCTCGTTCTTCTCCTCCTGCGGCTCTGCCATGTATAAAGAGGAGGCCACAGGCTTTGGCTTCTCTAACAATGGCGGCAAATCCTTTGTAGACCTGGGTGGTCTGCCCAACGCTAATTGTAACAACGCCCTCTATGGAGGCGATCCCAGCGTCGAAGCCTGGAAGGTCGGTGGTACCACCTACTTCTACATCAGCAGCCTGTACAATCCTGTCTTTTCGTTCACTGGCCCGCCAAAAGATGTACGCTCCTATATCGCGATGGACGCCTGCCAAGTCAGTGGTAGCGGTTCTAGCGCAACACTTCTCTGTAGCAACCCTGTTATCATCGCCGCCAGTTCACAGTGTCAGACGCAAAACGGCAATACCTTCTGCAGCTTCCTCGACAAAGACTTCCTGTCCATCGACCCAGTGCGTGGTCGCCTGTATGCTAGCTTCACAGAGTTCGGCCAGACGGGTAGCACCGTTGAGCTATCCGTCTGTGACATTGGCACATCCAGCGGTGGCACTGGTGCATCAGGTGGCACAGCGGGCGCACCCGTCTGCAAAAATGGCGGCGCGGGCACACAGCTTGCCCCCAAAGCTCCCTACTTCGTCATCGCACCACCTGATCCCAACTTCTGTGAGAACGAGGGTGCCTATCCCGCCGTCAACACCGCCACGGGCGATGTCTATGTGGCCTATGAGCACAACTGGTCAACCAGCATATTCAGCTTCCCTGGCAATACATGCACCTCCGACCCCGTACAAAATGTCGTTAGCTATATCCCCTACTCCTGCCTAACGCTCACCGCCACCGCCTTTTGTGCGGGGCCAGCTGTGAGAAACGCGGTCAACGTCATCTCTATGGAAGCTGCATTCATCCCAGGTTATAGCCGCTTCCCCATGAGTGACTTTCCACGCATCGCTGTGAGCAGCCAGAAAGGGACGGTCAGCCTCGTGTGGAACGATGCCCGCGTGCATCCAGCCGGAGATATCCTGCTGCAAAGCTTCTCACTCAAGAGTCTCACCGCAATTCAATCATCGCCCGTTCGCCTCAATAGCAGCGTTGGCGGTTGGCACATGTTGCCCGCGCTACGCAATGCCGATGCCAACGGCAATCTCAGCATCGTCTTCTACGGGCGCAGTTCCGCCACAACCACCGTCACTAATACCTATGCCGCAGCAAACGTGAACCCGCGCACAACGAGCGCACCCGCCAGCAACACGCTGATCAGTACAGCGTCATCCAACTGGCTCACCGTCTCTGCGGACATCAATCCCAACTTCGGCGACTACACCGACGCCTACGTCATCGCCACCAGTAACGTACCCTACACCGGCACCCGCGTCTATGCTGCCTGGTCCGATGGTCGCCTCGGCGTCCCCCAACCCTTCGAGGCCCATACCTAAAAAGGGAGTTTTGTGACAAGCAGATGCCGCCACCATGCATAACATGGTGGCGGCATCTGCTTGTCACAAGGAGAGTCGCGTCTCTACGGATGAAGCTTCTCGTGCTTCGCCAACATCTCGACAAACTTCTGGATGCGAGCCGAGCGTGTCTCCGCCTTTTTCGCCGTATGAACCCTGAAGAGAATCGCATAGCGGTTCGCGCTATCCAACGTGCCAAAGAAATCCCTGGCCTGCGGATTCTTGTCAAGCTCGCTTTGCAGGTCATCTGGCACCGTTATCTTGCTCTGCGACTCATAGGCAGCCTCCCAACGGCCATCAGCCTTTGCCAGTTCCACCTGTCGCAACCCCGTCGCTCGCATTCTGCCACCTGCCAGCAACGCCTCCACCTTAGCGCAATTCACCTTCGACCAGATGCTTTTCGCACCCCGTGGCGTGAACTTCTGCAACCAGTGCTGCTCATCAAGAGACGCCTTCTGCCCATCAATCCAGCCATAACACAATGCACCCTCTAACGCCTCCGCATAATTCACGGAAGCAATACCCGTTCCCTTTTTCGCCATTTTGAGCCAGATGCCTTTGGCGTCAACAGCATGCTCCTCCAACCACGCTTCCCACTCACCCTGGCTCTCAAACATCACTATTGGTAGGTTATCTGTACTTTTCATAAGTGCATTATACCAAATTTCATGAAAAAATACTCCTACTTTTCCTCATTGACCCCATCATAACAGAACAGAGTGGTACTTGTCGTACCACTCTGTTCTGCCTTTTTCATCTCTACCACTCACACTGCTACGATTAGCTCGTTCGCTTCCGCGTTTCCTTAGCCAACTCTGGATCTATCTGGTCAGGATGAAAACGATCGCTTGTGGTGCCATGGAGAGGAGCATTCCCTTCCTGCTCAACACGTACTTCCTCGTGTTTGACAGTATCAGCAACCTGTTGAGTCTCCTCAACTGCACGCTTACCAATCGCAACCTCACCCGTCACTACCGTGTTCTTGCTGACATTCACCCTCTCCTCGCTCACTGGCACACTGATGGTTTCATCCTCCCCAATCGGCGTTGTATCGACCTGACCATCATTCACTGCACGTCTCTCAACATACACCTCTTCATGCATCACAGGCACATTGATGGTCTGCTGCTCTGCAACTACATCTTTGCGAAGCTCAACTTCCCCTGTCTGCACAGTTTGTTTCGTCACATTCAGTTGTTCCTCGCGCAGTTTCAGAGAGCGCGGCTGATAAAATTCATTTGCGCTCGACTGTACATCAGGTTGTGCAGATGACGATTGTGCAGAAACAGCAGTTTGAGCTGATGCTGTTCTTTGATCATAATCATAGCCACCATTATTACGCAATATGGTGAGTGCTTCCTGCTCACGACCGTCTGGGCGCACAGAAACAATGGTACGATCTGCCACGTATTCCTGGTTATAGTAATTAGCATGCTCACGTGAGACACCAAGCGCGAGTAGCTCCTGCAACAGGTCCGCATGTGCTTGCTGCCGTGAAGCCACACCGATCTGATCGTAATCAAAGCCAGCACTATTCAGAGCATCAAGAGCACGCCTGACTTGCGCTTCTTGCGTAAAAACAGCTGCAACGATAGTATTTTGGGTTGCCATGTTATTCTCCTTACTTACATTTCTACAGGAGGAGATCGGAATAGAGCATTCCTTCTCTTCATATTACACATGCCAAGGAATGTATTCATCCATAATTTCATTCCGTGCAAGGTACATCACGATAGACAGTTATAAAACGTTTCGCTCAACCAACTCATAAGCGGATGTGCTTAACAAGTTCTAACTTTTGGAAAACCTTCCCGTGCATATGATGAAGGAGGCAACAGAAGGAGGAGAGAACAAAGCGGTCCTCGGTGAAGTGGAAATTGTCCACTTCACCAGGACCGCTTTGTTCTCTCCTAGAGTAAGGAGTAGATCATCGAATACAGCTTATCTACTGCACCTTCGGCGGCACACCATCCTCGCCAAAGTTCTGCTGATACTCCTGGCTACCCATCAGAGCAGCAATAACCGTAGGCATACCGTTCTTCTTCGCTACCTCAACATAGTGATTGATATCTGCTTCATTCGCCTTGCGGCCCAGAAAATGCTCGTAGCTCTTCTCCACTGCCTGATCGATGGGCAAGCCAGTAATGAACCGCCCCTTGTACTCGTCCGACTCCGTAATATAGTGGATAACCTGCTTCACACTGAGTTCACCACTCGTCAGGAAACCACTCCAGTACAACTGCCCATTCTCGTCTGGCTCACGCTCCTGAATCTGATCATAAATACGAGCCACAAGATCAGTCACCGCGCTAACATCCCATTTTTTCGCCATACAATTTCTCCTTATTTTGTTTGCCGTCACCCTATATTTCAAACGGTGTACATGCACAACTATTATGTCACATCATCGCAACGCATCTTCCCCTTGAAAAAAGCTAAGGCCGATTGACATATTAGTCAAATGAGATTACTTTCACCAGCGGACAAAGGATTACAAGGTGCTTATTCTGAGCTTAGTCAGATAATAGGGTTAAGAAGATGGGCAACAGCCTTAGCAAGCCACGTAGCCGCCGTAGCAACCAATTAAAAGGAGGGAGGCACAAAAACGTGCATGCACGTTTTTGTGCCTCCCTCCTTTTATAGCAAAAGAACTACAGAGAGTTTCGTGAATCCGTCGTATCTGTATCGGTTGTGCGATCAACCAAATCAGCACCAGAACCGCTTACATTAACATCACCACTATGACCAAGGTGAGCTTCCTCACGCCGCACTGTATCCGTGACCTGCTGATTTTCCGTCACAGCGCGCTTGCCAATCGCAACCTCACCCGTCACTACCGTGTTCTTGCTGACATTCACCTGCTCCTCACTCACTGGCACACGCACCACTTCACCCTCACCAATAGTACCCGCATCCATCTGACCAACAGGAACATCGCGTCGCTCAACATATACCTCTTCATGCGTCACAGGAACATTTAGCGTACGCTGCTCCTCAACCACATCCTTATGCAACCTTACCTCACCAGCCTGCACACGTTCCTTATCAGCCTGGAGTTGCTCCTCGCGCAAACGCATCGAGCGATTTGTATCCGTAGAAGCGTCAGCATCTGTTTGTGCATAGTCCGTCGGCTGCTGATACGTGTTGTATGCATTGCCCGTTTGGGCATAATCGGTGGATTGGCTATAGGTGGCTGGCTGCCCAATATTCTCAGACCCGGCATATTCAGTGCCGCTTGTCTTGGCATAATCAGGGCCAGTCTTCATATTACTTGCACGCATGTCATAGTTATAGGCGCCATTGCTACGCAGAATCTGCATTGCATCATTCTCGCGGTCTCCACTGCGAACAGAAACGACCGTGCGACCCGCCTTATACTGATTGTTGTACCAATCGGCTTCATCGTTCGAATAGCCCATGCTAGAGAAGTCATCTACACCAGTATTGACATTCGAATTGATGCCATCAGTCGTGGTGTCATCAATTGTAAAAAGGCGTCTCAGACCCGCGAAAAAACCTTCACCCGTGCTATTATCAACACCCGAATGACGCGAAAAGTGAATTTGGTTAGCATTAAAGCCCGCGTTTTGCAGATCCTCAATGGCTTGGTCTGCCATACTCGGTTCATCAAAAACGCCTACAATCGTTTGACGTGTATTCATTGCCATATATAGTTCTCCTTTACAAAAACAAAAAGCTGTGTTTCAACTTTTTATTCACTACATCCCACTTCTCTTTTCACGGATCGAAGTCCGAAAGGAGTTACAACTATACTGTACAATAATGAGCGTAAAATATTAGAAGAATATTAGAAATATATAGTAGAGATGAACACAAAGGACATCCACAAGAGGATGCCCTGCTTTTGTCCCTACGCAATGACCGAGCCTAGTATCTGCGCCTCCAGCGGTTGCAGCGTCACCAGCACATAATGTACCGCGCCATGACTCGTGCTCCCATCCACCTCATATGTCACCGCTGCTGCCGCGCTCGCTTGCACCGCTTGTGGAGCCGTTGGCACAGCCTTATTGCTATAGAGCACCTGATAAGCATTGCCAACGGGATTGAGACTACCATCAACAATCACCGCTAACGAAAATACCTGCTGCGTCGTATTCACCGCGCACACAACCTCCTCATCATTCAAAATACGCGAGAAGGCGAACACCCCCGGCGCATCAGTTGATAGCGCAAACGTGAGCATATCACCCGATAAAGGACGAAAATACTGCCGGCCATAGCGCAAAGCGGGTGACGTATCGCGCACCTTCGCAATTGTCTTGAGTGCCGTATAAAATGACGCACCGCCATCAAAAGCATTCGCCTTCCCCCACAAAGCCTCGCGCACCGCCTCCAGCGCATCCCCGTGTCCATGTAGCCCCTGCTCCGTCCCATAATAGACACAGGGAATCCCTTGCAGCGCGAACAGGCACGTCAGGGCTGCTGTCAACTGGTCGTCATACTGATGCGGATTCGCGTCAGCACTATAGTAAAAGCGTTGTTTCTGATCGTGATTATCCAGAAAAGTCACAAAAAAATTGGTTGCCTCACCATGCGAACTGAGAATATCCACCTCAGCCAGTTTACGATTTTGATACATCGCTGCTAACGTGCTCGGTGCCTGCATCCCCTTGATAACCCCTGGCAAGGTAAAGAATAGCGGATAATCCAAGGCGGCATCAATACCCATCAAATCACTGGGATCAGCGGCATTGCGCCCGATGAAACGCGTGATTGTTTGCTCGTTATCGTATACCTCGCCAAAGGTGAAAAAATTCTTCTTGCCGATGCTGAGTGCGAACTCGCGGATCGCATTCCCAAAAGTACGCGCAAAATCGCGATCAATAAACTTCAACGTATCCACGCGGAAACCGTCAACATCATATTTTGCAATCAGATACTGGTACGCCCGAATCAAGACCCCCTGCAACGGCCCATTGCTGGTCAGCATCTGCTTCAGCGAAGCAAAATCACCGATTACCTCAGACCCCCCGGCTTGCGGCGAACCCTGACGGCGAAAAAAAGCATTCTGTCGTAGTTCCGTCGGCCACACCGCCGCGTCTGCCGCTGGCTGCTGAATATCTTCTGCCACTGGCCAATCCGCACGTGCCACACCATGTTCGTCACGCCAATGCACTGTATAGGGCACCGCGCTAAACACCGCCATCGCCCCCTGCACATCAGGCGAGAGACACAGCGTATCGTCGGGATGACATTGATAGGCGAACACATTGCCTGTGTGGTTGAGCACAATATCGAATATCACATAGATACCCTCGGCATGAGCGGCATCCACCAAGGCCCGCAACTCTCGCTCCGCCAGTTCTGGACTCGATGCGAAACGCGGCTCAACCCGCAAAAAATCCTGAATACCATAGCCATGATACGTGCCATCCTCATACTGGCAGTTTTTCAGCACCGGCGAGAGCCACAACGCACCCACCCCCAACTCCTTCAAATATGGAAGCTGCGCACGCACCCCGTTGAACGTGCCGCCCTGAAATTGACCATAAACGCTATCATAAGGCATTTGGCGGGGCGCAGCCTGCGGATTATTAAAGCGGTCGAGCATCAAAAAATAGATCCACTGATCGCGCCAATCCTCCGGCGAACCAAAGGGTGCGCCCACCTGCAGCACTTGACCATCAAGCGTAATCGTATGGGCGATTTGCAGTTTCGCCCCATCAATTGCCGTTCGTACCTCTATATCCCAAATACTTGTTGCCATTGCTTCCATTTCTCCTGAAAAAGAACTTAATAGTGCATCTGTGCGGAATTTCCATAGCCTAACCTATATAGGCTTTAACGCTGGAATTGTAGCATTTTCACGCACAACCTGCCCACACATGTATGACAAGTACCCTCCCATTTCGTGATAGAAAGAGAATATACACCCAAAAAAGGATAGAACACCATGATCGAAAACACACCTAGCTCGCAAAAGTCCCTTAGCGGCCAACTCGTATCGGTTGAAGCCGGAGCAATCAATGTCATGGGCCTGCTCCATATTCCTACCCAGGCTCAAGGTATCGTCATACTAGCACACGGCGTCGACGCCGTCGAAACCCTGACCCATAATAGCGCACTTACCATCGCGCAAGCATTGTTCCAGCATGCGTTGGCGACCCTCGTTGTTGACCTCTTCACTACAGAAGAGCAACAATTGGACGCTGTCTCCAGCTTTTTTCGCGCCAACACTGATATCATGCAGCAGCGTATCATTGGCATTGCTCAATGGCTTTCGGAAAACGCCCTCACCCATACCTTTTCTATTGGCTACTTCGGCAAGGGCACGACAGGGGCGGCAGCGTTGATAGCCGCCGCGGAACGTCCCGACATAGTAGCCGCAATCGTCTCCAGCGATACTCAATTGTCAGTGGTACAAGATTACCTACCCCGCATTCTGGCACCCACTCTACTCATAACAGCAGATAGCGATCAAGACACTATTACGATGCATCAGGACACCCTCGCTCGTATCTCTGCTGAAAAACGCTTTGAGCAAGGAGTACAACAACCAAGTGATATAGCACGTCTCGCATGCACCTGGTTCTCCGGGCATCTTAGCCTTGTCGCTGAATAGATGAGATGCCCATCGTATGGGCATCTCAGTTTGTCTCTACAGCTTATACTTCTACTACAGCTAAAAAGATTAAATCGCGATAAGAAATAGAGTTACATAATGCTTATTATTAGAATATCTACAGAAATGAAAGATTTCCTTGCTTCTCATGCTCAATAGCGTGTACCATAGAGATGGTTAAAATATACAACGTTCGCTATTAGAGACCGCACCAAGCAACGTTACGCACACCCATTAGCTCCCAAACCTGGATCTTTTTCACATTGAACAGGACAACTTTCTGACGAGCACTCATCTGCTTTGCATTCCAGGTTAGCAACTTAGCAGACGAGCAAGCTGACAAAAACCAGGGGTCCAGCAATATCCACATGTTCTTGCCTCTTGCGCGCCCGTCACCACTAACACATTCATACAGGAGGTTTCACTATGGCAAATCAAAATTATGGCCAAAACCAAGACAACTACGGCCAACAGGGTAACCAGCAAGACCAATATGGTCAGAACCAAGGCAACCAAGGCCAACAAGACCAATATGGTCAAAACCAAGGCAATCAAGGCCAACAAGACCAATATGGTCAAAACCAAGGCAATCAAGGCCAACAAGACCAATATGGTCAAAACCAAGGCAATCAAGGCCAACAAGACCAATATGGTCAAAACCAAGGCAATCAAGGCCAACAAGACCAGTACGGTCAGAACCAAGGCAACCAAGGCCAGCAAGACCAGTATGGCCAGAACCAAGGCAATCAAGGCCAACAGGACCAGTACGGTCAGAACCAGGGCAACCAGGGCCAACAGGGTAATCAAGGCAACCAACAGGACCAGTACGGTCAGAACCAAGGCAACCAAGGTCAGCAAGGTAATCAGCAAGGTCAGGGTCAATTCGGTGGTGCGCGCAATATGGCGCAGCAACAAGTTGATCAGACTATTGACCAATTCGCCAACAAAATCCCTGGTGGCTCACAGTACTCACAACAAGCAAAAGATGCAGCCCACGGTGCTCTTGACAATCTGGAGCAAGAAGCCGAGAAGCGGATGGGCGGTGGCCTTGGCGGTGCGCTAGGTGGTCTGTTTGGCAACAATGACGGGAACCAAAATCAATAATTCCCTCACTATCATATAATATGGAGTAAGCGGGAGAAACGAATCCCATCTCTCTTTATTTTTCCCGCTAACCCAAACATGAGTGGAGCATGATCTTCACATCATCACATGGTTAGTGAGTTATGGTTCAATACCGAGAAGGAGACCTTTTCAATGGGCGAATCTATTGGTAACATCAAAGGCCTAGAAGCTGACGTCAAGACCAAACTTGAGTCCGAGGGTATCAAAAGCACCGATCAACTGCTTGAGCATACGCGCACAAGCAAACAGCGTGCCGAACTAGCGCATAAGGTTGGTAGCACCGCTACCGTCCTCAAAGAGCTGGCAAATCGCGCCGACCTCATGCGTCTCAAAGGGGTAGGTGGCGACCTTGCTAACCTGCTCGAAGAGGCTGGCGTCAATAGCTGCAAAGAACTCCAGCATCGCAAGCCAGAGACCCTGCACCAAACGTTGGTTGACCTGAATGCGAGCAAAAAGATTGCTCACCACGTTCCCAATGTCGCCAGCGTCACCGAGTGGGTCGCGGAAGCCAAAACACTCTCCGCTACCTCCGCTGAATAAAGCACGTGATGTGCTCAAGACGAGCAGGAAGGACGCCGAGCAGCAGTGTTGCTCGGCGTCCTTCCTGCTCGTCTTGAGCACACGATAAAAACTACTTCTTTGCAGGTTGGTTTTGTTTCTCCAAAAACGTCTCGATATCGGCCAATTCGCTATCCGTCATACGGAACTCGGCGGCATGCACCATTTCCTCAACTTGCCGTGCGCGCCGCCCACCAATAATAGCACCCGTCACCGCGGGATTATGCAGTGTCCAGGAGACTGCCACCACGCCACCCGAAACAGTGTGCGGAAAACCAATCTCCGTCAATGTTTGTGCCAATTCCAAATTGCGTGACAGCTGCGGCTCCTGAAACGCCTCACTCTCCTTACGCCAGTCATCATTGGGCAACTGCTCAATACGCTCTTTCGTCATGGTGCCACTCAACAAGCCGGACGCCATTGGTGAGTAGACAATCACGCCGATGTTCTGCTCTTGACAATAGGGCAGAAGGTCCTGCTCTACCTCGCGGCGCAGCAACGAATAGGGTGGCTGCAACGAGTCAATCGGCGCGATGCGCTGTGCCCGCTTCATCTGTGCGACACTGAAATTCGAGACGCCGATGGCACGCACCTTCCCCTCTTGCTTGAGCTTCGCCATCTCCTCCCAACCCTCCTCGATATCGGCATCAGGATTAGGCCAATGGATCTGGTACAGATCAATATAGTCAACGCCAAGCCGTTTCAAGCTAGCCTCACACTCGCGACGAATCGAATCTGCCTTCAGGCTGCTGCTCAACTGGCGGTCTTCCCCCCAAACACGCGAACACTTCGTAAAAAGATACGGTCGTATCGTGCCTTTAATCGCCTTCCCGACAATCTCCTCAGAATGCCCCAGCCCATAGGCCGCGGCGGTATCTATCCAGTTAATACCCAGATTGATCGCCTCTTTGATGGCCGCGATAGACTCCTGATCGTCCTGTTCTCCCCAGCCACCTTGCCACCCACCCCCACCTATCGCCCACGTTCCCAGGCCAATCGCCGTAATCTCTATATCAGTATTGCCAAGTTTGCGTGTTTTCATATCCTCTTCTTCCTTATGTATATTTTATACATGAATCGGGTTCACTACATCGGCTCTTCATCCTTGCGAACGGGAGGCCCCACCCTCGACGCGATAAATTTGGTCCTACACCCCATTGCCTTGCGTGGATGCTCATCTCATGTTTACACGAATCTCCTCGCCTCAGCGATACACCCACGCCTCAACAAAATACTCATTTCAGAAGAAACTGGCATGATCTGGCATGATACAATACAACTATCGTTTACCACCAGCCAAAGGAGACACCCCATGCTGAACATTGAAGCCATTCGCTCACACGTTCCCGCCTTGGAAGCGGATGCCATATTTCTCGATAACCCCGGTGGCACACAGGTCGTGCGCGAAGTCATCGAGCGCATGACCCACTACTTTCAAGAGACCAACGCCAATCATGGCGGCGTATTTCGCACCAGCCGCGACTCCGATGCAACCATCGCCGAAGCGCGGCAGGCGGTGGCAGATTTCCTGCACGCGGCACGCCCCGAAGAGATCATCTTCGGGCAAAACATGACCAGCTTGACATTGCACATCAGTCGCAGCATCGCACGCCTGCTCAAAGCCGGAGACGAAATCGTCGTCACGCGCCTCGACCACGACGCCAACATCGCCCCCTGGCTGCTCATCGCCGAGGATCGCGGCTGTGAGGTGCGCTGGGTTGATATTCACCCAGAAGACTGCACCCTCGACATGGAGCAGATGGAGCAGACCATCGGCCCACGCACAAAACTGGTCGCCGTTGGCTACGCCTCAAACGCAGTCGGCACCATCAACGATGTCAAGCGCGTCATCGAGCTAGCCCACAATGTCGGCGCACTCTGCTACATTGACGCCGTACAATACGCCCCTCACAAACCCATTGACGTGCAAGAACTGGACTGCGACTTCCTGGCTTGTTCCGCTTACAAATTTTTTGGCCCACACATAGGCATCCTCTACGGCAAATACGACTTACTCGAACGCCTAACCGCTTACAAAGTGCGACCTTCGGGCAACCTGCCACCCGATAAATTCGAGACCGGCACCCTCAGCTTCGAGTCCATCTCCGGTACGCTCGGCGCACTAGCATACCTAGCATGGCTTGGCACCACCTTTGGCGGCGAGTATGCCCAACAGTATCAAGATCGCTACCATGGAAATGCGTTGGCCCTCAAGCAGAGCATGGCCGTTATCGCAGACTACGAACTCGAACTCAACAAGGCCCTATGTAGCGGCCTCATCGCCATCCCTGGCCTACATCTCTACGGCATTAGCGACCTTGCACGCATGTCTCAGCGCGTGCCCACCTTCTCCTTCACCCTCGCAGGTCACAGCCCGCAGGCCGTAGCCGAAGCTCTGGACAAAGCCAACATCTACGTATGGAATGGCAATTTCTATGCCCTTTCCGTCGTTGACCGCCTCGGCCTTGAAGAGCATGGCGGTCTGGTGCGCGTCGGCGCGGTCCACTACAACACAATAGAGGAAATCGAGCGGCTCGTGACAGCACTTTTGGCGATTAAGAGCACCGCGTAGGCGTGAAAACCGCTTTTTAGTGGGTTCCGTTCTGTGAATAGAAGGGCACCTGTTCGGTGTGCTTCCGCATGCAGGAGCACAGGACCTCTACACAGTAGAACATCTGCACGGGGTTGCTCGTCTCGTTGAGTTCTAGCATGCAGCTTTTGCCAAGCGTACAATGAGCAGCTTCTACATATGCCAGTAGGGGATGCTCCTTATGGGCATCCCCTACTCATACGCTGGATGCCCACTAGGGACATCCCTCTTTATTCTTTTTCCAACGCTTCGAGCAGCATGTTTCCTTCGTCAGGGGTAATGCGCCCTTCAGCCACCATGCGCAGAATAGCCTCACGCTTCTGCGTCTTCGTCACAGGCCCTTGATTTGCAGGCTGCTCACGCGATGATGTAGATGGCCCTTGCGACGGGCGCCCTGGCATCGGCGGCATCGGCGGCATTGGTTGCATCGGCGGCATCGGTGACATGGGCTGCATTGGTGGCATCGGTGGCATCGGTGGCATTGGGGGAACTGGTGATCTGAAGGCAGCCTCCAGGTCACGGCCCATCTTGCCCATATCGCGTCCGAAGTCGCGCCCAAACTCACGAAATGGCGCAAAATCCATGCCGCCGCTTTCCTCACTCGGAACAACATTCCCCTGCAAGCGCACATTACCACCCGCAGTTACACTGAGTGAGGCTGCCCCATTGCCATACACCACATTCAACATCGTGCCACTCTTGCGCTTCCCCAGTGCCTCGCCCACAACACTGCCGCCTGCCATCGCGTATACCCGCAAGTCCGCATGTTCCGGCAGTGTAATCGTGGCATTGCCACCCGCCATCAAGCGCGTATTACTCCCCGGCGCAAACGTCGTCGCCAGCGTCAGATTGCCACCGACGTTGCTACTACTAATGCTAGCAACGCCCGCCCGATCTATCTGCAAATTGCCACCAACATTGCTCAGTTGCAAGGCCGCGTTTCCGCATTGATGCAGCATGCAGTTGCCCGCAACTGAGCCACACTGAAACACCGCAGCAATTCCACCAGCTTCAAGCGAGCCACCCACTGGACCAGTACGCACCGTCTCAGCGTTCTGCACCGTCAGATTCGCCCCTACCAGACCAATTTCGATGCGCGAAATGCTCGTAAGCACCGCATTACCACCAATGCCCTTGCGCTCCTGCAAAGCCTGCACATCACTCGCCTGTAGATTGCCCTCGACCCTCGACAACTCCACATTCCCACGGATGTTGTTCAATTCGCAATTGCCCATGTTTTCGGCCACAACTACACCATCATGGTCGCTGATACTGATATCTGTCAGGATCATGAATAGACGCCCCGGCTTCATTTCCGGCTTACTATAAGGAATAGTCACAATCAGGTCAGTCTCATACCCACTGACAAAAACGGTTTCGCCTTCTTGATAGAGTTGCGCGACAGCACCCTGTGTCTCAACGCTGATGTTCTGCTCCTCCCAGGAGCGAATGGTTATCGTGCCGCGCCCACGCGTTATCACAAGACGCGGCTTCTTGCCCACGGAAAATGTTTGCTGAGTCATTCTATCCTCTTTGTTCCTTTATCTATCCCAATGCTTCTAATAACAGATCGCCCTCTTCTGGCGAGATGCGCCCCTCGGCAATCATACGCAAAATGGCCTCGCGTTCCTGTTCAGGATTAGCGGCTTGTTTATCTATTCCCTCTAGCCCGCTTCGCTCCTCTTGGCCCGCTTGATACTGTGACTGCGACTGCGATTGTGAACCGCCCTGGAATTGCGACTGTGACTGTGCGATGCCAGAGGCAGCAGCACTGGTCTGCCCTCCCTGACCTCCCTGACCTCCCTGACCTCCCTGACCTCCCTGCTCACTGCGCATAGGCTCCCCTGGTTGCGCTGGTGGTGCCGATGGCGGAGCAGGTGGAGTCGGTGGAGTTGGAGACACAGACACATGAATATTCCGTAGTGCCTGTTCTACCGCTTCCAGCGCACCAAACACACCCTCTTGTGCGGCTCTCCGCGCCTGTTCCACAATCCGCTCCAGACGGTTGGAGTCCATGCTCCATTCGCGATCATTGATACGCACACGCACACGCGGTGCTTGCTCGCGCTGCCGCCGTAGGTGCTCACCCCGCTGTCGCAGTTCCTCGGAACGGTGACGTTGCTCCTCGCCCAGACGCTTCATGCGGCGTGACAGGTTGCGTTCAATTTCTCCGCTCAACTTGCTCATCTCACGCTCAATCTCCACGCCAATATTCTCCATTTCGCGCTCAAAATCTCGCCAGGAACCGTTGGCACCGAAACTGCTGCTACTACTACTGCGCGGCCCCTCATCACCTCGCAAGCTCAGATCACCCCCAATTTGCATTTCCAGCCGAGCCGAGCCATCACCATATACCAGATTGACCTGGTTGCCCGCCGAGTTCGAGACAACAGAACGTCCGCTCACACTGCCACCAACCACAGCCTGAATGCTCAGATTGGCATGAGAAGGTAGAAGCACACGCGCATCCGCGCCAACCTGCAAGCGCGTCACACTACCAGCCGGAAAGTCCGCCTGCAAAATCAGATCAGCCCCAATACTGCCTATCTCGATATTACTGCGCGCACCCTTTAGCTCCACGTCAGCACCAATCGTGCCCACATGTAGATTACCAGCAATATTGATCAGACGTGCATCTGAGGCAATCGAGCCAATTGTCACCTCGCCCTGAATGTCGTGCAGCTCGCAATCGCTGCCAACACTGCTTACCTGCACACGCCCTGCGTTGTGAATCTGGAGATCGCTAGCGACATCACCCAGCACAATGTCCGCGTCTGGATGCCCTTTCACCTGACAATCGCCACCGACGCTGCTTGCATGCACATGCATTACACCATTCAGGATCAGATCGCCGCCGACACTTTCGAACAACAACTCGCTGCCATTCTGCACCTTGCAATCACCACCAATACTACCACAGTGAATAACCGCTGTTCCACTCTGCGCACTCAGGTCGCCACCAACACTAGCGATCTGCACCTCACCGATAGACTTTAGGGCAAGGTCGCCACCTATCGAGCCGAGCAAAAGATGGCCCATACCCGAAAACGAGGCATCACCACCGGTATCGCCACTAACCCTGGCCTCAGCCATGCCCTCCGCAACGATATCGCCACCCACATCTCCGAGCGATAATGGACCCGCAATGCCATGAATAGCGACATCGCCACCCACCTCATCAATATTGGCCGCTCCCCCAGTACCATGAATGCTCACATCGCCACCAATATGCTCACAGGTGATCGTACTTTGAATGGCGTTTGCCGTGATGTCTCCACCGACATTCCGTGTACTCACCTCGCCTTGAATATTCTGGAAGGTCGCATCTCCCCCCACATCCTCAACGGTCACATTCCCACTGATTGTCTCAATAGTGACATCACCATCAACATCGCTCAGTTCGACCTGTTGGATATCCTTCACATCGGCGTCGCCCGCTACGTTATGGGCCTGCACCGCACATTCATAGGGGAGCCATACTTCCAGATCACCCTCACAGCCATCCAACATCAACGCCTCGCCCTCTTGCCGCACCTGGGTAGCACCCTCATCATCATAGGCGAGTTTGATCTCCGCTTGCTGCCAGCCGTACACTCTCAGGTCGCCCTCAATGTTCGATAACACGAGGCGGCGTAAACCGCCAGCAGGAAATGTTTGCTGTGTCATATATCTTCATCCTTGCTCTTTCGTATACACTAATCAACAAAAACTTCTACTCGTTCGCCCTTCTCCAGGTCTTGTAGGTCGAGCAAGCGTCCCGTCGCACCCTCTTCGATCTTGCGCAACAGGTCCAGCAGCGCGTTATCGCTTAACTGCGGCATCAAATGCGTACCCAGTCGTAAGCTTACCTTAATCACGCTAACCGGCAGGGTCGCGGTCACATTCACCTTCTGCCGCTTGCCATCAATTGTGGTTGCCCGCACGCGAATAGTGCGATCACGCAGCGGCTTTGTTGGTCGCTCGCTTTCCAGCGTATCCAGCAGTTGACCCGCGTCTGCCGCGCTCACCTGACCAGACTCGACGAGACGCAAAATGCGGTCTCGTTCATCCTTGGATGTTGCCATAGCAACCTACCTAGCCCTTCAAGAGACGCATCGCCTCTTCCACGCTGATCTCCTTCGCCGCCAAGCGATCCAGCACAATGCGGCGGTCAGCGCGCCCCAGACCATCATTCTCCGGCGTGCCACCCAGAGCCGCCACAATCTCGTCCAGCCTGCTGCGCGCCGTATTATATGCCACATCCATTTCAGCCGCCAGCTTCTGAATATTGCCGCGATACTTGACAAGTAGCTCAACAAAATCAAGCTGCTCACGCGACAAACGGCCAATCCAGCCCAGGCTAAAACGGCCCTCAATCACAATGCCGCTATCGGGCGACTCCAAACGAGTGACAATCAACTCTCCCCCACTCACGGGGTCTCTCGTAATCAATGGATTCATCAAAACGTTCTACTCCTCTTGTAGCCTACACTCTATTTTTTTACCTTATGCAGGTTCAACACGCTCTAACTTCGTACCCAGCAGCACCAGCCAGGAACCAACACGGCTGATAGCATGGCGCACCACCGTATGGCGTCGATGCTCACCCCTCTGCCCACCTTCACCTTGGCCCAACATACGTCGCTGTTCTGCCTCGTGCAGCAACTCCCGACAATGCTGTGTGCGCTCTTCTTGCTGTAAACCTAATGGCCCCATAATCTTCTCCCCTCGTGTAATATCTTCTCGCTCTCATATAATTTCTACTATCAACTTGCTACATCTCGTTAATCACATGGTAATAATAACACCCTATTTTGAAAAATGCAAGTCTTTTTGGTGATTATTTTCAATCAAATAGCAAAATTCACCAATTCCTTTGTAAGCATGGGCAACTAACCAATGCAAGACAGGCACTTCGTCTTATGGTAGCTAGTTGGCCGTGCTTAGCAAGTAACACTTCTCATACCTTATGCGTGATATCTATGTTGAACCTGCCTACGTACAAAGAAGGGATACATATGTCTTCAACACAAACACCTACTACACAAGCTAATGAACAAGCTTATTATGAGCCTGCGGTACGCGCATGGACAAGCACAAATATCAGTCAAACCGAGCGTTGGCTATCGGCCTTTACCGGTGCTGGCCTCTCACTTTTCAGCCTGTTACGACGGGATCGGCTCAGTATCGGACTGGGTGCCGTTGGTATCGCCATGGTTCAACGCGGCCTAACTGGGCATAGCTACCTCTATCAGTTGTTTGACATCACCACCGTTGAAAAAAGCCCCTCTACCAAATCACAGCTAGAGGGACAACGTGGCATACGCGTACAGCGACGCATCACCGTCAACCACTCACCTGAGGACCTCTACAACTTTTGGCGTGATGTTACAAATGCACCACGCTACATGCCTTTCATCGAAACGGTCACGAAAACAGGTGAGCGCACCTCGCACTGGATCGCCGCTAGTCCCAGCGGACAAACAATCGCGTGGGACGCGGAGATACTACAAGAGCAGGCCGGACAGAGCATCGCATGGCATGCTCATGGTAGCCCCATCACTGCCAATGCTGGAAAAGTCAGCTTCGAGCCAGCAACAGGGGATCGCGGCACCGTTGTGACACTTGAACTCGACTATCTGCAATTTAGCGGCTCCATAAAGGGCAGCCTGGGACGCATCTTGGCCCATATACCAGAGCGCGAGGCCCTCGAAACGCTGCGCCGCTTCAAAGAACTGCTGGAAGCAGGCGAGGTCGCTAGCATTCAAGGCCAGCCGACAGGTGAAGGCCGCAAAGAAGGGAATATGCGATGAAAGCCTTATGTTGGTATGGCACACACGACGTGCGCGTCAAAAACGTGCCCGACCCGGAGATTCGCAATCCACGCGATGCCATCGTCAAAATCACAACCACAGCCATCTGCGGCTCAGACCTGCACCTCTATGATGGCTACATTCCCTCTATGGAAAAGGGCGACATCCTCGGTCACGAATTCATGGGCGAGGTTGTCGAGGTTGGCAAAGAGGTCACAAACCTGAAGAAAGGGGATCGCGTCGTCGTTCCCTTCACCATCTCCTGTGGCCGCTGCTTCTTCTGTGAAAAGGGCATGTTCTCCCTCTGCGACAACTCCAATCCCAACGCATGGATGGCAGAAAAAATGTACGGCTTCTCAGCGGCGGGACTCTATGGCTATTCGCACATGTACGGCGGCTACGCAGGTGGGCAGGCAGAGTATGCCCGTGTGCCCTTCGCCGATGTGGGGCCCATCAAAATTCCTGCGGGTTTGCCCGATGAGCAGGTGCTTTTCCTCTCCGACATCTTCCCGACCGGCTATCAAGCCGCCGAGAACTGCAACATCCAGCCGGGCGACACCATAGCCATCTGGGGCTGTGGTCCTGTAGGACAATTCGCCATCAAAAGTGCCTTCCTGCTCGGAGCCGAGCGCGTCATCGCCATGGATCGCGAACCCGAACGCCTGCGCAAAGCCGCGGAACAAAGCGGTGCCGAGGTAATCAACATCGTGGGCACCGATGTCGTGGAGGAGCTAAAACAGCGCACTGGCGGTCGTGGTCCCGACGCCTGTATCGATGCAGTCGGCCTTGAGGCGCATGGCAGCGACATCATCTCAGGCATTGACACTTTCAAGCAGAAGACACGCCTAAACACTGACCGTCCCAACGCGCTGCGCCAAGCAATTCAGGCATGCCGCAAGGGTGGTACCGTCTCTGTTCCCGGCGTCTACGGTGGTTTCCTCGACAAATTTCCTTTCGGAGCCGCCTTCGCCAAAGGTCTCACCTTCAAAATGGGGCAGACGCACATGCAACGCTACCTGCACCCCCTCCTCGAACGCATCGAAAAAGGCGAAATCGACCCATCCTACATCATCACCCATCGCATGAAACTCGATGACGCACCACGCGGCTACGACATCTTCAAACACAAAGAAGACGACTGCCTCAAAGTGATCCTAAAGCCTTAGTCGCCCATGTCTGGGATACTATTGGCATATAAGCTTTTGTGAAGAATTGATCTGATTGTGCATGATGACCGCAAAGCTTCTTTGCGGTCATCATGCACAATCAGATCAATTCTTCACATCCACACCCGCCTCGTTGGGAAACAAAAACGGCAGGATATGCTCCGTCGTACTTACTACTGCATGCCCAACCCCCGGTAGGAGTATAACTTCAAGTTGTGGCACGAACCTGCGCAACCGTGCCGCAATTTTCTCAATATCACGTAGCGCATCTTTTGTCCCGCCCAGCAGCAACGTGGGCATCGTCAAGCACTGCAATTCCATGTCGGTGAAGATGGGCAGAATACCCATGCGCGTGCGAAAGTTGCGTAACAGGAGGGTAGTCATTTCTTCAACACCCTTCGACACTCGTTGGTCAGCATACAGCATTTGCACCATCATTCTGATACCCCACCGACCAAGCAATGAATAGCAGAGCGCACGCAAGACAAACGACACCCGATCAGGAATGACACCACCAGGACTGATCAGCACCAGTTTTTCAACCCTCTCAGGTTTCGCTATCGTATACTTCAGCGCAACCCAGCCTCCTTGCGAAATGCCAACCAGCACAGCGCGCTCGACCTTCAAAGCATTCAACACATCATCAAGCCACTCAGCATAGGCTGGACTGTTCCACGCAGGACGATTCGCCGCGCTATGCCCAGCCTCGCCAAGCAGATCAACCGCATAGGTGCGATAGAAGCGACTATATGAAGTGACCTCCCTCGCCCACATCGCAGAATTTCCTCCTGCCCCGTGTAGCAGTACAAGCGGAGGTGAAGCTTGCCGACCGTTCGCGATGACGAAGGTGTTGCCATTGCATGTGGCAACATTCAGTGTTTCATAGGGGGCAGGCCAGTGCTGCAAGGCCGCATCATAGAAAGCCATCACCGCTCTCTCGCCCAGTACCGTTCTATAGATTGATTTGGTACTCATAACATGTCCTCCTGTTCTATCTACATCTTCACAAGCTCTTCGCGCACCTTGTGAATCCAGCTAAGCTCGTTCTCATAAAATGAAAGCCAGTTTTCCGAAATCATGTTCCAGAGAGCAATTTCACGCGGCGTCCTCTGTGGAGCTTCTTTCCGCAGGTCACGAGCGCGAAACAGCAACAATTGCACACGTAATTTCTCTTCATACGTTGCAAGCAAGACATCCATCTCCCCAGCTTCAAGCCGATCAGCCCAGGCAAAATGAGTGAGAAATGAATTCTTCTGTACAGGCAGTTCGGGAGTCGATTGAACCCACCCCTTCAGCTCCGCCAACCCCTTCTCGGTAATGGTATAGACCTTGCGGGCTGGATGGACTTCTTGAAGTTGAACCTCCAGCGAAACCAGTTCCTCCTGATGTAGCTCGATCAGCGTTTTGTAAATTTGATTGCTATTGCCTGACCAGCCCAACGTCGCCGACTCCGCAAACAGCTTTTTAAGTTCATAGCCCGTAAAAGCCTTCCAGCTCAAAAAGCCCAACATAGCATATTTGATCGACATCACACCTCCGCAAACCCTCTCTGCACAAAGCAGGATAGATTACAATTATCATAGGTTACTAGTAACCTATGATAATTGTAAATCATAAATAGTATGTTTGTCAACTCGCGAGTCGCCCTTGCTGGGGATACCAAATGCATTAAAAACATATCTCTTGCTTAGTATGCTATAGTGCTATAGTAACCACAACTCATCAGTAGGGACATCCCTACTGCAATCATATCGAAAGAAAGGGGAGCAAATGTCACAACAAATGCCTCCACAGAACCCATACGGACAACCCGCACCCTCACAGAGCGGCCCATTATCACAACGAGCCCAGGCGCGCCTAGCCGCCATGCGTGGTGACGCCACCCATCGCGGCCTCGCCACCAGCGACCTCAGTGTCAGTGAATTCATCCTCACACGCGAGGCTGGTTTCGAGCCACTCGGCCTCGTAATGGGCACCTCCATCTATCACGTCGGCTGGCAAGTCACTAACTGGAAGGTCAGCCAGGAAGTCGGCATCCTCACACAGGCCATGTACAACGCCCGCACCCTCGCCATGAACCGCATGGTGGAAGAGGCCAACATACTAGGTGCCGACGGTATCGTCGGCGTACATCTGGAGATCAACAACCAAAACTGGGAGACAGAACTTGCCGAATTCATCGCCGTGGGAACCGCCATCCGTGCCCGCAACGGCCAATCCTATCGCAACGTCCAACGGCGACCCTTCACCTCAGCCCTCTCCGGCCAGGACTTCTGGTCACTCCTGCAAGCTGGCTACCTCCCCGTTGGCATGGTCATGGGCAACTGCGTCTACCACGTCGAACACCAAAGCATGGGGCAATGGTACAAACAGATCGGGCGCAACGTCGAAATCGCCACCTACACCCAGGGCCTCTACGAAGCCCGTGAACTCGCAATGGAACGCATGCAAGCCGAATGTGTGGCCCTACAAGCCACCAATGTCATCGGCGTCACCGTCAGTCAAAGCAACTACGAATGGGAATCGCACGTCATCGAATTCTTCACCCTCGGCACCGCCGTCGTCCCACTCACCACCGAACACCCACTGCCCAAACCAACGCTCACCCTCTCCCTCGACAACTAACCCATTAGTAACAGCAAATAGGCATGAACCTAAAATCATTTGCTAAGGTTCATGCCTATTCTAGGCCCCTTCTCCCCAATCACACCCCATACTCCTCCAACAACGGCCTCGCATACCGCACAAACACCTCCGGCCTATCCCCCTCCAACCAGTACAGCGGCGTCAACCTCCTCATAGGTATCAAAGCAGATCAGGAGGGGACAACCGTGGCACTGCCTGCAAAGCCATAGCCCGATAATGCTTGAGCAGTGTACTCTTGCCAAAACCGCCGCGCCCATACAGCAGCACCACCAACCCTTGCAGCTTGTTATTTGGTGAGGGAGCCGCCGTAACCAGAGCATCATCGCCATCCAGCCCTGCCAAACGCCGCTGCCAACGCTGCAGAAAGATCTCAAATAGATCAAGCTGCTGCTGGCGACCAATAAAAATCGTGCCCAGGTCAAAACCCTCATCCTCTTGACCCAAAGAGGCCCCGCTATTGTGATACGCCATCGACGACCACCTCTCTGCACAAAAAACAAATAGTATGCCTACGCAGCCCACGCCCGTTTACCACCCACATCATACGCCAAGCCGCTAACGATTATCAATTTTTTCGCCCACCTTCATTATCGCGCCCTCCGCTTGCTTGACATGATATACCCACATCGGTTATAGTTAACATGGAAATACATGAACGAGGAGACGCACGATGCCATTGACGGAACAGGACCCAGAGACGATGCTCCCACTCAGCCCGGCAGTCTTCCACATTCTGCTCGCCCTGGCAGATGGCGAGCGACACGGCTACAGTATCATGCAGGAGATCGCGGCCAACACCCAGGGCAAATTACGCATCGGCCCTACGACGTTGTACCGCTCCATCAAAAATATGCTGCATAACCGCCTGATCGTCGAGACAGACGAACGCCCCGACCCGGCGTTGGACGATGAACGCAGACGCTACTATCGCCTGACCAGCTTCGGCCAGCAGGTTGCTCTAGCTGAGATACAGCGTCTAGAAAGAGCTATCGCCATTGCCCGCACCAAGCCTCTACTAGGTAATTGGCAACCACAACTACCGTTCAAGGGTACAGCATGACAAAACCACCAGCAAAGCCTTCACAACCGTTACCAGCTTTCCAGCCTATGCCCTGGATTGTCGCTTTTTCCATTCGCGCCTACCAATGGTTGCTCTGGCTGGGACCAGCAGAGTTCTGTCGTGAGTATGCACCATCGATTCTCCAGAGCTTTCGCCAATGCTGCCAGGACGCCTATCAACAGCGTGGCACATGGGGAGTCCTGCGCCTCTGGCTGCCTCTGTTCGGCGATGTCGTCGGTGGCATGCTGGCGGAGCAACTCTACGCGTTGCAACACACATTAGTCATAGATGAAAGGGTTCTGCAAATGCTGCGCACACAACGTCGTTCCATCATCATGATCTTTATCGCCTTTGTCCTCTTCGGCTTCCCTTGGCTCTATTTCCAAGGAGTCATCGACCCACTCTCGCAATGGAACCCCATCGCGCAGGCTCACCCAGAGTTGGACACGCTCTACCGCGTAGCCCGAACCGCTGGTGAGATCGCCTTCCTGATGATCCTGGCCGCTGGTCTACCGATCATCTTCGTCGCCATCAAACAGGCACTGGCCTCCTTACGCCGCGACATTCTGACCCTCATCGCGCTCTCTGTGATCGTGACTCTCGTCTTCATCGTCGCAACACTCCTGCTCATCACTGGATATTGGGCGAAGAGCTTCGACCCCAATGGCGGCATCTATGCCCTCCTCGCCGTGCTGTTCGTGGGTACAGTGACGATATCGCTCAGCCTCGCCATAGCTCGCAGCGAACTCAGCGAACGCGTTCTGCGCTTGGCACTGTGGCCCGCATCAATCATGACCATAGCCATGATTGTGGCCCTACTAGCCATCGGCATTGAAGGCATACTACTCACCACCTACGCACCACACATCTTTGGGCACGGCATGAGCATTGGAGTCGGGGACTTTGTGATGGCAACCGCGATCATCTGGTCCACCTTCGCCCTCTGGCGTGGCTTTCACGCTCGCTACCTCGCTAAAGCATAAAACATTCTCATTTCCCAGCCCCTCAAAAGCAGCAGCAAAGCGCGCTGCAAGCCCGTAGGGGCGAGATGTATCGCGCCCCATAGACATGAAGTTAAGCGAAAGGATCTGCTTTTCAGTAGGGGCGGGGGAGGCGGACGAGGCGGGGAGGGGACCCTTGGGTCGCCCGTGCAGGGGATACCACCCCCTTTTT
>JBBPYR010000011.1:0-7466 GCA_038199755.1 Ktedonobacterales bacterium | reverse complement strand
CAGTCACGGTCACGAAGCTGATGCCAATGTCTATCTCGCCCGCGACAAGAGACAGAGCGCGAAATCGAGTGGCAAAAGCCGTAGTGGTGGCGGGCAACGTCCGCAAGGTTCTAGGGACAATGACAGAAACAATAACATGAACAGTAAGTGAAGTGATATATAAATGCGGTGGAGTCTTATTGTTGTTCTGCTACTACCCGTGCTGCTGATAGCGCATATTATTTGCTCCCAGGCTGCCTTGCCTGTCACCGTTGATCTGCAAGGTCGCACTCTGTCCGTTCATGTCGGTAGCCAGAGCATCGCTATCAAGCAAGATAGTGCGTTGCAATCCATCCAACTGGCCCCCCATGTGGCCGTTATCCATGAATACCAGCTTGATGGCTCTGATAGTACCAACAACTTTACGCTCGACCAAAGCTATTTTACCGCCTTCTCCACCTCACTCTACTACCGTTTTCAAGCTTGGATGCGCAATATAGATGGCCTCAGTCAGTGGCGAAACCTGCGTGTGGTGGCCAATGGGCAAGCCATAACCACCATCGCCTCGCCCGAAAACGGACAGGCTATCGCGTTCCAACCTACTACATCGCTCCAACTCAGCGTAGAGCTGCAACAACCCGAAACTCCTATGGAGCTTGATCTTATAGCCATAAATCATGCTATTCTGCATATCAAGCTTGATCGCAACAATCATGCCATCAGCATCGTGCGTGACAACCTGCCCCTTGCCAACTTCTATTTTCCCGCCGACTCAGCCCCGTTCGCTGCCATGGTTATCGACTTCTTTCTGCTCACCACCATCTGGGCCATCTGCATCCTCTTGCTCGTCGTCCTCGGCGATGTCTGGATAGGCGTTTTGGTGGGTGCGCTACAGAATACCATTACGCTACATCGCGGAAATCCAGCCCCTACGAAGGTTGGGTTAATTCCCTTTGGTACCACCTTGCGGGCGTTATATCTCCGTGTTAATAAAGGCCCCTTGCACCCCATCGCCTGGATTGCGTTAGCGGCCTCGTTCGTGTTCGTCTCCTGGATTGCCCTGGTGCAATATCATGCCGAGCCACATATCTATGACTCGGTGGCCTACCTGTTCGCGGCAAAGATGTATGCCACAGGGCACCTTTCTGCCCCCATACCGCCTGCTGTTGACCGCTTTCCTGGCCCTTTTATGGTGCAATTTCAGGGGCGTTGGTTTACACAATATGCGCCGGGCACCTCGCTCACCCTCGTCCCTGGCATCTGGCTCGGTGTTCCCTGGCTCGACGAGCCATTGCTAGGGACATTTGCCCTGCTAGGTATTGGCCTGATCGCTGCTCGACTTTATGACCGCAGCACCGCCACTATTACAGTCCTATTGGGCACCTTATCGCCTTTCTACAGCTATCTTGCCGCCAGCTACCTCAGCCACGCAGTCGCGCTGTTCTATCTCGTATGGGGTATATGGGCGTTTCTCCGCTTCATACAGGGCAAGGCGGCGCGGTATCTGGTAGTAGCGGCTGCACTATTCGGCATGGCCGGATTAACACGCGACCTCGTCGCCGTGTTGTTTGTCTGCATCATTATCCCTGGACTACTACTCTGCTCCTGGAAAGATGTTCAGCATGAGTGGCGTCGCTTGCTGCTGCCGATGATCGCGTTCATCGTGGTGCTGCTGATCTTTCTGGAGATATCGCTCGGCTTCAATAAACTGCTTACTGATAGCTGGTTGACAACGCCGCGCTCACTCTTCTTCGCTGGCGATCACTGGGGGTTTGGGCAAGGGGTCGGTTTTTATGGACAGCACACCTTCGCTGGTGGGCTGGTAAACCTGGATGAGCTATTGACGATTCTGGCAATCGATCTTTTCGGGTGGCCGTTCTATCTCACTCTGGCATTTCTCTGTATCCCGTTCCTCACAAGGAAAGCTACACGCTACGACTGGCTTTTTCTCGTTGCAGCCTTACTCATGACCTGTGTCTGGGTCGGCTATTTCTATCATGGCATCTACTTGGGACCGCGCTATCTCTACGAAACGCTACCCTTCCTGCTTATCCTCACCGCACGTGGCATCCTCAACCTGAATGAGGTTGGGCATACATTAGGCACTACATTGAGTGCATATGTGAGCAAGCGACTACATTCCCCTGCCAACGCCGTCGCTCCAGACAGTAAGAGGAAGCCCATGAGTATATTCACCCTGCTGCTCATTGCGGTGTTGTTAGCCTGTAGCCTGATCTACTATCTGCCGCGCCAGATCACGCTCTATAACAACTATAGCGGCCTGTCACAAGGCTATCGCATTGATTTGTCCACGCTCTATCGCCAACCTGACATCCATAATGCCATTATTACCACAGGTGACTATACCATCTACCAACTCGTGCTCTTTCCCCTGAACGATCCCCTGTTACACGATGACGTGATTTACGCCTTAGCTAGCAATCTATCTGACTACACTGAACTGCACAAAGCCTTCCCCACCCGTCAGCTCTACAGCTTACAGATCGCTCCCAATGGCGCAATCTCCTACATCAAAGTGATTACATAGAGCATTAATCGCCTATGGTCTTGACCACTGTTTGTAGCCATTGTGTAAGTTGTTCTTTATCCATGATCCCGCTAGCAACAGCCATCATGGTTTCATAGTATGCTATCTCTGTTGCTGTTAGCTCAATTCCATTGAAAAGCAGAAATGTAAACATAACCATACCCGCAGTACGTTTGTTGCCATCAATGAAAGGGTGATTCTGGCAGATGTGGAAACCGTAAGCTGCGGCCATATGAAAGATAGTGGGATGGAGAAACTCACCTCCAAATTGTGCTTTTGGCATATTGATTGCTGCGTCTAACGCAGCTGCATCACGTATTCCGTAGGAACCACCATAAAGACGAACTTGATCTTCGTGAATTGCTAGCACGATAGTTTCGGGAAGAAAACGTACCATTACACTTACTCGGCTAATTTGCGATTGGCATTGTGATAGCGTGGTTCTAGAGATTGGTAAGCTGCCCAAGCATCTTGGAAATCTGTAGTTGCACGGGTGAGTACAATACGGTCCCCTGTAACTTCTATCGCAATCTCGTCATTCTCATGTAAATGTAGAGCTTCTAGTACTGTAGATGGTAATGTTACTGTTGCTGAGTTCCCCACTTTGCGTAATTTTACTACCTGCATAATGCCTCCTGTGTATACTTGTGTATATACATAAGCATACCCGTTTACAAAATATATGTCAAGGCCAGAAACAGAAGAAGCTGCGACACGCCGCAGCTTCTTCTCCACCAAACCCTACCCTATACCTCAGCCTTTGGCTTGTGCTTGGCAACAATTTCTTGTTGGACATTGGCGGGCACTTCTTCGTACTGCGAAAACTCCATCGCGAAGGAGCCTCGTCCCTGCGTGATAGAGCGCAGGTCGGTGGCATAGTGCAGCATCTCTGCCTGCGGGACCAGGGCCGTGATCTGCTGCAATCCGTTGCCTATCGAGTCCATGCCGAGCACACGGCCTCGTTTCGTGTTGATGTCGCTCATCACATCGCCCATGTTGTTTTCAGGTACGGTGATGGTAACGGTCATGATGGGCTCCAACAACACCGGACCCGCCTGTGGCACTGCCTCCTGCATGCCCAGAGAAGCGGCAACCTCAAACGATTGGGCCGACGAGTCCACCGGGTGATATTTACCATCCACCAGTGCGACCTTGACATAGACCATCGGATTGCCGGAAACAAAGCCCCGTTTCAGCGACTCGCGTACACCCTTCTCAACGCCCGGGATGTATTGTCCGGGGACAACGCCGCCGACAATCTTATCCTCAAACACAAAGGTCTGCTCACTATCGCGTGGCAGCGGCTCGATCTCCAACCACACATCGCCAAACTGCCCGTGTCCACCACTCTGACGCTTGTGGCGACCATTGGCGCGGGCCTTCTTGCGCACCGTCTCGCGATACGAGATGCGCGGATCATGTACTTCCAGGTCTACGCCATATTTGCGCTTGATGCCTTCAACAATGATCTGGATGTGTGCCTCGCCCATGCCTGACAACAGCACTTCAGCCGTCTGTGGGTCGCGTGAGACGTGCAAGGTGCGATCTTCCTCGACAATACGGTTGAGGGCATTACCCATTTTATCAAGGTCTGCCTGGCTCTTAGGAATAACAGCCACCGTATAGCAGGGCGCGGGAAAGTTGATCGGAACCATCGTGGTTGCCTGCTCTTTGCTGCTGGTGAGCGTGTCGCCTGTGTGGGTGTTTGTGAGCTTGGCAACCGCCCCGATATCGCCCGCGGCGATCTCTGTTGCATTTTCCTGCTGCTTGCCTCGTGGAATAATCAATTGACCCAGACGTTCATCTGTTTTCGTCTGCACATTAAACACGTGGCTGTCTGGCTTCAACGTGCCGCTATACACGCGGAAAGTGGAAATGGTGCCGACCTGGGCCGCCGCTGTCTTGAAGATGAAGATGGAGGTTACATTGCCATTTGCCTTTACCTCTGGGGGCGCAGCTTCTGCCGCACTGGGTAGGTAATCGACGATGGCATCGAGTAGCGTCTGCACCCCAATATTCTTGCTGGCAGAGCCGCACAGGACCGGAATGATGATTCCGCTACTAATTCCCTTTTTGATGACGGTTACGATCTCTTCCTGACTTAATTCCTCCCCTTCCAGAAACTTCTCCATAATCGCGTCATCACTCTCGACGGCCCCTTCGATGAGCTGTTCGCGGTAGCTGCTAATGCTATCTTGCAGGTCGGCGGGAATCGCGACTTCTTGCACCTTATTCCCGCCCTCAAAGGTGTAGCCCTTTTGTGACACCAGATCTACGACCCCTTTGAAGTCATGCTGCTCACCAATGGGGATTTGTAGGGGCACAACCTTACTTCCAAAGTAGTTGCGCAAAGAGGTAAGTGCTTGATCGAACGAGGTATTTTCACGATCAAGTTTATTGACCAGAATGATGCGTGGCAACTTGCGTTCATCTGCGAACTGGCTGGTGAGTTCTGTACCGACTTCTACGCCCTTTTCAGCGGTGACAACCAAGAGGGCTGCGTCCGCTACGCGTAAACCCGCCTTGACCTCACCAACAAAATCAGCATAGCCTGGAGTATCAATGAAGTTAACCTTGTGGTTTTTCCACTCAACGGGGAGAACTTTCACGTTCAAAGACATCCGTCTCTTGAGTTCGTCGGGATCATAGTCAGAGATGGATGTGCCTTCGTCTACCTTGCCCTGCCTGGTAACTGCGCCACTGTCAAAAAGCGCAGCATCTATGAGAGATGTCTTGCCTGCGCCGACATGAGAGATTAACGCCACGTTGTGGATGTGCTCCGCTTTGTAAACCTTCATAGGACAACGTTCCTCCTAAGTTTCTACGCAAGAGGTGGCCTACCAAACGCTTCGGGGTCTGCCATAGACCGCCTGGCTTGCACACAAGTGGATATTGTTCGGGTACAAATAACAACTGTTGTTACACACTATTCTGGTTCGGTAGGTTTAGTATAGCAGCAATAGCTAATTTGTTCAACCTCGCACGTGGTTTGAGCTTGCAAACAAAGCTTGCTATTTAGAGCACCAACGCTGCTCTCGCAGCTAGCTCTGCTCAGGTGCTCAGCAAGGAGTGGCTTGACGTTCCCGCTAAATTGTTCTATTCTGTTGAACGTCATCACCTTGTGTTGCTTCTGCAAGTGACTGGCGAAATACGTGGAGTAACCACGGGGAAGCTTGCAGAACACAAAAACAGTCGCTCGCCTGGGCTGAATTTTTGAACGCGGAAATCTGCTTATAGAACTACATGAGTCGAGCGGAGTAGCGCGTGGCAGTCCTGAAAAATAGTGTAGAGCGCATACCAAGATGCGCGGGGAGAGGCCGTATGACCGTAGACATTAGCGACATTGAACGCATACTGGCGCAGGAAGAGACCTGGCGGCAGACACAAACGATTAACTTAATTGCGAGCGAGAATACACCGAGTGACGCTGTACGCCGTGTGCAGAACTCGGACTTCATGGGCCGGTACGCGGAAGGGCATCCTAATGAAGGCGATGCAGTTAATCGTTATTATCAAGGCACCTACTATATCGACGAGATTGAGCGCATGGCCCGCACCGAGATTCTTGATCTCTTCGCAGCGAAACAGGCGGATGTACGCCCAATCAGCGGCAATAACGCGAACACCGCCATTGCCCTCGGCCTGTTGCGTGGTGGTGACACGATCATTGCGAACGCGACCGATGCGGGTGGGCACATTAGCCATGGTCCCGTCGGTGTGTTTGGGCGGCGCATTCAGAGCCGTGGACAATCGCTCAAGCTGGGCGGCTCCAACTCTGTCCATTTACACTATTTACCACTGACGGCAGACCACTACCATATTGATGCCCAAAAGACGATTGAGCTGATCGACCAGCTTTCCCCGCAACTCGTGATTATGGGCAAGAGCCTGTTCCTTTTCCCCGAACCAGTCGCAGAGGTCGCCGCCTTCTGTAAGACGAAAGACATTCCTCTGCTCTATGACGGCGCGCATGTGCTCGGCTTGATCGCTGGCGGCCAGTTCCAATCTCCCTTACAAGAGGGCGCGACCTGGCTGACCGGAAGCACGCACAAAACCTTCCCTGGCCCACAGCGCGGTGTCATCCTGGGCAACATGGATGCCGAGACCGAGAAGAAATACTGGCCCGCCGCTGACCGTGGCGTCTTCCCTGGCTCATCAAGCAATCACCACCTGTACAGTCTGCCCGCCCTGGTGGTGGCCACACGCGAGATGAAACAGTATGGACGTGAGTATACCGCGCAAATCGTGCGGAACGCGCAGGCACTGGGACAAGGCCTCGATGAGCTAGGCACACCCGTTGAGGCACGTGACTTTGGCTACACAAAGAGCCACATGATCGCCGTCAACGTCGCCCAATGGGGTGGTGGTGTCGAGGTTGCTAAGCGGCTTGAGGCCAGCGATATCATCGTGAACTACAACATGGTCCCCGGTGACACTGACCCGCGCAACCCCTCTGGTCTGCGTATCGGCGTTCCCGAAATGACACGCTTCGGCATGGATGAGCGTGCCATGGGCGAACTGGCCCAACTGATGCATGATTCCATCCGTGGCAAAAACGTCAAAGCCACCGTACATGCGTTGCGTAGCCGTTTCACCACTATGCACTACGTGTAATTAATGCACGTTAACAAATTACTCTGGTAATTATGGAAAAACCCTATCCGTTGGGGCCAGCTTATGCATTTTGACAATTTAATCTGGTAATCGCGTGAGCAGCAGCGAAGCGCGCTGTAGGCTCCGTAGGGGCCAGATTGATCGCGCCCTCCGCTCAATTTATTGAGCGAGATTCTGAATCACAGGCGATAAATCGCCCTGGGGCGCGATCAATCTGGCCCCTACGGATGGGCTTCCCTGTTTACCAGGTTCATTAGTAAAAGTGCATTAGCGCGCCCCGTGCCCGTTGGCGAATCGCACCTCAGCGGTGGGCGCGCTAATGCAT
>JBBPYR010000010.1:0-16189 GCA_038199755.1 Ktedonobacterales bacterium | reverse complement strand
GAGCCTTTCAACCGCTCTACGCTCCCCTCTTATCAATCAAATGGATATGAAGGAAGCCTCTAATACACTATGCCCTGGCATCACCATTATATGGTTGCTGAAAGGGAGTGGGATAGGGAACTTTTGGCATCGGTAGGCTCTTCTGCTCCCCTAAACCATTCAGGTTTGCACCAGGGATACCCGCGAGAATGGATGGTGACTCGTATTGCTCATCTGTGATTGGCTCATTAAAGAGCGACTCAAACAGCCGTCCCTCTAAGGTCTCTTCCTTAATCAAGCGTTCACTAATCATGATCAGTCGCTTCTTGTTTTGTAGTAGAATGTTATAGGCCTTATCAAAGGCTTCCTGCACAATGCGGTGAACCTCTTCATCTATCTCGCGGGCCGTTTGCTCACTATAATTGCGCTGTTCGCCAAAGTCGCGCCCCAGGAAAACGAGTTCTTCTTTATGGCCTAGCGCGATAGGCCCGATACGCGTGCTCATACCATATTCAGTCACCATCGAACGCGCAATCTTAGTGACGCGCTCAATGTCATTGGAAGCACCAGTGGTTACATCGCCGAAGGTGATGAGTTCAGCCACGTGTCCACCAAGGGCATAGGCTAGGGTATCCTCGAATTGCGGCTTGCTCCACAGATAGCGATCCTCGGTCGGTAGCAGCATTGTAAAGCCGCCAGCTTGCCCACGTGCCACTATGGAGACCTTGTGAACGGGATCAGTGTTGGGCAGCATACGTGCCACCAGCGCGTGACCAATCTCATGGTACGCGGTGATCGCCCTCTCTCGTTCGCTGATAATGCGACTCTTACGCGCTGGGCCTGCCACCACACGATCTATGGCCTCTTCCAATTCGCTCAAGCCGATCTTGCGTTTATTGCGCCGCGCCGCTAAGATGGCTGCCTCGTTCAATAGGTTCGCTAGGTCAGCACCGGAGAAGCCCGGGGTCTGCTTTGCCAGTGTGTCAAGCGTAATGCTTGGCTCTAGCGGTTTGCCCTTGGTGTGAACCTGTAAGATGGCCAAACGTCCACGAATGTCGGGGCGGTCAAGTACCACCTGACGGTCAAAGCGACCAGGACGCAATAGCGCGGGATCGAGCACATCGGGCCGATTGGTTGCGGCAATCACGATGACATTCGTATTCGTGTCGAAGCCGTCCATCTCTACCAGTATTTGATTGAGCGTCTGCTCACGTTCATCATGAGAGCCGCCAAGTCCTGCTCCGCGCTGGCGACCAACGGCATCAATCTCATCGACGAATACAATACACGGGCTATTCCGTTTGGCCTGATCGAACAAGTCACGCACGCGACTGGCACCAACTCCGACAAACATTTCCACAAATTCGGAGCCGCTAATGCTAAAGAAGGGCACACCAGCCTCGCCTGCAACGGCTCGTGAAATGAGTGTCTTGCCCGTTCCCGGCGGTCCCACTAAGAGCAGTCCTTTGGGAATACGCGCTCCCAGTGCAGCAAATTTCTCTGGGAATTTTAAGAACTCTACGATTTCTTGCAGTTCCTGTTTGGCCTCTTCTACACCTGCGACCTCGGCGAACGTTGTCGAGGGCTTGTTGCCCATAAACATGCGTGCCCGGCTCTTGCCAAACGACATCGCTTGATTGTTGCTGCCCTGAGTCTGCCTCATCATAAAGATAAGCAACCCTGCCAGCAAGATGAAGGGCAATATGCCACCAAGTGCAGCTAGCCAGCCCCAGATGGCATTAGGTGCTTCATATTGCAGCACCAGCAAGCTGTTGTTGGCGTAATCAATGCCGTTATCCTTGAGCACACGCGTAATATCAAAGGTGTCGTTCACGGTGGCGGACTCGGCCACAGCATCACTCGCCGCACTCCTCGTTAAGGTGAGCGTATTGCTATTGACACTCAATGTATCTTTTTGCCCCTTGTTGATATCAGCTTTGATATCATTCAAAATTACCGATACATTGACTTGTTTGGTGATCGGTGAGGGATGTACAATGAAGATAACGATCACGACTATTGCTAGCGCAATCAGGAGCCAGAAAAGGCTCGCCCTGAGCCATTTCCTATTATTTTTCATAGGGGCTCCTCTCTACCCTGATGGTGTCGTAAGCGCAAGTTCCCAAGTATGTACACATATAATTGGGTTGATGATGCTACAGGATACTATAGCAGGATACTACGGAATGATGCCACAGAATGAATGCGTGTTTTATTATAACACACCCATTGGCGCATCTTTCAGTGCATATTGTTCAAAATACTGAGTTTATGAACAGAACTGATACTATTCATATTGTATCTGTCTATATCAATTTACGTCGTGACACATCAAATTATCACATAGGCCGTGCTAGCACCAACCCCCAAACTGCTCGCGCACCCGCCGCAAAAAGTGGTGCCGCACACGCTTCTAGGGTTGCTCCCGTGGTGCAAATGTCATCAATAATGACGACAGTTCGTCCCACTAATGCACCTGTTGCATACGCAGGTGCGCACACGAATGCACCTGCAACATTTTGTTGTCGTTCGGCTGCTTTTAAGCTCGCCTGTGCTACGGTTGCACGATGCCGCAACACCAACTCAGTGTTAACTGGTACCTGCACATATTTTGCACACGCTTCAGCTAACAATTGCCCCTGATTATAACCACGTTCGCGTTGGCGGTCGGTGTGTAATGGCATTGGCACAAGCACATCTGCTTGTAGTGCATGCACAATATAGGTATGAGCTAGGAGTAAACCCAACGGTTCTGCTAGACGCGTGTTCCCTTCATATTTTAGCGCGTGAATGCAGGAACGCAAGGGTTCTTGATAAACACTGGCCGTCCGTAACCCGCTGATCTGCAACGGATGATACGTGCATTCTTGACAGACGCCGTTCTGGATATGCACACTGCCACAATGCGTGCAAAAAGAGGATTCTATGCGGGGAATACTGCTGAGGCACGAAGGGCAAAGCGAGAAACCCGCCTTTTTACAAATGGCACAGGTTGGTGGAAAGAGCAGGTCCAGCGCAGAACGCGCAATCTGTTGTGATTGCTGAACAAGCGTTTTTGTGTTCACTCGCTATGTCACCTTCACTTCAATAAGTAGGGTGTTCATGTGCGTCATGAATGCAAAGCAACTCATGACGCTCATGAACACCTTATCTATGTTACATCTCCTCTGGGCTCTTGCGCATGGTGGGGAAGAGAATCACATCGCGAATAGACTCCTGGTCTGCCATCAGCATGGCTAGGCGATCAATGCCGATACCGAGGCCACCCGTTGGCGGCATCCCAATCTCCATCGCCTCCAAGAAATCTTCATCCAACACCTGCGCCTCGTCGTCGCCGTGGGTGCGTTGGCGCATCTGATCCTCAAAGCGAGCACGCTGATCAAGTGGGTCATTCAGCTCGGTGAAGGCATTGCCTAATTCCAGACCACCCACGAACGGCTGGAACCGATCTACCAAACCGTGTACCGTCTCGTGATGCTTGGCAAGTGGCGAAACATCCAAGGGATAATCTGTGAGGAAGAGGGCCTGTTTCAACGCCGGAATACCCTTGCGAAACATCTCTCCCTTGAGGTCATCAATCAAACGGCCATAACCAAGTTTGGGATCAGCCTCATAGCCCTCTGCGCGCATTGCTGCCATCAGGCTTTCTTTATCAGGGTAGCGGTTGACATCAATGCCAGTAAACTCAGCAATCGCATCGAGCAATGGGATACGTGGCCAGGGCGGTGTCAGGTCGATTTCAGTACCCTGAAAGGTGATAAGCGTTGTTCCCTTGACCTCTTGTGCGATGAACGCGGTCATCTCTTCGACCAGCCTCATGATGTCGTTGTAATCCGCGTAGGCTTGATAGCATTCTAGCATGGTAAATTCTGGGTTATGGCTGCGATCAATGCCCTCATTACGGAAGTTGCGCCCAATTTCGTACACGCGCTCGAAACCTCCAATGATTAGGCGTTTGTGATACAGCTCAACGGCGATACGCATATACAGGTCACGGTCCAATGCATTATGGTGTGTGACAAATGGTCGTGCCGTCGCGCCACCGTACAGCGGCTGCAAAATTGGTGTCTCAATCTCAATAAAGTCATGCTCATCCAGGTAGTGGCGCATCGCACTGATCGTGCGGCTGCGCGTCACGAATATCTGTCTGATCGGATCACCATTCGCGATCAGGTCCAGGTAGCGTTTGCGTTGTCGCAGTTCAACATCTTCAAGCCCATGATATTTTTCCGGCAAGGGGCGCAGGCTTTTTGAAAGAATGCGATAACTGCGTACATGGATGGTGCGCTCTTTGGTGCGCGTCCAAAAACAAAAACCTGTTACCTGAATGAAATCGCCCAGATCAAGTAGTTTGATCCCTTTATAGGCCTCTTCACCCAGGTCATTAATGCGGAAGTAGACCTGCATGCTGCCGCTGCCATCCTCGATTTTCGCGAAGGCTGCCTTGCCCATTTCGCGCAATAAGCGGATGCGCCCTACTATCGTAAAGGAGCCTTCTGCCCCCTGCTGCTCAAATTCATCAAAATGTGCCAAAACTTCGGCAATAGTGTGTGAACGCTCTACCCGATTCGGATAGGGATTAATTCCCTGCTCCCGTAAGGCGTGTAGGCGTTGTATCCGTACATCTCGTTCGTCTGCCATGCATGTCCCTCTTTTTCCCTACAACAACAGGTGCCGGGTCAGCATGTCGATCAGAGAAAAAGCCATCGCATGCTTCTATATCGTGTTGTAGCACCTCGCGTCGCCTATTGTAACATTGTTTTTCGTAGATGGATAGATTACTCGTCAAAATGTCTTATCTGCAAACAAAAAACGACCTGTGGCCTTCGCAGGGGCCGCAGGTCGGTCAATCTGGTTTGGTGAGTGTGGGTGTGCTGTGGGGTGTTCCTATCTGATAGAAAGAATTGTGTATTCCTTCACTCCGCTGGGCGTTGAGACAATCACCAGATCGCCTTCCTTGTGGCCCAGCAGTGCCTTACCAACAGGGGATTCATTGGAAATACGCCCTTCACTCGGTTTGGCTTCAAACGCGCCAACCAGCATGTAGTGATACTGGCGCTCATCATCTGTACACAGGTGAACCTGAGAGCCGAGGGAGACAACCCCTTCTACTTTGGGAGCTGGCTTGGCACGGGCCAGTAACTGCTCCAATTCGTGGATGCGCTGTTCCAGGCGAAACTGCTCGCTCTTGGCATCCTCGTAGGCGGCGTTATCTATCACGTCGCCTGATTCTTTCGCATCATGCAAATATTGGGCAATCTCGGCACGTTTCACTGTCCGCAGAAAATCCAATTGACTGAGAGCCTGAAGTCGACCGTTTTCAGTAAGGAAATCGCTTTGAATACTCATAGTTCTGTTTCACCTCTGTGACAAGTAGGAGTGTTTCCTACCGTCTATTCTCCACGTCAGTTTCTGTAAGGGAGTCTTGTTTCTAAAGCAGTTATTCAGGTGGCCCAGGCTGCCCGGACTGCTCAGATTGCCAAACATCTCCCCAAGTGATACTGACCTGTTCACCAGAATGACGCCGAAGTAACAGTTCTCCATTGTCATTCACATCCTCTGCGATACCATATAGGATGGTATCTCCCTGCCTGACCTGGACACTGCGTCCAAGTGTTGATAGGCGACTACGCCAGCGCTCTCCTAGCAGGAGAGTGGGCGACTCAGCACCGCTATGAGAGACGGCTTGCTTCATAGGATGCTTTGCCTCGCTCTGTAGTGCGAAATAGGATGCTTCGATGTGGCGCAAGAGGGCTGCGATAAATGTTTCGCGCTTTATTTTGCGTCCACTTACACTTTCTAGATTGGTTGCCAACTCGGAGAGTAATACGGCTTCTGCACTACTTTCACTAGGTCTCCCTACATTCACATTCACCCCAATTCCTACCACGGCGACTAGTTGGCCCGCTTTGTTATGACTCGTCTCGATTAAAATACCAGCAACTTTACGATTTTGAATAAGAACATCATTTGGCCATTTGATGCTTGCTGCTATCTGACAACACTCTGCGATAGCATCAACAACCCCTAATGATGCGATCATTATGAGCAGATGAAGTGGGAATGTCGGGTGTAGAATCAGTGATATTATGGCATTACATCCACTTACATCTATCCAGCTACGTCCTTGCCTGCCTTTCCCTGCTGTCTGACTATCTGTGAGAATGACAATGCCTTCCTCAGCATCCTGCCGAGCCAGTTGCATTGCGATAGTATTGGTTGAGTTAACAATAGGTAAATAGACCATGCGGTCTGCTCTGCCAAAAAGTTGAGTGCCGAGTTGCTTTTGTAGTATGTGACAATCGAGTTGCTCTGGTTCTTGCTGTCTTTCGGTCTTGTTCACGACCACTTACCACTTTCCCGTAGTGTAACAACCAAACCCGACCGATGAAGAAAAGCCCTTTTCTTTAGTGATGTGATGTGTGATATAAGAAAATAGACTGGGCGGAGGTGCATTAGCTCAAAATAGGCCTCATGGTTGAGCTAGAGAGCGGTATAAAAACCCCAGAGCTAGGGCTTATTTTTTCCTTCGCTCTGGGTTTGCTGCACAGACAGTAAGTAGAACGTCCACCTACCAGTGCGATTTGTTTCAACCCTCACCAAGCTTAGTAGCCAGGATAACGAGATATGGGTTAAATTCTAACCCCTCTCGTCTGGAAGGTGTGGGTATCTACAGTGCTGCCTGTGCAGCGACTACATTGATCCATTACACACCACCTCCTTTCGATGGTTGTATTGTAACCGTTCTACGGCCCATTGTCAAGGCTTTCCTTAAAATTCGTTTAGAAAGACCATACCTACTTTTGCTCATGGCGCATCTCAAGCCAATGAAGCTTTATTCATGATTGTGAAAATATTGTGAATAGGTCTTCACAATGCTGTGAAGAACAGCGTTCGCCATCTCTGCTATGGGTTGACGTATGTCGGTGTACACATTACACTATGAGTAGGCGATAGTTACGAAGACGAACGAACAACATACTCATCGCTCAAAGTCCTCGTGGAGTTGATTTGCCAAACAACTTGCCTTTTCGTGCTATCTTTGCCGATCTTGTCCGAAAGGCACAGGACTTTTCCGCTTTTCTTTGCGTATATCGTATCAATTTAGGGCTTGACCTTGGCAAAAGATACCATTATGCGCTATACTATTATTAGTAACCTACAAGAGGGTAGGCTCAAGGATTTCGTTCATTGAGTGTACAGAGTAAGTACCCGCTACTCTCTTTCTCCACATTGTTGTGCTGTCAACGCTTGTTAGCCAGGAAAACCGAGCAGAGGCGAGATATCTCAAGCCTCTATTTGTGTTTTCGTTGTTTCTTAACCATCGTTTGCATTTAAACAAATTAAGAAGCTACGAGAAGGAGGACTTTGCACATGCAGCAACAGGAGCAATTTATCGACCTGCTTATTGATGCCCTCCTGGATGAGGGTTTTACGGTAGAGGAAGCTCAGAAACTCATTCGACTTCAAGAAGAGTACGAAGAGCGCTGTGCGAGAGAAGAAACGAATTATCACCGTTTTATTCGCTGGCTAGTAGAAAACGGTCGTTTAAGTGAGTGGTAATGTGAGCGGCAGGAAGTTTAATCAGGGTGCGAGGAGAAAGTTTCTCCTGCCCCTCTTTTGACTTGCTACCTTTTGAGAGTGTGTTGTACAATAATAATAGTGGATCTGAGATTGGACGGCGTGGCATTGCTACGTCGTCCTTGTATTTAACATAATTGGGCTACAATTGAAATGAAAAGACGAGTGACCTAGCTTAGTTGTTGCTAGGTAGTGTCGCTCATGTGTGAACGGAGGCCTCTATGAAAGCGGTTGTCATGGCAGGAGGAGAGGGGTCGAGGCTGCGACCATTAACGATTCGACGCCCTAAGCCAATGGTTCCTATTGCAGGCAAGCCTGTGATGGAACACATCTTGAACTTATTGAAACGTCATGGCATCACAGAAGTTGTGGTGACGGTACAATACCTGGCAAGCAATATCGAAGACTATTTCGGTAATGGCTCTCAGCTCGGTATGCATATTACCTATTCGCGTGAAGATGTGCCATTAGGGACGGCTGGCAGCGTCAAGAACGCCGAAGAACAGCTTACAGAACCTTTTCTTGTTATCAGCGGTGATGCGCTCACTGACTATAATTTAACTGACCTTATCAATTATCACCAGGAAAAGAAATCCCTGGCAACGTTACTGCTTGCTCATGTACATAATCCTCTTGAGTATGGTGTCATCATCACCAACGAAGATGGACATATCTCGCAATTTCTGGAAAAACCCAGCTGGGGCGAAGTGTTTAGCGACACCATCAATACCGGTATTTACATGCTCGATCCGCAAATCTTCTCCTACTTCGAGAAGAGTAAGCAGTTCGACTTTAGCCAGGAATTGTTTCCCATGATGTTGAAGAAGGGCGATCCTATTTACGGTTATGTCGCTTCCAGCGGCTACTGGTGTGATGTTGGAAATTTGAGCGAATACATGCGGGCGAATGCCGATGTCTTACTCGGACACGTAGAAGTCGAGATTCCTGCCAAGAACATCGGTAGCAACATCTGGTGTGAAGAAGGTGTAGATATCTCTGAGGACGCTCAATTATTTGGTCCTCTCTACCTCGGCCATGATTGTAAAGTACGTGCCGGTGCCATTATTCACGGCCCAAGTACCATCGGTCACTATACCATCATTGACGAACGCGCTCAGGTTGACCGCAGTTGTGTATGGAACAATTCCTACATTGGCGAACGCGCTGAGTTGCGTGGTGCCATCGTTGGTTCCTCTACGAGCATCAAAAGCAAGGCTGTGATGTTCGAGGGCTCGGTCATTGGCGACAACTCAATTATCCAGGAAGGTGCAATCATTCAGCCTAATGTCAAAATTTGGCCTGACAAGGAAATTGAGGCTGGGGCCGTTATCAATACCAGTATTATCTGGGGCTCACAGGGGCGTCGTGGCCTGTTCAGTCGCTTTGGCGTCAGTGGACTGGTCAATGTCGATCTCACTCCAGAGTTCGCGACCAAATTGGGTGCCGCCTATGGTGCCATCCTTCCCAAGGGTGCAAAGATTGGTATTAACCGCGACTCTCATCGCACTTCGCGTATGATTAAGCGCGGCATTGTAGCTGGTTTGCCTTCGGCTGGCATTAACGTTGATGACATCAACCAGGTGCCTCTACCTGTCGCACGCTATTTCATTCGCAATACCCACGCCGTCGGTGGTGTGCATGTCCAGGTATCACCGTTTGATCAGCGCGTCATCGATATCAAATTCTTCGATCAAAATGGCCTGGACATCAACAAGACAACCGAGCGTAAAATCGAGAATCTTTTCTTCCGTGAAGACTTCCGTCGTGTCTATCTCGATGATATTGGTGCGATTGAGGTGCTGGAAGAAAACGATGTCACTGGTCCCTATCTAGAGGGCTTCAAGAAGGTCATCGATCACGGCGTCGTCCGTCGCCGCAAATTCCAAATCGTGGTTGACTATGCACATGGCAGTGCCTCTGAAATGCTCCCTGGCATCTTCAAACGTCTGGGTTGTGATGTCGTGGTGCTTAATGCTGGTACAGACGAGATTGCCCCTTCACGCTCACGTGATGAGATTGGCAGGGAAATGCAGCGTCTGGCAACCATCAGTTCCGCTCTCAATGCTGATCTGGGTATTCGTTTTGACCCCAGTGGTGAGCGCATCTCGGTGGTTGATGATCGTGGCCGCATTCTCGATGGCATTAAAATGCTGGCCGTAATGACCAGTCTCATTTTGCGCCAGAACCGCAATGGCATCGTGGCCGCTCCTGTGACCGCTCCCAGCGCGTTACAGCACATCGCCAAGCAATATGATGGCCATATTCAGCATACGAAGGTGTTGCCCCATGCGCTCATGACCGCGGCAGGACGTGAAGGCATTGTGCTTGTGGGTGATGGTCGCGGCGGTTTTGTCTTGCCTGCCCTGCAACCTGCCTTTGATGGCATGTTGGCAACTGCCAAGTTGCTCGAATTGCTGGCAACATTCCAGATGAAACTCTCTGAGGTCGTCGATGATCTGCCATCGTACTACATGAGCACTGCCCACGTCAGTTGTGCCTGGGAGAACAAGGGCAAGGTGATGCGTATCCTGAGTGAACAATATCGCGAACGCCGTGCCAAGCCAATTGACGGTATCAAGATTGATCTAGGCAAGGAATGGGTACTTGTGCTGCCCGATGCGGACAGCCCCCTCTTCCACATCTTCGCCGAGTCTGTTTCGAACGAGCAAGCACAAGCCCTCGCCGAGAAATATGCCCGCGTCGTAAGCGGCTTACAACAGTAAAGAGTGAACCGTCCCCACTTCTGAGAAGAAATACCTATCAAAAGTGGGGATGGTTCACTCTCAAAGTGAGCTTTAACTATTCACAACACGTTGCCAGCGCAAAGAGCCACGACTTATACTGACCGCATTGATATGTCCGTCTTGTAACGCAATCAGGACGAGACCATTCGTTGGTGATAATTGCGTTGCAGAAACGGACGGGGTATAGGCCCACTGCACACTACTATCGCTCGCCCGCAACGCCGTAACGCGAGCGATAGCATTGATGCCGTTACTGTATTGGATGAGATATACCACTCCCTGCGTTACCGTGTTCAATGTCTCTTCTGGTTGCCCTCGATACTGCCAGAGCCGAGTGCCATCATTGCTACTGACAGCGTAGACGACACCATCAACGCGCACGTTCACATACAGTATGCCATCTTGTAATACAAGGGCTGAGACCGGACGTGGAACATGGAGTGCGATACGCCAGAGAAGCATACCGTCGTTAGCTCGTAGTGCGACAATCGTGCCATCCTCAGTACTGGCATAAAATACTCCATGAACAACGGGGGGAGATGACAGATATGCAATAAGAATTGGCAGCGTATACCGCCAGAGCAACGCTCCATTGCTCGCATTCAGTGCCTCAATACCACCCTCTTGCAAATTCAAGTAGACGATATCATCTGCCACGACTGGTGCCGCACCAGTAGGCACAAAATGCCGCCAGAGTAGCGTGCCATCATTGCTTCGCAGTGCTGTGATCGCTCCATCTCCCGTGCCTATATACACCACACCTTGTATTACGGCTGGCATTGCAACAAAGGATGTTTGGGCATTGTAGTGCCAGAGCGATGTGCCATTACGCGCATCTAAGGCATCGATTCTCGTAAAATCTGATCTGAGGTAGACAATGCCATCCGCGACAACGAGCTGTAAGGTCGCGGGAGAATCAGTCGTGAGCGTTCGTGACCAGAGTAAGGTGCCATTGCGCGCATCTAAGGCATTCACCGTCACGTTGCTCACAGTCGCTGTGCTATTGTCAAATGTAAATGGTACAAGATAGACGATCCCGTCAGCAACGGTTACAGACTCTTCACCGGCTGGGCCCCCCTTATACTGCCACATAGGAACACCATCACTCACCCGCAGTGCTGTCACCGTGCCATCGGTTGAGCCAACGTAAGATATGCCATCAAGTGTAGAGAGGGAGATAGGATAATTGATTGGTATGTCAGAGGCAGTTCCCTGTGTTGTCTTTGGTGTGGAAGGAAAGCGAATCAGTGCAACAAGCAGTGCTATGCCAACCATCATGGCCACACCCATCAAAAGACGCCTTTGATGGACAAGGATCCAACTCCATTTCCTGTGTCTATCATGCGCCTGATTAATCCTGGAAAACTCATCCAAATCGCTGATTTCGACCTCAGTATCGCTTCCCTCACCCATTTCAGAGTCTGAACTATTCAACACTTCACTCCTCGAAAAAAGGTGCCAATCGCCTGTTTATCCCTCGTAACGCTTAAAAATCAGACAGGCGTTGTGGCCGCCAAAGCCCATAGAGTTCGACAGAGCCACATTCACCGTTGCCGCGCGTGCCTCGTTGGGCACATAATCAAGGTCACAATCGGGATCGGGATGATGCAGGTTGATCGTTGGCGTAATAATCCCTTGCTGTATCGTCTTGATGGAAACAATGGCCTCAACCGCTCCCGCCGCTCCGAAGGTGTGCCCGATCATGGATTTGGTTGAGCTGATGGCGAGATGATAGGCGTGCTCACCAAAGCAGGTTTTGATTGCCGCCGTCTCGTTACGATCATTATAGACGGTAGAGGTACCATGCGCGTTGATATAATCAACCTCATCGGGACGCAGACCAGCTTTTCGCAAGGCATGGCGCATCGCACGCACCAGACCGGCACCGCCAGGGGCGGGCTCGGTCACGTGGTGAGCGTCTGCTGTAGAGCCATACCCGATCATCTCCGCCAGGATAGTGGCTCCGCGTGTCTTCGCAAATTCCAGTTCTTCTAGCAGCAAGATACCCGCGCCCTCACCCATGACGAAGCCATCACGAGTGGCGTCGAAGGGGCGACTCGCTCCTTGTGGATCGTCATTGCGCCGCGAAAGGGCGTGCATATTCTCAAAGGCCGCCATCGAGATTGGCGTCACTGCCTTTTCTGAGCCGCCTGCAATCATCGCCTTAGCGTCGCCACGGCGTATTGTCTCCCACGCTTCCCCGATCGTGTTCCCGCTCGTGGCGCAGGCTGAGACTGCTGCCCAGTTGGGGCCACGTGCTCCCATCTCAATCGAGACTAGTCCACCCGCGCCGTTAATAATCATCATCGTTACAAAGAATGGGCTGATACGCTCTGGTCCTTTTTCAAATAATACGCGGAATTGATTGTGTAAGGTCTCCAGACCGCCGATGCCGCTACCGATATAGACGCCCACCTCATCGGCGATATCCTCTGTAATCTCCAATTTGGCCTGTGTCAGAGCTTGTTTCGCGGCGGCAAGCGCGATCTGCTCATAGGGATCATTACGACGCGCCTCTTTGCGGTCCATATACTGGGTGGGATCAAAGCCCTTGATCTCGCCACCGAACGTGACGCGATGCGGTCCTGTATCATAGCCTGTAATCGGTCCAACCCCCGATTTACCTGCGCATAACGCCTTCCACGATGTCTCTACATCATTGCCTAAAGGGGTAAGCAGGCCTAAACCTGTCACAACAACACGTGTCATGTGGGACTCTCCTCCTGCGGTCTCAGTGTTAGCTCTATGTACTCTTTGATATGCTCTATCGCTCGTTGCATGTGTATGGTATCACGATAGAGCTTACTCATCATAATAGCACCTTCTAACGTTGAGATAAAAATGCTCGTGAATGCATCCACATCAACCCCAGGACGTATCTCTTGCCGCTCAATCCCTTTTGTGACGATACGACGAATCGTTTCGCGTAATGTATTCATTGCCCCTTGTGCGCGCTCAAGCAGTGGCCCATGCGCGTCATCCGCCTCAATTGAGGTGTTCAGAATGGGACAGCCCGCCAGTGGAGTGCCCTCCGCCAGTCCTTGCATTACGGTTGTGTAGGCGATCAATCGATCAATTGCATTCCGTTTCCCCTCGAATGCCTGCTGTATCCTGCGTTCCACTAGCAGCATTGCATAATCAAAGGCCTCCAGTGCCAACTCTTCCTTGCTGGAGAAGTGATTGTAGATGCCACCCTTTTCCAGGCCTGTTGCACGCATAATATCCGAGAGCGACGAGCCAAAGTAGCCCTGGCGACTAAACAATTGGGCCGTCCGCTCAAGAATCATTTCCCGTGTCTCTTCTCCCTTGCTCATTGCCTTTACCTTGTTCATACAAAAAACCTGGAATCCTTTTCTGCCTGGAACAGGCGGTTAAGAAAATGATTGAGTACCTGCTGTTCCACGCTACCGCCAATGCGTACAAGCAGAATGTTGGCTGGACTCATCATGATATTGGGCTCAGTGGTCATGTATTCCATAAAACCATAGGGCGCGAATAGCTGAGCAATCAAAAGGCGATAGCGCATAGGAGCGATACCCATGCCCTCTGTATCCCAGTGCCAGGAAAGGCCCAGACCAATAAGAATTGCCTGTTCCAGTGAGTCACGTTCTAGTGCAAGCGTCAAGAGCTGACGCGCTACGCCGTGCTGTCGCCAGCGCGTACTCACCTCTATCGCGACTTCATAGATCGGCTCCTGCTCGCGCCACCATGAGTCAGCGGGAACACGTGTCACCTGACCCACAATCTCGCCCGATGCTGTATAGGCCAATGTTAAACTCGCATTGGGGAGCCGTGCAATGTTGAGCAATAGTTGATGTTCACGTTCTGGTAAACGCGCAAATGCCCGTAAACCATCGTCGGCACGCAACTGTTCAACCAGTTCTGGCGGGCAGGCATCCTGCAAAAACACGCTGCCTAAAGGAGTATCGAACATCCTACTACACGAAGTGTTCCTGTGTTCATAGCGTAATCCCGGCATTTCCGCACATGGAAAGCCTGTATCTTTTGCTTGTAATGTTTTTAGCATGGTGATAGGAGTTCCTTCCTTTATTCTACCAGTTCTCGTGTTAGACGGGGTGAGTGAGCTGTCTCGCCTATTGCTTCTGATGCGAGCACTATGGTCGTAGAATGATGCACGTTGTCGTGCCATGTGCGTATAATTTGCCGCTGCCATCAGTTAAACGCGCCTCTGCCGTAGCAATCCGCCCACCCATATAAATGATCTTGCCCTCGCTATACACCACACCCGTTTTGCTGGTCATAGGTCGCAAGTAGTTCACCTTGAGCTCAAGTGTCGTATAGCCCGTTCCCGCTGGCAACATCGATTGCACCACACAACCCAGTGCCGAATCCAGCAAGGTGGCCGCGAAGCCGCCATGCACCGTGCCAATGGGGTTATAGGTATACTCACCCGGCTCCGCTGCGAAGACAACACGTCCCTCGCTCACCTCGCTAATCCACATATTCATCAATACTGCAATCGGTGGTGGTGGCAATTCCCCCGATTGTAATGCCTTGAGATAGTCAAGCCCGCTCATCTTGTGTCCCTGCTGATAGCCTACCATGGGATCTTCCCAGCTAATCGTGCGTGTACGAACAATCTCAGTGGTCGATGTATGGTTTGTCGGTGTTGATGTCGATGTTATAGGTGTATCACTCATGCAAAGGGTACCTTTCATTCTTGTAAGAAAACAAACCGTTTGGTCTGTTTTGTCAGCAAAAAAAAGATCAGACCGAATGGTCTTATTTCAAGTATAAGCATTTTCATGACAATGTCAAGCATAAACAGTCAAACAAAAATTGTTATCGCCTCTTCATCTCTGCCAATACCTCTCCACCGGGGCGGGTCGCGAGATTATGAAAGGGGTCGGCCAGAATCGTCTGTCCCGGCACAAGCGAAAATTGTACGTGCTGAGCAAGGGTTGCGATCAGCAGTTGTGCCTCCATCAGGGCAAAATGATTGCCGATACAGATGCGCGGTCCCGCTCCAAAGGGGATATAGGCGTTGCGCGGCAACTGTTTTTCTCGTTCAGGGGTGAAACGCTCTGGATCAAAGGTCTCTGGGTCAGGGAAGTATTCCGCTTTATGCTGTAATGTATGAGGAGATACCACAACTGTATAGCCCTTTGCTCAAATCATAGGCATGCTCAACCAGAATGCTTTGCACATGCTCTGCCTTGTTGAAGAGTATCATCGGTATGGGTCCCATGTGGAAGCCGCAGACATCGCCATGCTGGGCCACCCGCAAGAGAAATTCCAGGCGTTCTCTCGTCATAAATGCTGGCAGACTACCGATCAGGGGCCACTCATGAATGTACGGAATTGTTTTTGTCTCGACTTGAGTTACCATCTGTTTCTCCCTGTTTACCCTTCCTTGAGCAGGGATGCCTGTTAAGCGGCGACTCGTGGTGAAGGGATAGGCTCGCCTACTTTTCTGGCCGCTTCAATCCAGAGTTCGATAACTTCTAAAGCATTTTTAATGGCTTCCTCGTAGGTGTGCCCATGAGTCCTACATCCTGGAAGCTCAGGGACACTAACAATGTATATATTGTCTTGGTTGTCCCATTGAATAACCATCGAGTATTGATTTGGGTTCATAAGTTTTCTCCTACCTTTTTCAGTGCATTTTGAACGTCCTTGATTTGGTAGTGTTCAGCGTCATGTCCATCTTTTCCAGAAAGAGTAACGGCTATTCCTGAAATATCTGGATGTCTCCATACCGTGTGACTGCCCTTACCTGCTTCTTGAGAAAACCCTGCTTTTTTCAATGCTGCTTTGAGCTGTCTAATCTTGGGTGGCATTCCTTTTTCATCCTACTGTTTGTTTTATTGTAGCATAAGAGAAGTGATGAGTGACAGAGGGAGAGGAACGGGAATGCCAATTGG
>JBBPYR010000009.1:0-33507 GCA_038199755.1 Ktedonobacterales bacterium | reverse complement strand
ATCACGAAGAGGCCATTGAGCGTCTATGCTCAGGGGGATGGCATGCCCGATGACAATCAGGGCTGGCTCTTCATCGAAGAGAATAGTATTGGCAACTACATGGTGCATGCGAAAGAGTGGCTAGCGCAAGGGGTGCAGATCATCGGTGGTTGCTGTGGCACAAACCCGGCCTACATTGAACGGTTACGAGAGGCTACGCAGACTAGTGGTATTGAATAAGGCTAGCAGGCGGCACGTGCCGCCTGCTAGCCTCCTCTTGTTGAAGGCACGCCCACACTACGCTACGCGCTTTCGGTGCCAATCAAACGGGCGATTCTGAATCTTTACCGCTTGTCCTTATCGAGGAGACCTGGCAGAACTGGTATGCCTGCAAGTGCCATATGATGATCGAAGGCAAATATAGCATCGATGTCGGGTCGAGACTGAATCAATGCAATGGAGAAAGCATCTACATAGGAGAGTTTTTGATCTTGATAGCGAGCAATCACCTTTCGAACTCTGACTTCCATTAGAGCATCTGGATATATTATCTCAAGGAAGCCTTGGTTTTCCATTGTATCCTTCGCTGTGAGCCATCTTGAAGCTTCCCTAGCCCCAATGTGATAACGAATCCAAGTAAATGTCTCCGACACTATTCCCCAACTCGTGATACGAAGAGTCAAGGGGTTGAGGCTTTTATGAAAGATGACGGCGGCATTGTGGTGACTTTCATTGCTGTTCATCAAATCGATCCAAGCAGAGGTGTCAACGAACACATGTCTGATATCAGCCATAGATGTCATCATGATCTACCTCAGCAGGTCCTGAGAACAAACCAATGAAGTCGGCAAAGGGGTCCTCGTTTTCCCCGATGCCCTCTCTGGCAAGCAAGAGGTCCAGTGCTTTTCGTAGTACCTCGGCTTCTGTCATACCTTGCTGTTGAGCTAAGCGTTTCACTGCCCTGTCTTGAGCTGGTGTTATATATGTTTGTTTACGAATCAATTCCATGCTTCTTGCCTCCGTGAAGTCATTATAATACATTCTAGCGATAAATGTTATAGAGCATAGCAGGCGGCACGTGCCGCCTGCTATGCTTGTTGAGATCAGGCCCACACCCTACTACGCACTTTCAGTGCCGATTAAACGGGCGATGCCGAGGGCGATCAGAATGATTAGGCCGGTGGCGGCGTCGATCCAGAATGTTTGGATCTGCGAAAGGATCAGGATGTTGGTGACGAGTGCTAGCAGGATGACGCCGGTGAGGGCACCAACCATGCGTCCGCGACCACCATCGAGGGAGATGCCACCAATTACGGCAGCGGCATAGACTGAGAAGATCAGGTTGTTGCCTTGGCTAGCAGTGACCGCGACCACCTGCCCCGCCGTCATAAGACCCGCGAGGGCAGCTAGGATGCTGGCGACGATGAAAACGCCGATGCGAATGCGGTCCACGGGAATGCCTGCCGCTTTCGCCGCCTCCGTGTTGCCGCCAATGGCGTAGATGGCGCGCCCAATGCGGTGATACCTTAGGAAGAGTGATGCGAGCAAAAAGATGATCCCCGTGACCCAGACGGAAACCGGTATATTGAGAAAGTACTGTGAACCTATATAGGTGAATGCATCGGGCAGGCGGTAAATGGTGCGCCCACTCACAATGCCTACCTGAATGCCTGCCAGCAAGATCAGCATGGCCAGCGTGAAGATAAAGGCATTGAAGCCTAGCTTGACGACCAGGAAGCCGTTAATCGTGCCGACAATAAGTCCGACCAGCAGAACAATCGCGATACCGACGAATGGATCCCAATTCGTGCCCAAGCCCTGGCCATCCTTTGAGACGATGAGCCACGCGCCCACCATCGGTGCCAGACCATAGGTCGATTGCAAGGACAGATCAAATTTGCCAGTCAGCAGAATTAATGACTCTGCTACCACAACGGCACCTAACGCCGCAGAGTTTTGTGCGACATTGATGAAGTTATTCGCCGTCAGGAAGGCTGGGCTCACAAAGGTACCTACGATGAGGAGGAGAACGATGATTGGTACCAGAGCCAGTTCGCGCAGCCAGTTACCTATAATGCGCCGACTTTGGTGTCGCAGCGTTCCGGCAATCGTCTGCTCTCCCTGATCGACCGGACGCTCTACTGCTGACTTACTCATGCTGATAATCTCCTTATTATTCCGTTTCCCCTTGCACGGAGGCTGATACGAGTCCTTCAACGGTAGCGATCAGCTCATGCCGATTCCAAGGGGGTTGACGGTATTCCTTGACCACTCTCCCTTTGACCATGACGAGCAGTCGTGTGCAGATACGTAGGTCTTCCAGGTCATCTGAAACCAGAAGCACCGCGGTGCCGCCAATGCGTGCCTCATCGATCACATTCAGGAGTGACTCTTTGGCGGCTACATCAACACCGACCGTGGGTGTCACCACGACCAGCACTTTTGGTTGGCGGGCGAGTGCTCGCCCAACCACCACCTTCTGTTGATTGCCCCCACTTAACTGCCCGACCTGCTGATCGAGGCCACTGGTGACAATTCCCAGTTGTTCTACTAAGCCAGCCGCGATCTTGCCGTTTTTGGAGCGTGACACAATACCCCAATTCGATAGACGGTCGAGGATAGAAAGTGTCAGGTTCTCGCCCACGCCCAGGTAAGGAACGAAGCCGCGTGCATGGCGGTCTTCTGGCACATAGGTAACGCCTCGTTGGAGCGTTTCATCTACCCTACCCACTGGCATCGCTTTCCCATCCAGCTTGATCTCGCCCGATGCAGGTTTGATCAAGCCCACTATGGCGTCCGCAATAGTGGCGGTGCCAGAGCCTTGCAGCCCAACCAGCCCGACGCACTCGCCCGCACTCACCGTAAAGCTCACATCCTGCACCGGACCCAATCTGGTCGCAACGTACAGTTGTGAAACTTCGAGTCGTGGCACAGAGGACGCGCTGATCTGGGCTGGTGCTGTAATCTCTGTCACACGTTGTGGGGCAGTTCCCACCATCGCCTCGATCAGGCGATCCTGTTTGATCTCGCCCACGGGCGTATTCAACACGCGCACGCCATCGCGTAGCACGGTAACTTGATCGCATATCTCAAAGATCTCTTCCAGGTGGTGAGAGATATAGAGGATACCGACACCACTCCTTTTGAGCCTGCGAATACTCTCAAAGAGGCGTTCAATGGCAGCCTTCTCCAGCGATGCCGTAGGTTCATCGAGGATCAGAAAGCGGGCACCGATTGAAAGGGCGCGGGCAATCTCGACCACCTGACGCTGCTCGACGGTCAGGTTTCCGGCGAGGCGGTTAACATCCAGGTCGAAGCCCCATTCGAGCATAATCTGGCGGGCCTGTGAGCGCATGGCACGCCAATTGACGAGCCCGTTGTTATTCCCTGTTGTGCGATTGAGAAAGACGTTTTCGGCAACCGTAAGGGTTGGTACCACCATCGACTTTTGATAGACACAGGCCACCAGACGTTGCCAGGTGGCGCGATCTGCCAGGGGTGGTGCGGCCTCATCTCCGAGCTTGACGATGCCTCGGTCAGGTCGCACCAGACCAGTGAGGATTGCTACCAGGGTAGATTTTCCGGCACCGTTGCGCCCAACCAGGGCGTGACATTCGCCGCTTCTCACATCGAGTGAGATATCGCGCAGAGCCTGGGTTTCGCCAAAGGCTTTCCAGACGCCCTGCGCCGTGCCAACGGAGAGCCGAGCTGTAGCTGGCTCTCCGTTCATAGATTCTGGCACACCTCCACCATTTACTGATTCCATCACGATCTCTCCGTTCACGGGTTTTCACAGATGGCGGATAGCAAGCCATGTGTTGGCAATCTGCCAACACATGGCTTGCTCCTGAATACGATGCTTTAAGAACCGGATTTCGCGTTGCCCCAAAGATTTGGGTCATCGACATTGGTTTTGTCTACAATAGGTGCTGGTAGCGCGTCTTCCAGGTTGCCTTGCAGGGAGACGATGGTGCTGCTGTGGTCAGTGGTCTGGCCTGCTGAGTAGGTCTTCCCTTCGAGTGCAGCCCGCGCATAGAAGACTGCATACTGGGCATAGGAGTTGGCTGGCTGTGAAATAGTTCCATCGAGTTGGTTGGCGCGGATCAGTGCATGCTCATGTGGTACACCGTCATTGCCGATCAGGACGATGTGCGATGCACTGCCCACCGCAGTAAGCTTGCCAGCGGCCTTCTCTGCCGCAAGAATACCATCTTCGGGCGCGCCCCACTCGACGTAAATACCTCTCAGGTCTGGGTAGGTACTGATAGCAGTCCTAGCGTCGTTGACTGCGGTCGGGGTATCCCACTTGGTTGCATACTCGACGGTCTTGAAGTTGGGATAATTCGCCTTGATGACCTGATTGCAGCCATCTGTGCGATCCTTACCATTGAGAGAGGCAAGATCGCCTTCAAGAATGGCGATGTGGCCGCTTTGACTGCTTGCGTGTGTGGCGATGAATTTGCAGGAGTTCAAACCATACTGCACATTATCGGCGCGCACGATCATGAAAACCTTGCCCGTGCTTGGTGCGACGTCCACGCTGACCACAGGAATGTTCTTGCTGGCGGCGAAATCGAGCGCGGGTGCGATAGCGGCACTATCCACCGGGTTGACGATCAGTGCCTGGGCACCTTCCTGGATGAGCGTATGGATGTCTGTGATCTGCTTCCCTGGGTCATTGGCCGCAACGAGCGGTCCGAGCAGGGTGGCGTTGTACTGGGCGGCAAATTTCGTCTCATAGGAGATGTAGTTCGTCCAGAAGTCGGTGTTGTTGAAGCTCAGTGAAACGCCAAGCTTGAAGTTCGCCCCTGGTGCGAGCGTACTTCCTGATGTCGATGGGGTGCCCGAGGGCGTACCTGCTGCGGTACCGCCGCACGCCGCCAGGATGGTTGCGACGACGACGAGCACACCCAGCATGCGTAGAAGATTTGCAAACTTCGATGTCATGGTTTTCTCCCTCCGTGTGTCGGATTCCAATGCGCAAACTGTAGAGAGATATCCGCTATAGAGATATCTGCCGAACGCTTTACGTGTTTCTTCTTTAGGCAAGAAAAAGGCGAATCGTACGTTTGTGTTCGCGGAACTTGTATTGGGCAAGGGAAAGGTGGAAGGTAAGAGCAACACGCAAGCTATCTAGGATATCAGAGAATCGTTTCAAGATACCTTGCAATTGCACCACTGGTAGATGTGTAGATGACTTCATGCCATCTGCTCCTATCCAGCACGCTCGTTGTGCTGCTTGCTAGATGTACTAAAATGTATATGATACATTTCTAAATAAAATGGAAGAGGCTCATTCCTCTTTCTGTACAAAACTTCTCTTGTTGAAGCAGAAAGATAAGCATGAAGAGGTTATAACATTACAATAGAAGCTTTGTCAAGGGCAAAACACGCTCTATCAAACTCTCGCAAGCTTCATCAAGAAAAAGAGAGGGTAGAACAATCTTTGCAAATAGAAAAATGTATGCTATACTCTTCGCAAGAATATTTTCGTAAGTGTATGACTCATTTCATCATCACATCATTGTTGTGATATACTTATTTCACGCTCAACGCGTGGCGCATTCGGTTGTATAGCAACAGGAGAGTATGTGAAGAACGAAGTAAAAGTGTCCAATGAGGAAACTGGTATCTCCACTTATCGTCCTCAATATGAGATTGTGGCTGAGAAGATTGTGGAATTTATCAGTGCTGCGAGGTTGAAACCGGGGGATCGCTTGCCCACCGAACAACGGTTAGGCGACCAATTGGGGGTCAGCCGCAGTATTGTACGTGAAGCTGTCAAATTCCTGACTGCTACAGGATTGATTGCGGCTCGCAAGGGTGTGGGCATTTACGTCGCGGGACAATCGCCTCTGATTGCCAGGCCCGCGATCAACCTTTCCATGACCGTTGACCCTGAACATATCCAGGCCCTTTTTGATTTTCGCTGCATGCAAGAAATGCTCACCACCCGCTTGGCCGCGGAACATATTACGCTGGCAGAACTGCGCGAGTTGGAAAAAATCGTTGCCAGGAACCGCGCACATGCACATGCAGACGAAGTAGAGCTATTTCTCGCAACTGATGATGCCTTTCACCTCTCCATTGCGCAGGCTACCCATAATCCCTTTCTGGTCGAGACGATTTCTAGTATCCTCAACTTGCAGCGTTGGGCTATCAAGATTATGACGGGTGGTGCCCCCGGCTCCTTGCTCTCATCCGCTGAGCAGCACGAGGTCGTCTTTGCCGCCATCAAAGCTGGACAACCTGAAGACTCGGCTCAAGCGGTAAAAGCCCATATAGAATCAGTGTTTGCGGCCTACCGCCAGGAGGTACGACGCCGTTTGCTCATTGATGTGATCCCTGAACAGAGGAAGGAGCAATAATGCCTATTACGATTACACACGTCGAGACGCATGATGTCCGCTTTCCCACTTCGCGCACGCTGGATGGTTCTGACGCCATGAACCATGATCCTGATTATTCAGCAGCCTACGTCATTCTCTACACAGATAGCCCCGATGGTTTCGCCGGGCATGGCCTGACCTTCACAATAGGGCGTGGTAACGAGGTGTGTATCGCGGCTATCCAGGCATTAGCTCCGCTGGTGATTGGGCGCACCTTGGAGTCGTTCACTGCGAATATGGGGGCGTTCTGGCGACATATTACCGGGGATAGTCAGTTGCGCTGGATTGGCCCCGAAAAGGGTGCAATCCATCTTGCAACCGGCGCGCTTGTGAATGCCGTGTGGGACCTCTACGCCAAAGTTGAGGGCAAGCCGCTGTGGGAACTGCTGGTCGACATGACGCCAGAGCAGTTGGTGAGTTGCATTGATTTTCGTTATATCGTAGACGCACTCACTCCCGCCGAAGCATTGGCCCTGTTACGTCAACATGCGGCCAGCAAAGACGAACGGAAAGCCGAGATGCTACAATATGGCTACCCTGCATACACCACTTCCGCGGGCTGGATGGGATACTCTGATGAGAAGCTGCGCCAACTCTGTCGCGAGGCGGTTACGCAAGGGTGGACCCATTTCAAAGTCAAAGTGGGTGCGGATATTGAAGATGATGTGCGGAGGGCTCGTTTGATGCGTAATGAGATTGGCCCTGACTGCAAATTGATGCTTGATGCTAACCAGTTTTGGAACGTGGACGAGGCGATTACCAATATGCGTAGGCTTGCTGGCGTCAATCCCTGGTGGATCGAGGAACCTACAAGCCCTGATGATGTGCTTGGTCATGCCACCATTGCACGAGCTATCGCGCCAATCCGCGTGGCAACGGGTGAGCATGTACAAAATCGCATTATTTTCAAGCAACTACTGCAAGCCAATGCTATCGGCTTTTGCCAGGTTGATGCTTGCCGCGTGGGTGGAGTCAACGAAGTGCTGGCTATCCTGCTGATGGCCGCGAAATTTGGCGTGCCGGTGTGCCCGCATGCAGGTGGTGTTGGCCTCTGCGAATATGTGCAGCATCTCTCGATCTTCGATTACATTGCGGTCAGTGCCTCGTTGCAAGATCGTGTCGTCGAATATGTCGACCACCTGCACGAGTACTTTCTCTATCCAGTGGTCATTCGCAATGGACACTATATGCCACCGACTGCTCCGGGCTATAGTATTGAAATGTACCCCGAAACCTTTGTGACACATACGTTTCCGGCTGGCACCGTGTGGCAATCCTAAGATAAAATAGCTTTGATGTGAAAAGATAGCAGGTATAGTTTTTGCAAGCGACAAAAGGAGACCAATGATGTTGCGACTGGATAACAAAGTTGCGCTGGTGACGGGAGCAGGCTCTGGCATTGGGCGCGAAATCGCGCTACTCTATGCCAAACAAGGAGCGTTTGTGCTCGTTGCGGACATTCAGATAGAGGCAGCTACGCAGGTTGCCACGGAGATACATACACAAGATGGCAAGGCGCAGGCTTTGCAGCTTGACGTGCGAGACGAGGAGCAGATTCGTACCACCTTCGCCGCTATTTCACAGGATTACGGACACTTTGACATCCTGGTCAATAATGCGGGTGTCAGCCATGTGGGAACTGTTTTGGAGACAAGTGCAGATGATTGGGATCGCGTAATGGGGGTGAATGCGAAGGGTGTCTTCCTCTGTGCCAAGTATGGCGTGATGCAAATGCTGGCGCAGAATCCACCTGGGGGCGTGCTGGTCAATATGGCTTCTGTTGCGGGCATGATTGGGCTTGAGCAACGTTTCCCCTATAGTGCTAGTAAGGGTGCCGTGATCAGTATGACCCGCTCAATTGCTATCGACTTTGTGACGAAGGGTATTCGCTGTAACGCCATTTGTCCAGGAACTGTCCACACACCCTTTGTAGAGGGGTACTTAGCACGCAGTTTCGCCGGGCGCGAGGATGAGGTGCGCCAACAATTGCATGCGCGCCAACCGCTTGGACGCATGGGACGGCCTGACGAAATTGCTCACGCCGCCCTGTATCTTGCCTCTGATGAAGCTGCCTTCGTGACTGGCTCTACCCTTGTGATTGATGGCGGCTGGACCGCGAAATAAACGCAAAGGATGCCGATATTGGATGTCTACATTGAATGCCCACGTTGGATGTCTAATTGGATGCCCACCAGAGGCATCCCTACTGAGGAGTTATGATGACAGAAGCACCATTTTCGCTGCGTGCATTGGGCAAGACTGGACTACAGGTCTCCCCTCTGTGTATCGGTTGTGCCCCATTAGGTGATATGCCAGAGACATTTGCCTATTCCGTCAATGAAGAGCAGGCACTGGCCACCATTCGCGCCATCTTTGCTGGCCCTATTAATTTCGTGGATACCGCAGCTTCTTATGGTGATGGCGAGAGCGAACGTCGCCTAGGTCTTGTGCTGCGTGAATTGGGTGGAGTGCCCCCAGGCTTTGTGTTGGCAAGCAAGGCTGATCGCGATTTGCACACAGGCGAGTTCAGTGGGGAGCAGATGCGCCATAGCATTGAACGCAGTTTACGGCTACTCGGTTTAGCGCAACTGCCATTGCTCTATCTCCATGACCCCGAACATATTAGCTTTGAGCAAGCTATGGCCCTTGGTGGACCCGTTGAGGTGCTGCAACGATGCCAAGCCGAAGGGCTCATTGCTCACCTTGGGGTAGCTGGTGGACCTATCGACCTGATGAAACGCTTCGTGGAAACCGATCTTTTTGAGGTGGCGATCTCACATAACCGTTATACCCTGCTCAATAACGAAGCCGCTTCTTTCTGGGATGTGTGTCAGCAGCATGGTGTCGCTGCGGTGAATGCCGCACCATATGGCAGTGGCATTCTAGCGAAAGGGCCTTCCGTCTATCCACGCTATATGTATAGTGATGCTCCCCAGCAATTGCTGGATCGCGCTTATCGATTGGAGGCACTGTGCAATCGCTATCAGGTGCCTTTGGCTGCGACCGCTTTACAGTTCTCTCTACGCGATCCACGTATCGCCTCAACTATTATCGGTATCAGTCATCCACAACGGCTCGCTGAAACCATAACGCTGGCCGATTATCCTGTGCCTGCCGAGTTATGGGCAGAACTTGAGCGGATATAGCATACTCGAGAGGAAAGGACGATGTTGCCATGCCTGCATTGCCAATCGTTGATACTCACGTCCATCTTTGGGACCCTACGCGTTTACATATGCCATGGCTAGATGAGATACCGCTGCTTCGTCGTCCCTATACGATACAAGATTATCAAGAGCAAACGATGGGTCTGCCCATAGAAGCTATCATCTATGTTGAGGTGAATGTCATTCCTGAAGAGATGTTGCATGAAGCACGCGCGGTGGCGCAGCAAGCACAACAGAACTCGCGCAGCCCACGTATACAGGGTATTGTTGCGGCAGCACCGATTGGGGAAGGCACCGCGCTTCGCGCTTATTTGGAGGCATTGCGAGCACTAGATGGGCGCATTAAAGGGGTGCGCCGTAATCTTCAGGATGAGACGATGGCGGGTTTTTGTTTGCAGCCAGCCTTTGTGCGCGACATACAACTGCTTGCTGACTATGATCTCTCATTTGATATTTGTATTATTCACCCACAACTCCCCGATGTGATTGAGCTGGTCCGACGATGCCCTGACACGCGTTTTGTGCTTGACCATGTCGGCAAACCTGACATACGCCAGCATGCTCTCGATCCCTGGAGAGCGCATATGCAAGAACTCGCGAGCTTGCCCAATGTTGCTTGCAAGATTAGTGGCATGGTGACGGAGGCCGATCATCAACAGTGGACAAGAGAGGATATTGCCCCCTATGTACAACATGTTCTCAATGCTTTTGGGGAGGACCGCGTCATGTTTGGCGGTGATTGGCCTGTTATGCTGCTGGCATCATCCTATCAGCGTTGGGTCGAAACGGTTGATGTCCTGACCGCTCATCTGTCTACCTCTGCGCAGCGGAAGTTCTGGTCCGAGAATGCGCGCCGCATTTATCAGCTATAATCATATTGCCCCTCATTTGGTCTTGTGTAACATTTAACACACAAGCTTGTGATTTGTAGGTGTGTATTCTTCTTGTTGCTCATTAGCTTGTAAGCGTAAAAAGTTTTCCACTTGTTTCCTCGATTGCAACCTGATAATTGTCTTTTGATTGGGCTCCTCTACTTGATGAGTCTCAATTTCCGCAATTTTTGTTAAGAGCTGTTGACGCTCATGATAGGGGAAAAACAGAATTTTCTTAATGAAAGCTAGACTGAAGCGCTCGGTACAACCCGGAGGTAAATCTGGTCGTGTACAACCATACAACGAGATAGACCGTTTCAATGCTCGCAAAGCACAAAGTAAAGGTGGTGTATCTAGTAGGATAATAGTATCTGCCTCACGAAGACGACTTTCTGAGGTACTGAGGTAACATCCTTCGATGAGCCATTGATGTCTGGCAAGGATTTGCTGTCGTTCAATCTCAATTCTAGCTTCTTTGGACCGCTCTTTCCAGCCTTTTTGCCAGAAGTAGTAGTCGAGGTGGTAGACATGAATATTGAGGACAGAGCCTAGCTTTTGTGCCAACGTCGATTTTCCGGCTCCCGGGCAGCCAATAATCACAATCTTTTTCATCGTACTTTTGCCTTCATAATACAAGAATAAAACAAAAACAATTGCTGCTAAGCAATCAAGATGCGTCACCGCTCATATGCTTAATAACATGATTATGGCGAATGTTGGTGCATTTGTTCTGATATTCTTATATGCAGAAGACAATAATGTGAGAAGGCAATACACGAGTAGTAGTATATTAGACGTTGTTAGGGGAGCGGCAAAAAATGGAGAGAGACAGATATAACGGGTATCCTAAAATTTCGCGTGGTAACGTAACTGTTTACGCAAAAATTTTAGGATACTTTATGTTTACTGGATGTGATATTTAGTATGTGTTTGCGTATGTCAGAGTTTGTTGAGCAGATGTAGGTTCTGCTTCGGATACAGCCGACTTCAGGTTGTCGAGAAACTCTTGTGATTGTTTACTCGATGTAAGTATAAAGAAATTTTTTTCGGATGATGTATTTTTTGCCTGTTGTTCGAGTTCTTTGCCCTTGGTTAGTATCCATTTCCGATACTTATATGGGAAATAGAGAATTTTTGCAACCCGAAGCACATCAAGCCTATCTGTACATTCGTCAGGGAGGTCGGAGCGTGTGCATCCATGCCACTTAATGTGTCGTGTGATTACACGGTAGAGACACTGAAGACAAGGTGTATCAAGGAAAATAATGGTATCGGCTGCATGCAGACGGTTATCTGAGGAGCCGAAATAGCTGCCTTCAACGATCCATTGGGGGTTCGTAAGGATATGTTGTTGCTCAATCTTGATACGCTCCTGTCGGGAATACTCTTTCCAACCTGGTCTCCAGAAATAGCGGTCCAGGTGGAAGACTTCAATATTGAGTTCACGACCCAGTTTTTGTGCCAAGGTCGATTTTCCGGCTCCCGGAGAGCCAATAATAACAATCTTTTTCATTCCTACTACTCAAATCATACAAAATTATGCTAAGAACAAAGGTAAGGGTTGCGAAGGAAAATAAATAGAGACCAGGCAATCAGTGTGAATCTCTCTCATTTCCGGGTCATAACTGTGGTTTGGTGGGTTTTGCGTTAATTGTCGCGATGCGCTCTTCAAACTCTTGAGCTTGTTTTTCTCTTCCTATGGTATGGAGAAGGGAAGCATACAATTCTAAGGTAGTGATGAGTGCGGGATAATCTTGTTTCGAGGCATTTGCGCGTATAGTGAGTGCCTCATTGTACAATCGTTCGGCTTCTTCATAACGACCAAGAGCAACGTAGAAGCGAGCTAAATTTTGAGAGCTGCTAGCAACACGTGGATGCACAGGACCGAGACACTCCTTTCGTAAGGAGAGTGCCTGCGTGAAGTAGTGCTCGGCCTGAACATAGTCTTGCTCCAAAAAGTAATTTTCGCCTAACCTGTTCAAGCTATAGGCCACATAGGAATGAGTAGGGCCAAGTGCCTTTTTGTGAATTTCCAATGCTCTCTCTGCGCAGAGTCTCGCTTCATGTAACTTGCCTTGTGTTTGCAGTATCTCGGCCAAATTATTGCTAATAAGTGCAATATGTGGATGATCGGAGTCCGATATTCTCTCACGAATTGCTAACGCCCGATCATTTGCGGTAGACGCTTCCTCAAATCTGTGTTGTGCAACGTATATTTTTCCCAAGATACCAAGCGTATTCGCAACATCGGGATGATCGCTCCCTAGCAGTTGTTCCTGGATGTTCAATGCTCTTTGGCAATACTCCTCGGCTAGTTGGTAGTCCCCTTGTGAATTGTAGAGTTTTGCCAGACCATAATAGCTTTGTGCCACTTGTGGATGGCTTAGTCCAAAGACTTCCTCACGAATAGCACGAGCTTTTTGATATAATTCCTCAGCTTGTGGATATCTCCCTTGTGCGCGATACAAACGGGCTTGATTGTAGTAGGTTTGAGCCACTTCGGGGTGGTTGTCACCTAATACACTCATTTGAGTATCCAGGATTTGTATATAGAGCGTTTCAGCTTTCGCGTATTCGCCTTTGAAGCGGTGCAGCAATGCTCGGTTATTGAGCGTCCTGGCCAGGTCAAGATGGTCTGGTTTTAGCATCTGCTTCTGAATGCTTAGAGCTTCTTCATAGAGCTTTTCAGCGTCTTCATACTTCCCTTGTGCCGTTAATAATTCTGCGAAGCTACTCAGGCCTTTTGCCCGGTCAAGGACATTGGGCGGAAGAGCTTTTTGTCGAATTTCTAGGGCTTGTCGGTGATAGCGTTCTGCGTCTGCATATTTTCCTTGCGCAAAGGAGAGAATAGCGAGATTATGCAGGCTGGTTGCAGTATCGGGATGATCGAGTCCAGGATTGTGTAGGCGAATCTCTAATGCTTTCTGCAAATATTGTGCAGCTTGTTGATACCTCCCCTGGGTGATATAGAGCATCCCGAGATCATTCATGATCGCGGCAAAGTCTGGATGAGTTGGTCGGAAAATGTGCTCAAGTATAGTTAACGCATCCTTAAGCAGCTTTTCTGCTTGCTCATAGTACGCACGCACAATCAGGTAGTTTGCTGCGCGGTGGAGCAAGCGGGCAGCTTCTGGTTCGAAAAGAGCATACAAGGTAATAGCGGTCGCGCTTGTTTGTACATGCGAAATGAGTCGTTGGCACTGCTGCAAATTGTCCGGTGTCAGGGTCACATCGGGGAATGCCTTGTTGAGGATTTGTAGGGTGCGTTTCGCCCACAGGCGTTGTTCCGTGCCATTCATCTCGTCTCTGAACACTGCCTGCACGAGGGGATGAATGCTGAGGGTCTTTTTTTCTGGTGTGCGACGCAATAATGAGTACTGCAATAATAACTCAATGGTTGCGTTCATCGCTAGCGGATTGCTGACCACTGGCTTTAGTGTGGTACCTAACTCAGCATAGCCATCGAGGATGACCTCTTCTGGAATATCTTCGGCGTTGAAGAATACTAGCAAGCGGAGCAATTCGGCGGCGGCAGGGCTCTCTTGTCGTATTTGCTTAAAGGAGACAGACCATGTTGCGGTAACAGAGTCGGGGTGTTCCATGGGTGATCTGCCTCTGTGCAGCAGCAGTTCTCTGCGATGGGTACGATAAAGCTCCAGGTAGGCGGAGAAGCCACACCTGGTCTCTTCAATATAGGCTGCTGCCTGGTCGAGTGCCAATGGCAGACCGTCTAGCTCACGCACGATCTCAGCTGCCAAGGTTCGTCCCTCATGTTCAGAAAGTATCTCCGGTGCAGGAGACCTAAATACCTGTGTGCGTCGCAACAAAAACGTTATGCCTTCATCAACTACCATTTTTTCCACCGCAATATTTTGGGCAAACGAGCCCAATGCTTGTTGACGCGTTGTAATGAGAATACTGCCTGTACCTTGCGTAGGTAGAAAATCGCGAATCAGTTTAAGATCGGTCACATTGTCCAGGATAAGAAGCCAGTGGTCATTGGCTGCGAGCCAGCGTTTGATAGCTGCAAAAACGATATGTCTGGTTGAGTCTTTCTGCACTACTAAATTGAGCAGTGTTGCGAACTGATTCATATCATTGTTGAGTGACTCATAAGAAGACGCCGTAAACCACAGTGTTGCCGGATAGTGACGATGGTAACGATAGGCGTACTCAAGCGCGATTTGGGTTTTCCCGATGCCACCAAGACCGCTGATGGCTTGTATCTGTGTTAGTGCTCTTGCTTCATTGCCCTGAAAGTGGTCATGTAAAGAAGAGAGTACCTCTTCCCTGCCTGTGAAAAACTGATTGCGATGATAAGGGACGTTCCACAATGGCAGTTTCTCTTTAGTCGTAGCCTCTTCAACTACGCCAAGAGCTTCAAATGACTTTCCGAACAAATTCGCAAGTTTCTGCCGAAAATAGGGACCCGGTGTAGAGACGCCTTGCTCCCAGCGACTAACTGTCACTTGATTGGTCTCTATTTTATCGGCCATTTCCTTTTGTGACCAATTCCGTCTTTCCCGTTCGAAACGGAGTGTTGCCCCGAAATGTTTCTTAGTAGATGGTTCCTCATGATTCATTATACACTTCCCTAAGAGTGTTACCATTTGTGTGTGTCGTCACGACCTACAGGAACCTGCGCGATATGAATCATGACAAATGCTATACAGATGTTATACACGTGTTATGAAAATCCGTCAAGCGTAAGCCATGATTCTGCGTCTAATTAGATAAGAAATAAGAATGAGGTACTAGGTGTTCAGTGTATCAGGATTGAAACGTTAACCCCAGAAGCACTACATGAATTGTTAGAGTATCATTTGTATTGTGACGTAGTTACTCAGTAGAAATAAAAAACATTGTGTGTTCTTTAGTGTAGAAATGACAAATTGTGGTGAAATGAACCATTTTGTTTTCTAACGGAGAAGAAACATGAAATATACAGCAGTATTCCCCGAGTATATTACCGAGGAGTTAATAAATCCCCCTCATGTTGTTAAGCAATTAGTGGCTATGATTCTGGATGAGCAACAGGACTCTTTCCAGCAGGACGTGTGGGATCACTTGGCTAGTTGTATAGCCTGTCAGACTGTGTTGGAACACTACTTACGTGAAGTGGTTGCATATAGCAAAGAGCACGGCGAACCTGAAGAACCCGCTCTTGGCCTGTTGACAAAACTTACTGCAATCATGCATACTACCCTGAAGCAAGACATCCCTGCCTATGTTGAGACATTAGAGCAACAAGGAGTAGCAGCGGCAGATAGCCGCTTTCCTCAATTTGCCGATCATGTACGTTCCTGTGAAAGCTGTCAGCTAGTCGTCAAAAATCTCTATGAATGGCTCCAATATTCTGAGTGAGAACGTTACTTGTTGGGCATTCCTCCACTGGATTGCTCTTTCATGAATTTACGCAGCGAGTAGTAAACAGCACCGACTACTGAAACGTCTACACCATGTTCATCTGCGATTTGCTGATAGCTATGGCCCTGAAAAATCTTAGCAAGAATTGCTCTGTCTCTCGTTGATTTGCGGCGCTTGCGGAGAAATTCTTCAACGGCTACCCTAAACTCTTGCATACGTTCTTGATGCAAGACATATTTTACCGGGTCCTCTTTTGATGCAATCAGGCTAAGAACATCTTTGTCTTCATCCTGGTTGTCATATACTTGCGTTTCCCAAGTATTCTTGCCTTTCTGTTTGCGTAGTATGTCTATCGCATGATGAAATGCGATAGCAGATATCCAGGTAGTAAATTTGCTGTCGCGCCGAAAGGTAGGGAAGTTACGATAGATAAGGATTATAGCTTCTTGAGCTGCATCTTCTATCGTCTCGTGGGAAAAAGAGGGAAAACGATTTCCAACAAACATTTTAAGATACGCAATACACACGTGCCAATGTACAGAATTTTCGTCTGTGCGTAATGCATTGATTATCTCTGCATCGTTCAACAGAGCTTTTAGATCGTGTAAGTTCTCGCCTGCCATAATTTGCTCTCCTTTAATCAGAGGCGCGTTTCAGGTAGTAAAGCCGAGCTTCATAAAAGAAGAATTACTACAGCGACATCCTATACAAATGAAGTAGGTCATATATCCCCTTTATTTTTACATATACACGTAACGCTAAAAGCCCACATTTTGTTGTAATTCCTATACAATTCCCCCCTTTTATATATAGACGTAGTATCACAGCAAATGATAAAGCGTACAGCGTTTTTGACCCTACAACATTGTTTGCTTTATGATTACTCGGTGCTATGTGTCTAGCGTGCTTGCATCTATGGATTATATTTTATAGAGAGTGACTTTTTGCCGAGCTTATCGTCTTTATGTGCATACATATAGCTCCATCGCTTTACATCACTTAAGGGGGCGTTATATAAGGGGGGGATGAACTGCTAGCCAGAAAAGGAGTCAAGACATACAGAGACTATCAGCGGAGGGAGAAAATGGCGAAGAAGGCTCTTGCAAATGAGTTGTTGAGCAATGAGCGTGAGCGGCGGCATTGGACACAGGAATATGTGGCGGCTCAGATTGGTGCGCCGGATACCAAGATGGTTGGTAAATGGGAGCGTGGTATCACAGTGCCCGCACCCTATTATCGTCAGCAACTCGAAGTGCTCTTTGGCAAGAAGGCGCGCACGTTAGGTATTGTGCGTAACGGTGATATTCCTTTTTGGAGCGTCCCTTATCGCCAGAATCTCTTTTTCACTGCACGCGAAGCCATTTTAGCACAGTTATACAGTATGTACGCCACCAAAGCTACGCCAGGGCTACCTTTAGCGTTAAGTGGCTTGGGAGGCGTGGGCAAAACACAGACAGCTCTTGAATATGCCTATCGCTATCGCCACGAATATCAGATTGTGGTTTGGGTGCAGGCCTATTCACGCGAGGTGCTCGAAGCTGATTTTGCCGCCCTTGCTCCGCTGTTCAATTTGCCCGAACAGCAAGAGCAAGATCAGCAGAAGGTTATACAAGCGGTCAAGCAATGGTTTTCGTCTTTGACACGCTGGCTCCTGATTTTTGATAATGTAGATGATTTGCACATACTTGACGGTTTTCTGCCTTCGCCTGCTCGTGGACACATTTTGTTGACGACACACTCACAAGCAACGGGTGTCATCGCACAGGCGATTGAGATGCAGGCGATGACGCTAGATGAAGGAGCTTTCTTTCTGCTGCGGCGTGCCAAGCTTATCCCCCTGCATGCTTCGCAAACAGACGTTGTAGAAGAATCACTTCAGCTCGCCGGACAAATCTCACAAACTCTCGGTGGTTTGCCCCTGGCACTCGATCAAGCTGGTGCCTATATTGAGGAGACGGCTTGCAGTTTGGCGCATTGGCTCAGTCTTTACAGGGATCAACGAGAGGTGTTTCTTCAACGACGCGGAGAAATTATCGGCAATCATCCCACGTCAGTAGCATCGACATGGTTGCTCGCCCTGGAAAAAATTCAACGGGTCAACCCCGCTGCTATAGAACTTTTGCACTTTCTGGCTTTCCTCGCTCCTGACGCTATTCCGCAAGAAGTTATTACCGCTACTGCCCTGGTTCCAGGGCCGCTTTCACCCTCATTCGCAACTGAGCCCGTACAATTTGATCGTGCTATCAAAGACCTGCGAGCCTTCTCATTGGTGAGGCGCAACGCAGAAACGAATATGCTCTCCATTCATCGTCTCGTGCAATTGGTGTTACGCGCTCAATGTGATACTGAAACGCAACGCCTGTGGGCTGAGTATACGGTGCGTGTTCTCAACAAAGTTTTTCCTGATGGCTCATTTGAAACGTGGTCGCTGTGTGAGCACTTGCTCCCACAGGCTTTTGCCGCGATTGAGCTTATCGAGCAAGGGCAGATGGTGTTTCGTGAAGCCGCACAATTGTTGCATCGAGTAGGTGGCTACTTACGGCAACGCGCACGCTACACGTCTGTTGAACGCTTCTATCAACACGCGCTCAGCATTCTAGAGCAACGCTATGAAGAAGAACAGCTTGAAATTGCACTCTTGCTGAACAGTTGGGGCGAGCTGTATTTTCATCTTGGCAAACCCACTCTTGCTGAAACCTATTTTCAGCGTGCGTTAGCTCTGCGAAAAAAATTGTTGGAACCGAGCCATCCCGAAATTGCCCAAAGCCTTCATAATCTAGGTATGATTTACGTTGATCTCAAACAGTTTGCGCTAGCAGAGGAGTATTATCAACAGGCGTTATCTATTCGTGAGCAGATGATGGGGATAGTGGGGATAGGACCTTCCAAGCTGGCAGAGAGCCTGGGGGAACTGGGATATCTATATTGGCAGCAGGACAACTATAACTTGTCTGAGCAGTTCTTCCAACGTGCTCTCACGCTTCATGAGCAGATGCTGGGGGCAGAGCACCCACGAGTAGGAGTTGATATTCTAAATATGGCCGCGGTCTATCGCCAGCAGGGGAAATATCATGACGCAGAGCACATGTACCTGCGCGCCATCTCACTTTGGAAGTGTACGCAGGGGCCAGAAGACCCTGATGTTGCCTATGCCCAAAGCGGTTTGGCGAAGCTCTATCTGCTGCAAGAACGCTTCAGCGAGGCAAAATTGCTGTATCAACAAGCGTACATCATCCTGGAAAAAGCTCTCGGACCCGATCATCCCAAAGCTGTCAGTGTGCAGCAACAGATCACACAATTACCGATCTAAAGCTCTTCTTGTTTCTTCTCCTCATACCCGCGATACATTTCCTGAAAGTTGCTGCGAGCGCGATGAATGCGCATTTTCACTGTACTTTGCTTCATCGTGAGCTTGGTGGCGATTTCGTTGTAGCTGAGCTGCTCTACATCACGCATGGTCAGGATACGCGCCTTCTCACTATGAAGCGATTTAAAGACCGTGTTAATGGTTTCGCGCAGTTCTTTCTGAATAATGTGCTCTTCAGGCCCAATCATGGTCAGGTGGAGTTGTGTGGAGTCGTTGCGTTCTATTTCAGGATCAGAGAACTGGAGCGAAGAAAAGGTGCGGTGACGCTTTTTGATATCATCCAGTGCATCCAGTGTGCTGGTGACTGCGATCCGATAGGACCAGGATGAAAACGACGAGCGTTGCTGAAAAGAAAGAAGATTGAAATATATTTTGATAAATACTTCTTGGGTGATGTCTTCCGCGTCCTCTCTATTGTTGACGAACTTATAGACGACACTATAGACACGCTTCCAATGGCGTTGTACCAATGCCTCGAAGCTTTGTGAGGCAAGCGGAAATTCATTTTTGCAACGCACAACGAGTTCTTCGTCGCTCTGTATGGCGTTGTCAGTAGTAGGTGTATGGTGATTGCCTTTATCAGGCACGTTGCTTGTGCGGTGGTCCATAAAGATAGGTCCTTGAATAGTGTCTATAGACAAATGTTACATAATATATGACTTATATGAATTAGATAATAGCGTAAAAAATATATTTATTAACACGGCATTTAGGGGGCAAGTTATAATCAACTATAACAACGTCGTAGAGAAATGTCACAAAAAAAAGCCCTGCGGTGTCTTGTTGATAGGTTATAATGAAATTAACTGAAGATACAACAAAAAATGCAGAAATGGAAATCGTATGGCAGATACAACATTGGCTATTTCGGACGTTGACGCACCATCGGTACGCAGCGGCGAAGTGGTATTACGTACACATAATCTCGCGAAACGCTATGGGAAACGGTTAGCGGTAGATAATTTGAATCTTGCCGTGTATCGTGGCGACATTTTTGGCTTTCTTGGCCCCAATGGAGCGGGAAAGACAACTACTATCCGTATGGCGTTGGGGTTGATTGCTCCCACCACTGGGAGCGTCGAAATTTTAGGGCAGGATATCGCTACCCATCGTAATCGTGTGTTGCCGCGTGTGGGAGCGTTAATCGAGACGCCCGCCCTCTACCTGTATATGTCGGGGCGTGATAACCTGCGTGCTGTCGGTGCTGTGCTCGGTGGTGTGCCAGAGAAGCGCATTGATGCGGTACTGGAACTCGTCAGTCTCAGTTCGCGCCAGAAAGATCGCGTACGCACCTACTCACTGGGCATGAAACAACGCCTGGGTGTGGCGATGGCTCTTTTACAAGACCCAGAGGTGTTGCTGCTCGATGAGCCTGCCAATGGTCTTGATCCAGCGGGCATTGTTGAGATGCGCGATCTTATGCATCGCCTGACTGCTGAGGGCAAAACGGTGTTCATCTCCAGTCACATCCTCACCGAAGTCCAGCAAATCTGCACTCGTGTTGCTATCGTCAATCTTGGCAAGCTGGTGAAAGAATCGACCATCGAAGAACTCACCAGCGGGCACGGCGAGTTCGCGGTAAAGGTGGAACGAACCGAGGAAGCACTCGCGTTTATCCAAAAACAGACCTGGGGCAGAGCTGCTCGTCTGGACGGGAACGATACTATTGTGACGCTCTCGCCCGATGGCAGTGGACGCAGCCTCAATCTATCCCTGATCAATGCAGGTTTTATTCTCGATACGATTACACAACCAACGCAGGACCTGGAACAAGTCTTCCTGAGCCTGACGAATGCTGGCACAGGAGAGGTCCAATGAGTACAAGCGTTACATCGCATCCAACTCCAGTCACAGATGAGCATATCGCTCTGCATGAAGCCACCCCGAGCTTTTCCGGCATTCTGGGCGGCGAACTTTTCAAAATTTCGCGCCAATGGACCACCTGGATTATGCTGCTGTTATTGATCGGTGCGACTGCCCTCCCGTTTGTGCTCACTCTGACAATCACCGGCATCAAGGACAGCCTGAATACTGCTCCAGGTGCGTTCTTCTCTAATCGGATGGAGAGCACACTGGACATTATACGCATCTTCATCGGCTTTTTCCTGCTGGTATTGACGGCGCGCATCATCGGCATGGAGTATCAGTTTGGCACTATTCGCGTGCTGCTGGCACGAGGTGTGGGGCGCATCCAACTGCTCTCGGCGAAGGTGCTGGCTGTGACGATTATTGCTTTGATCGTTTTTGCCCTTTCGCTAGTGATCAGCTTGCTTTTCCTGTATGCAACGGTGTTTCTGATCGCGGGCAATTTTGACTCACTAAAAGCCCTCGATGCCTCTTTTTGGTCTGATACAAGGGTCTTTATGATGACCGTCCTAGTGAGCATGGGTGTGACCATCTTAATGGCAAGCGCGATGTCTGTGCTGGGGCGTTCGTTGGCTTTTGCGCTAAGCGTCTCACTTGCTTGGTTTCCCGCCGACAACTTCGGGACCATCTTCCTGCTGCTGGCAAATCGGCTCACGCATAATGACTTCTGGCTCAATGTGACTGGCTACTTGCTGGGGCCAAACCTGAATGTGATGCCTGCATCGCTACTGAGTGGCCGCGTCTTGACGATTGGCGCACAACCTTTTGTGCAGGTTGATGGCACACACACGCTGGTTGTCTCGCTCGTGTATGCCGTTATCTTTGCCGTGCTTGCCATTGTTCTGATGTGGAAGCGCGATGTAAAGGAGTAAACACAGAGAGGTAACAGAAGACACACCCCTGGGCATTTGCTCAGGGGCGTGTCTTCTGTTGCTTCTTTAGGTACGTGCGTATGGTACAATTTATGTATTACCTGTACTTAAGGCTAGCTCATAGGGTGAAATAAGAGGAGTCGTGACGATGACGGGCGTTTCTCCTAAAATGGTGAACATATTCTGTTCATATGCCAAGACGAGAGAGGATGAGGAACTTTTTCAGGGGCTATACAAGCAGTTTAGTGGCTTACTCAGGCAGAGTATCATCTCGTTTCATCATAGCCAGGAGGTATTGCCAGGTGCCGAGGCCGATCTTGAAATCGCACGCATGATGACGTCTGCGGACCTTATTCTTCTCCTAGTGAGTTCCGATTTCCTCAGCTCGGATGATTGCTACAACCGCGATATGAGGCTGGCCTTGCAAAAGCGGCATACGGCAGGAATACCCGTGATTCCCGTCATCTTACGCCCTTGCGATTGGGGCGATACACCGTTAGCCTCATTTAAGGCTCTCCCTGAAGACGCAAAAGCGGTTACACGTTGGGGCCACCATGATGATGCCTTTCTCGATATTGTTCAAAGCGTACGAAAACTCATTCAGGATGTGCAGCAGTCACGAATAGTAGCTTCTGATGAGGCTGTCCCGATAGATATTACGCGTGTAAGTGCTGACTCAATGGCCTATTTCACTGAGTATTTTGTCGGTAGCGGCAAGATACCACATCGTTTCCCCACAGAAAGCGATTTCGCCAACAAGCTTGTGTATCTTTCGCTCGACTATACTGAAAAGGTGGAGCACTATCTCCATGCGAAACGGAGAGCGGTCTTAGTGGGGCTGGCAGCCTCGGGAAAGACTGTGTTTGCCCTTGCCTTTGCCAAGGAATTGCAACGTTTGCATCACTATCGTATAGCGTATAAAGATGCAGGTACTGCCGAAAAGGGCGATGGTCAACACTGGTACGAAGTGATGCATGCACCGCGTCGTGAAAACACTCTTTATATTCTTGATAACTGCCATCTTGCTGAAGAGGAAGTTATCGCTTTTTGCGATCAATGGAACAGCAATCCACCATTACAGGCACAATGTTTGTTGCTTTCACGGGCAGAACCTCAGCAAATCAAGCGTCTGCTGAGTTCACAAGACGATTCAGAGCATGGGGAGGAGTATTTTAGCTACCTCGAATTGTGGCGCGATGAAATGGTGTTTCTACAAGCGGAACGAGCATATATGGAGATTATCAAGCAGCATTTTGATGCCTACAAGTTGCAAAATGCTAGCTTTTATGAAGATCCTAGCCATGATGATTTATTAGCCCTTAAGAGACAACATGCACATAGCCTGATCACCTCGCACTTTCGACTCACTGCCTGGAAAAAGCGCGGTGGGCCTCTCAGTAAGGTACGGCAGGAGGATATTTATACTAGTATTTATGAACGCTATCTTGGAAACGGCCATGTTGCTATAACCCATACCCTTCCTCTGCTTTGCGCACTGCGTGCGTTTGAAATACCCGTACACAGCAATTTTATCAGAACGTTACCACCGCAAGAAATTCAGTATTTAGACAGAAGTGACCTGCTGGCCGACCGCAGAGAGGAACTGTATGGACGACTGTATACCCTCACCATTCATCCTGAAGAGGCCCACCTCATCTTCGAGGCTTCCCTTGCTGATGGCGGCTCGGTGACGCCAAAGGCGATTGAAGATGGCTTGTTCGCTGCCTTACGTACCTATCTGTTGACGATGCCTAAAAACTACCTTGAGGTCTATGCCCGTCTCTGTCGCTATCGACAACGCATGCTCCTACAACGCTTATTAACTGATGGACCATTACAGGTACAGGCTGAACAACAATTTACGCAGGAGCGGCTTATTTCAGATGAAAGCGTAGGGACGATCAGTAAAATTGTGGAGTATATGCGCGGTGCGCAATATGATGCAGTGCAGGTGCAACGCTTTATTGAGGCGTTAGATGTTGAGCAGATCATTCAACATGCTTTGCGCCAAAAAAGGAGTAGCCCACAACAACTCTTTTGGTTGTTGCGTTCTCTGCAAAGAATCTCACCGCTGGTCGCTGCACATTTCATGGAAGGTTTGACGCCTGCCACCCTTGCTCAGCTGTGCCTACAACAAAAGCCTGCGATTGCGCTCATCGCGCAGTTCAGTAAGGTCATACCCAGTTTCTGGCAATCCCTGCTGCAAAGCATCGGGTCGCAAGAGTTAGCGGCTATCTATAACCGCTCGCCGCTTGGTGCTGTTGGCACCTTCCTGCGCTATCATTATGGGCATGTCGTCGTGCAGCAAAGCTTTACCCTCTTTGAGGAAACGTTCTTGAAAGGAAAGCTGGTGCGCTCACCGCTAAGTGAGATCGGTAAATACCTGCATCGCGTTCGTACTATTTCAACGCAAAGCGTAGCACCTGCTCGCTCTGCCGTGAGATTGCTTTTGACGGTAGATCTTACAGAGCGCATTATCAGTACTGATCTGGAGCCATTCGCGCTCCTGTTGCACGAGCTAGCAAGCCTCGACGCTCGCCATGTAGGACAGTTTTTGCAGCCACTGCATATTCCAGAAGTCATGCAAGCTGCCCTCGCACGAAGCGGTCTGCGTGGCATTCAACTCCTCATTCATACGGTGGCGCGCATCGATGCTGGCGCACTTCCTGCTATTCTACAGGGACTGCGAACGTTGTCGATGCAAGAAAAGGTGACAACGACCCCCTTGCTTGATTGTAGCTATTTCCTGTGGAATGTCTATGCCTGGCTGGATCAGCAATTGGCACAGGAATATTGCGAACTGCTAGATGAACAGCGTAGTATTCAGTTGTTGACAGAGACGCCGTTAGAGCAACTCTGCCATTTCTTACTCAATCTTTATAGCTTGAGCGGCCAGTCATTACCACTCCTTCGCACATTCGCCGAACCCGCTTTAGCGGAACGCTTACAGCAGGCATGGGAGCTCGATGCGGGCTATGCCACGGTATTGTTAGGCTTGCTTTTCTTGACTCTTCCAGAGCAGAAACAGCACTTGCCCTCATTGCAAACAGAGGAGCAGCACCAACAGCTAGCAGGTTGGTTGGGTTCACCCACTGACCACAAGGCGTACATGCTGGCTCTTACAATACATGGATTGAGGCGGTGGAACGAACAAGAAGCGCACCAGTTATTACGCCGCTATCTTCCCTATCCTAAGGCTATGCAGGCGTTAAATCATGCGCGAACGAATGCACATGCGCCACGCTCTATAGCGTTATTGGAGAATGAGCAACAATGGTTGGTGCAGGTATGGAAATCTTTTGCATGAGGAAAAGCTTTGAGGTTGTGTATCACTGTGGGATGGGGATGGAATAGAGGAAAGACGCAAAAAAAAGAGTTCTTCTCATCTTGTACCTCAGTTCCAGTGGAACTTCGTGTTCTAGATGGATCGGAACCCTTGTGGAATACCTTTGCTGAAAGAACACCCGACTTGTTGAACATCTTGATGCTGATTATTTTCGCGATGTGTCACACGAGGTTGGTCGTTAGCTACTGAGTCGAACATGGTGTTCGCACTCTCTTTCCACAAGTGTTTCACTTGCTGTGTTTGACGACCTACGATGAACGCGCTACCCAGACGGCCTATAGGGAAATGACATCTTAGCAGGCAATGGAGATGATTGATGTCCATATACCGCTCCTTTCTACGTTGATCGAAAAAGAAGAGAACTGTTATTTTTTCTCTTCTGCTATATATGACGAACATCTAATGCGATTTGGTGCATGAAAACAAAAGTAATACCCAGACAGAGCAATCCGCATATTGTGCGATCTTGTGCGGATTGCTCTGTCTGGGTATTGCCTCTACTTCGCTAATCCCCAGCGTTCACGCAAGCCGCGTTCTAATGGGCCGAAGATGAGTGTATCAATGGTAACACCGATGACGATGATGACCAGCATGACCGCGATGACCTGTGATGCATCGCTCAAATCGCGCCCTTGCTGCAAGAGGTTGCCGAGGCTGACCGACTCATAAATCAACTCTGCCGCCATCAACGAACGCCAGGCGAAGGTCCATCCCTGTTTCAGGCCGCTGAGCACTGCTGGTAAGGCGGCTGGGATGATGACCTGGGTATAGAGGCGTAGACCACGCGATCCCATGTTACGAGCCGCTTTCAGATAGACGGGCGGGGTGTTTTTGATGCCAGTATCGACGCCAAGCGTAATAGAGAACACGGCACCCATCAAGACCACAAAGATCATGGCTTGTTCGCTCAGGCCGAACCATAAGATTGCCAGAGGGAGCCAGCAGATGCTCGGTAGGGCTTGCAAACCCAGCACCAGCGAACCAACCGTCTCTTCGACAATGCGGAAACGCCCGATCAGAATGCCGAGGATTAAACCAATCAGCAGTGAAACAAGGTAGCCAACCGCTAAGCGTTCCAGGCTCGTCACTGACGCCTGGAGGAAGACACCGCTGGTGATGCCATCGCTGAGCGAGCTGAGGACGGTTGAGGGATAGGGCAAGGCATAATCTGGCAGTGAGCCACCTCGCACGACCAGAGCCCAGCCAGCGATCAGGGCGGCATAAAAGATGATGCGACGTATCCAAGGAGTCAGCCACGCCGGGATGAAACGCGAAGATGCCCCCTCCGCTGAGTCCAGTGCCATCTTAGCCATTTGCCTGCTCCTGTTCCAGGGTAGCATCACGTAACATGCCTACGAGCTCAGCGGCGATATCCACCAGGGCATGATCCTCTAACGAACGTGGGCGTGGTAGGTCAATTGCGATATCGCGCACAATGCGTCCGGGGCGCGGCGAGAAGACAAACACGCGATCTCCCAAGGCGATGGCCTCGCGAACATTATGGGTGACAAACACGATAGTTTTTCGCGTCGCAGACCAGATTGACTCTAACTCAGTATGCAAGCGATCACGTGTTAAGGCATCCAACGCCCCAAATGGCTCGTCCATCAGTAATATGGCTGGATTGATTGCCAATGCGCGGGCAATGGCGGCTCGCTGGCGCATCCCACCGGAAAGCTGATGCACGAAGCTCTTTTCAAAGCCTTTCAGGTGGACTAATTCAATGAAGTGCCGTGCGAGTTCTTTGCGCTCTTGCTTGGCAATCCCGATCTGGCGCATGCCAAACTCGACGTTCTGCTGAACATCCAGCCAGGGAAAAAGGGCTGCTTCCTGGAAAAGTAATATGCGGTCGGTTCCTGGCCCTTCTATCGGCTTGCCATTTGCCAGGACCGTGCCACCGCTAGCAGGCTCCAGGCCAGCGATAATGCTGAGGAGTGTTGACTTGCCACACCCGCTGGGACCAAGCAAACAAACAAATTGACCTGCTTCGATATCAATGGTAGTTGACTGTAATGCCTCAACCACCCCTGCCCGTCCACTGTAATGCTTGCTGACATTCTCGACGCGTAGGGGAATACCACCTGCCACATCCCGCTCAGGTGGTGTTGTCTCGCTTCTCGTTTCAGATATGATAGATGGGAATTTCATGAAATGATACCTTTCCAGAAAGCATACTATCGTGTGGATGGCGAGTGTATGCGAAAGATACACTCGCCATCCACACGATAAATTATTTTCCTGATGGCCCGGCTACGGTGGCGAGACCTTGAGTCGTAAGCACTGCATTAAGTGGACCTAGATCGTAGATGCCTGTCAGGTCAGGCTTGGTCTTACCCAGGAAGCCCAAGGCATAGGCGCGGTCAGCGGATTGCAAGAGCGAATCGGCCAACGGGTCGTAAGTGATGGTGAGATTGCCAAAAGATTGATTGATCTCATTGCTGGGAATTGCCTTACCCGTGAGACGCTTGAGTTCGCTATTGATAATCATCTTGGCGGCATCCTGGTTATTGTCGATGTACTGAACGGTCGCAACATCTGCCTGCAAGAATTTCTTCACGAGGTCGGGATGCTGGTCCAGAAACTGTTTGCGCACCACAATATCGGTGGTGGCGAATTTGCCGCTGGGCCATAATGAGCGTTCATCGACAAAGACTGTGCCTTTTCCCTCGACAACGAGGCGTGTTGCCCATGGCTCAGGCACCCAGGCACCATCAATTCGCCCCTGTTTGAAAAGCAGCAGAATATTGGCTGGATCGGTTGGCACGATCTGTACATTGCCGCCCTTATCCGTTGTTTGCAGGTTGTGCTGCTGCAAATAGTAACGGAGTGCGACATCCTGCGTGTTCCCCAACTGTGGCGTGGCTAATTTCTTTCCGGCCAGATCACTCGGCGACTTGATGTTGGCACCGGGGCGCACAATAAATAACGCGCCACCACTGGATGCGCCCGCTACCACACGGAGGGCCGCCCCTTTACTTTTCACATAGCCGTTGATAGCAGGATTGGGCCCGACATAGCCAATGTCAATCTGATTGGCAAATAGGGCTTCTATCAATGCTGGACCGGCGGTAAAGGTTTTGATGTCCAGTGTAGCATTTGCGCCCAGAGCCTTTTGAAAGGTGCCCTGTGCCACTCCCACAATAGCTACTGCGTGGGTTAAATTTGGAAAATAACCGAGGTGGACTGTGACAGCACTATTGCCGCTGGATGTGGTGCCAGAAGAATTTGTGGAACCACAGGCACTCAATACGAGGGCGATGATAGCGAAAAAAGTAAGAGTTATGCCGAGGTATCGGCTCCTTGATGACGGAGTGTTCATCTGGTATCCGCTCCTTATAGTATGGTCGCGATGGATATCCTCTCACCACTGTGTCACAGCACAGGAAATGGGCGAGAGAGCAAACCGACGAGGGTTGCGCACAACAGGGGATGCTGTCATGCATAGGACAGTACATGCACATATTAGTAGAAGGTGCGTTTAAAGAGGCTTCCTGTTGTTCAAGCACTGCCTCTCATTTGATATGCGAAGCATAACATATAAAAACCATTCTTTCAAGTTATTCGCATCATTCTTATATATTATATAAACAAGAATGTACATACTATCTATCATTAGCTTGCCTTATTATTTTTATTCTTTCCTGTTATTGGTATAACAGGAACGTGCTCTAGCAACAACAAGAAGAGGAGTAGGCGACGCCTACTCCTCTTCTTGTTGTTGCTAGAGCACCTATCTCCCTAACTTAACTCAAGTCGCCATGCTCCGCGCCCGTGCGTGGCGGCGTAGAGCACACGACCCGAAGAGGAGATCGTCAGGCTATACACGGCGACCTGGGGAAGCCCAGTTGCCGCTGGCACCCAGTTGCTGCTACCCTGATGGAGGGTGGCAACACCGAAGTCAGACGCGATGTACAGATTGCTCGTCTGGTCGTCATAGGCGACGCCGGTAATGGGGGCGTCACCTAGATCATAGCTGATATCTTTCCAGGTAGCCGAGGCTGTGGTGGGGTTATATGTGACCTCAAACACATGCCCGGTCGTGCTTGGCGTGTAGGCGTTGTAACCAGAATAGGTGACAAACGCGTGATAGGGGTTTTTCGGGTCTACCGCGATGCCGCTGATGAAGCGTTGTGGCTGCGCGGCGGTATCGAGGCGTGTGAAGGCAACGCTGTGGGCAGCTGCATCGGCGTTGGTCGAGATGAACAGGCGACCGAAGCGTGTCGCGGCCCACAGCGTGCTCTTATCACTGGCGGCACGGTTGACAGAGACGATATAGCTGCCAGCCTTATCGCTGCCATAGGTGGTGTCGATCAGGTTGCCGCCCAGGGCTACCCAGTCGCCACAGGGAGCGGCGAAGTCACCCGTCATTTCGTTGCAGTGCTGATCGAGGTATGCCTGCGCACCACCATCGTCCTGCGTGCGCCATACGTGCTCAAGGCCAGCATACAGCGTACCACCGACGTTGGGGTCAGCGACCAGTGGAATATAGAAGGAGGCACCTTCCTTACTGTTGGCGAGTGGATCGGTGATGACATCCCAGCCAGTGGGGTCAGTTCCCTTGAAGTTGATATCACCGTTAGGACCGTAATACGTGTGCATACGGACATTTGGGTTAACGGCGTCAATGGCTGACTGTCCACCATCGCCGCCAACCGTCTCGTACCAGTTGTTGCCAGTGCGTGCTGCACTGAATGACCATGTGCCATTATCCTGAGAGCCACCCATGATGTCATGCTTGGGGTCCTGCGGATTGACGGTAATGCTCTGGAACTGGATGGTTGAGAGGCCATCGTTGAGGCTATAGATCAGGTTCGGAACAGCTTTAAGCCAGTTCTGGCAATCGGTCAAATCGGCACCTGTCAGGCCACGGCTAGCACAGCTACTGGATGTATCGGTAAAGTTGCCACTGGTGCGTACCAGACCACCGTCGGAACCGAGGAAGGCAATATCAGGTTTGCCTGGTGCGAAGGCGACCGCGTGCTGGTCAGGATGCATACCCATCGGTGTGGTCTGTGCATCGTCGGTCATATCGGTAAAGCTAGCACCGCCATCGGTGGAACGCTGTACCGCACGCCCATTCGAGGGTGGGTGCAGTGTGAAAATCTCGTCATATGCCATCGAGCCACCAATCCACACGGTATCAGGATGGCCAGCGGGTGAGGCGACCCACATATCATAGGAGCACTGTGTCTCACAGAAGTTGTAGGAGGCGAAACCCGGCGTTCCTGCCGTGGGGCTAGAGAGCAACTTCCAACCTGGGTTGGTTTTGCCATCCGTCAGTGTCGCGGCGGGAACAGTGGCATCATCAACGCGATACAGGTTGGTGGTGGTGCCATCGGTATCACCAACATAGATGCGCAGTTTGTTGCCCATTGGTGCAAGGGCAAACTCGGTGCGAGCACCAGCACTATTTTGTACTAGGCCACCACCAGAGGCGGCGAAAACCTGCTCAAAACCCGTGTTGCTGTTGCGGCGGAATACGCCATAATCGAACATTGAGAAGTAGAGTGTGGGTTCCAGTCCTGGGGCAACTCCCGTGCTATCAAAAGCGATAGTTGTGACGCCACCACGGAAGAAGTCGCTACCATTGGGTGTGCCAGGATTCACCGTATCGCTCTCTTTGGAGAAGACCAACGAGAAGCTAGCACCACCATTGGTGGACTCATAGAGGCCCACCATAGGAGCGTCAGGTGGTGTGAAGCGGCCACCATTGACGGACGAGGCACCATGACGGGCTACATCCGTACCGATGTAGATATGATCGGGATTGCTGGGGTCAATCGCAATCGCACCAATCGCACGGTTGCGGGCTGCGGGAACGCTCCCCGTAATGAGGTGCCATGTGTTGCCATAGTCCGTAGACTTGTACAGGCCGACACCCGCTTCTGAGTCGCTTGAGCCATTTTGCTCACCTGTGCCCACATAGATGGTGCGGCCACTGGCATCGCTTGGATCGATCAGGATAGAGCCAATGGCGTTCGATGCAATACCGTTGGAAGAAGAGTGCCATTGTGGTGTCGGGGACAGGGCGTTGGAGGTCTTCCAGATACCGCCGCCTGCCGCGCCGATATATACACGGCACAGCTTATCGGTGCAGTTGTTGGAAATCGCAATCGCGGTGACACGGCCAGAGACGGTGGTCGCGGCACCAGTATAGGTCACCGGAGCGGGGGTATTGCCTGTGATAGGCCCTACCAGCTCCCAGGCGTGCTGTTCCTGACGACTTGAACGCTGTGATAGTGCTTTGAAGGCATTATAAGCACCGATAGATTGTGTATAAGCAATGGCGGTATTGGGATAGGCGCGATCATCATACAGCTGCTGGCTCAGGCCAGAGGTAGGATTATTATCATCATAAGCCGCATCACCATCATAGTTAGTGCTGAGAAAATGATTATAGTGGGGTTGCACGGGCAGGCCAAACTGTGCTGCGGCATGGACGTGGGTTATACCGGACAACAAATAGCTGGTGGTGCCTGCAATGAGCATAAGTGTCAGTGCCACGCTACTCAGTAACGTCTTACGGCTTCGGAATACAAAATGAGACATACGAATGGTCAACCTCCATTTAGGACAAGAGGTAATCAGGAATAGCATAAGAAAGAAGCTATCCCATCTAAAAAGTACAAAGTGTCACAGAGACCATAAAAGAATATACAAGTATGTTATAGGCGAAACGGTAACAACGGCTCCTTTCTAAGTTTGTGTGGAGGGTTCATGTGGCAATCGTAAGGGCTCGCCCGTTTAAAAGATTGCTAGACAATGGAAAAAACAGTTCTGCTTTGAGAATTCGCATATATGTCAAAAAAATAGGAGTCCTGCCTCATCCGTGTTGAGGTAGGGCTCCTATTTTTATTTTCTGTTTAGCGCACGCCGAGAATAATCTCGATTGAGAGTTGGTCGAGGCGTTCGTAACGATAGCCGCGCTGGGCCAATTTATCGACATCGAACGTGGTGGCTTGCAGTTTCTGTACGGTTTCTGCACTATAGTTGCTGAGCAGTCCGCCATAGCTTTGATCTCCGCCATTCAGGTCTTGCAGAATAGCCTGTATCTCTGCATCTGCGTAGAAGCGTTTGACCTTCGCTTTGAGCATGTTATAAGTACGCATACAGCCGAGCGCGAAATCCCATACGCCCTGCTCATCCTCAGTACGATACGCATGTGCGTCAAAGTGGCGCGGGCCACTGTAGCCCTGATCTTCAAGTAGCTTGACCAGAAAGAACATCGGCTTGATATTCTCGCTCCCAAAGCGGAAATCCTGATCGTAGCGTGGCCCCTTCTGGTCATTCAGGTCAATATGGAATAGCTTGCCCGCTTCCAAGGCCTGTGCGACACCATGCACGAAGTTGAGGCCCGACATATGTTCATGGGCAACCTCTGGGTTGAGGCCAACCATATCGGGATGGTCAAGCGTGTAGATAAAGGCGAGCATATGCCCGATGGTGGGGAAATAGGTGTCGGAGCGTGGCTCATTGGGCTTTGGCTCTAATGCGAGACGCAGGTTGTAGCCCTTGTCGATTACATACTGCGACAGAAAGTTGATCGCATCACGCATGCGCTTGACAGCAACAACGGGGTCTTTGCTGGCCTCGGCATCGACGCCCTCGCGCCCACCCCAGAAGACATAGGTACTCGCTCCAAGCTCAACACCCAGATCAATAGCGACCATGGTTTTTTGCAAGGCAAAGGCACGGACAGCGGGATCGACCGAGGTGAAGGCACCATCCTTAAAAATAGGATGGAAGAAGAGGTTGGTTGTTGCCATCGGCACGACCATACCATAGTCAGACAATGCCTGCTTGAACTCTTTCACGATGCGGTCGCGTTCAGCGGCTGATACTCCGAATGGCACTAGATCATTGTCATGAAAGTTAATGCCATATGCTCCTAGCTCCGAAAGCTTTTGGACACTGCGTACAGGAGACAGGTCGGGGCGCACAAAATCACCGAACGGGTCACGCCCACGATTCCCCACTGTCCAGAGGCCAAACGTAAATTTATCCTCTTTTCTGGGAGTGTACTCGTCGCTCGCTCCCTCATGGGCCAGGTTCTGCGGTGTTGTTGTCGTCATAAAGCTACTCCTTTACAAACACGGTACGGTTGATCTTTTTATTCTATTGAAAGTGTATCACAACCATTTTACCATGTACAGGACTATGTCAACTGGCTCTAGCTCTAGGGTTGTCCTGCATGATCTAAAAACAGGTCTGTTGGGGGCCCCGCCGCCAACAGACCGGTTTTTTGATCATGCAAGGCCTTTTATACCGGTCACAAAAGTTGT
>JBBPYR010000008.1:0-12823 GCA_038199755.1 Ktedonobacterales bacterium | reverse complement strand
TGTTCCTTTGGATATTCTTTTGTAGACGGCTTGAGCGGACTTTTATGTTGGGGGGGGGGGGGGTGACTTGGGGGGGGGGGGACCCTTGGGTCGCCCGTGCCTGGGGAACATTGCCTTTTCGGGCGTTTGCCCCACACCACATAACGCGCCCGATCCCGGTGGGGGGGGGGCGGCGCCCGAGGCGGGGGGGGGACCCTTGGGTCGCCCGTGCCAGGGATACCAACCCCTTTTTGGGCGTTTTCCCCACCCCACGGGCGACCCAAGGGTCCCCTCCACTGAATCGTCCGCTTAAGTCTATTGGACGCGATAAATCTGGTCCCTACGGAGCCAGCAGCGCGCTTTGCTGCTGCCCACTCTGTTACCGAGTTCATTAGCATGCCGCCACCTCACTCCACCCCCACATGATACGGTTTAGCGTTTCCAGGCGGTTGCCTCGATCGCCGACATGGTGCCTTTGAACTCCATTGCCAGCTTTAAGGCGGCGTCGTGCGCGGCGTTTTCGGTTGTGTCATCCAGGGGTGGCAGTTCGACTTTTCCGTAGCGGCGTTCGAGCGCGCGCTTTATGAGAAAGTCGGTAAACCAGGGATTTTTGGGCAGCAGCGGCCCATGCAGGTAGGTGCCAAAGACATTCTTGTAGCTGGCACCTTCACCGCCATCTTTGCCGTTATTGCCCCATCCGGCCAACACCTTGCCCAGCGGCTGCGCTTTGGAGCCAAGATAGGTGCGTCCACTATGGTTCTCGTAGCCGACCAGCACTTGGCGACCGGTTTCCGCGAAGTTGCATTCCAGTGCCATGTGCGTCATGAAGCGCGTGCCGCCACCTTCGGTGGTCATATCGAGCAAGCCAACACCCTTTAGCTCTGGCCCCTCAAAGGGCTTATAGTAGTGTCCAAGCAGCTGATAGCCCGCGCAGACGCTGAGAAAGGTGACATTGGCCTCGGCAGCTTCACGCAACGAAGGTGCTTTTGCTTGGATATCTTTCGAGGCTATCTCCATCTCGCGGTCCGCGCCCCCGTGAAAAAGGATCAGGTCGTACTGCGTAAAATCCGGTGTTTGCCTGACAAAAATCTGATCGACCGTTGTGGCGATGCCACGCCACTGACAACGCTTCTCGAAGGAAAAGAGGTTGCCGCGATCCGCCGCAACGCTCATCAGTGTGGGGTACAGGTGCCCAATCTTGAGCACCATCCCCGTATCTTTGACCTGTTCGCTCATTGTATCTTGTGTCCTATCCTCAGTAGAGATGTCCCTCGTGGGCATCCAATAGCCAGTGGGCATCCACTACCCGCAATTGTTCATGAATGAGCGTAGTATGCCCCATCTGTCGCTACACGTCAAGAGTACTACAACACATCATACGCTATATGTTCTTCTAGATAAACAACGTACTCATAGAGCTGTTTTAACTTCAGATCATCGACATCCAGTACTTCCTGAGATGCCTGGGCACCATGCGGCCCCAGCTAGCTTGAGGGAGATTCCACCGTGAAGATCGTGTTGTAATGGTGATAGAATTCTGACTTGAGCATCCCAAAAATAAAAGAAGAGAGCCCTCGGTTAATACCTTCTTCTATACTCATTGACGTAATATAAACATGCAGCGAAGATGCTTAGAAACACAAATGCCAACGTCCAATAATCCTTTGAGTTAGTAGGCAAGTTGTTATTAATAAGCATCTCCCGGAACATCCATAGCCAAAATGCTAATAACGGTAGAATTACAATTAATGGAATTAGCCTATCCATCACAACTCCTTATGTGTTTATTACCAAGCTCTCTCTTTAAGAACAGTATACCTGCACCTCATTACAAATGCATCCTCATGAGGTGCATTCTTCTCACAAACGCATCTCAGGATGTAGTATGTTCCTGGCATAACGCCGCGACGGAACGGATTCACGACGAATAATATCTTGACAGGCGGCGGCGTGATCTACATTGCATGTACAGATCACTTGTTCTATGATATACTGCAAATTAGAATAGCTCTAGCTGAATATAAGGACATCTATTTTCAACGACTCCTTTTCTTATTTAGAGCCATCAAAGGCATATCCGATACTTTCAATTAAAAAAACATTTCATTGTGAGGTAGGCAATTATGTCCGATATATACAGTAGTAGCATGTTACTCACAATGGTTAGAAGTGGATTACGTGATATAGGTTACCAGGACAGCTTGCTTAAGCAAGAGTATAGTTTTGTTGATGTGTTCACTGATGATTCTAAAATACGCACAGTAAATCTTGCTGCGTTTGCTCAAGAACCTCCATCGTATCGTAATGCCTGTTTTGGTGTTGTTATTTCGCCCAATGATGAACCAGACACAGTAATGGAATATATGGCTCTTGGCGCACCTCAAATTTTTACCCTTCACGCGGAAACTCAAAAAGTTTGTCGTTGGTCATTTCGCTCCAAAGAGAAACCTATCTTGATGGAATGTATTGAACCTGATCAGCTTGAGGCTACTATAGTAGCTCATAAAGAGGTATGGAATCCTGAAAAAGTGCTACGAGCTAAATCTATAGGGTTCGGGAAAGAGGCAATTCAACTTGACTTTTTTGATGCGGGCTTAATGCCTACTCTCGAGAGTTTTGTCTATGCGAAGCTAGATAAACTTTTGAGAGATACAATTGCATCGAGCGAATTAGCTTACAAGGAGTATGTTGACGAAAAGCTCGATGATAAGGCCTATAAAGCTTTATTTCGACTAATTTTTAGATTGATTGCAGCCAAACTTTTAGGCGATAGAGGGCATTCGGGAAATTGGCTTAGTAATAATACGCAAGAAGTCATAAAGGAAGTTGAAGATTTTTATTCCATCTCCTCTGGAGAGGTATTGAGCAATGTAAATGTGCAAGATGTGGCGTGGAGAAAAATTAGACCTGCTTTCTCCTTTCAAAATCTTTCAGTTGAAGCACTAGCGTATGTATACGAAAATACTTTTGTTAGTAGAGAGACCCGCAAGAGTTACGGCACACATGCTACTGATCATACAATTGCCGAGTATATTGTGCAAAATCTGCCTATACAAGTAAATGACCATGTTTTTGAACCTTTTGCAGGACATGCACCTTTTCTCATTGCTGCTCTTGAAAGACTACGGTCTTTGCTTCCTTTAGATATTACTATTGAGCAGAGACATAATTATTTAGTGCGAATGCTAGCTGGTATGGAAGTTGATGCTTTTGCTTGTGAAGTTGCCCGTTACTCATTAATTCTAGCTGATTATCCTAATCCTAATGGTTGGCACATTGAAAATGAAAATTTTTTTGCATCTTCTAAACTCCCTAGTTATTTAGAGCGTTCGCAAGTTGTGCTTTGTAATCCTCCCTATGAAGCTTTTGTATTCGATGATATGGAAAAGGGATACTCTACTTTTTCGCCAAATAGGGCAGTAGAAGCTTTAGATCGCATAGTAAGTTATAAGCCAAAGATGCTTGGTTTTGTACTTCCTCGTTCATTTATAGATGGTAAAATGTATCTTCATGCACGAAAACAGATTGCAGAGTTATATGATAGTGTTTCTTTGATTGCGCTACCTGATAATGCATTTCATTATTCGGAAGCGGAAACAGTGCTACTCCTTGCACATGGGCAACGTACCGCTCGCCCCATATGGAGTTCGGCTTTAGTTAAAAAAGCAGATTTTGAAGAATTTATCCATACAGGTGTGCCTACATGGCAAATGAAAGCACCAGACAATTTTATTGAGCATGAACTACGCTCTCCTAAACCTAATTTTTGGTATACTCCTATGCATCTTCTTTGGGAAGCCCTAGCACATTTACCACAATTTGGAGAGATAGCCGATATTCATATAGGTATTCAGCATAATGTCCCTTTCAAGGAAAATAAACATGATCTTGTTTCAAATGTGCCGAAGGCCGGATTTGCTTCAGGTTTAGCTCGTGTCACAGATGATTTTGAGCCATATACTACCCAGTCTTTCAGTTACATTAACGTTGATCCCGAAAAGTTATATAGGCCAAATGTTCTTTTATTACCTTGGGAGCAGCCAAAGGTGATAACGAATGCGATCCGTTTAAGCAGAGGCCCCTGGACTATTGCAGCAATTATTGATGACAAAGGCTTAGTATGTATGCAAAATTTTCATGGTGTTTGGTCTCTTGGCAAATATCCATTGGAGGTCATTGCTGCTATATTAAATGGACCAGTTGCCAATGCCTTTCTCAGTACCCATAATACGACGAAACATAATAAGTTAGAAACAACTAAGCAAATACCAATTCCTAAGCTTAGACCCTCGCAAGTACGTTTAATTATCTCTTTAGTTCGACAATACATGTCTTATCGAGAGCAGTGGCAAGCACACCCAAATCATTCTCAGCGTTTTGAGAGACTTTGTAAAGGATTATTGGGGCAGATTGATGCAGAGATACTTGCTGCCTATGACCTAGCACCGCATCTCGAGCAGCAACTTCTTGAATATTTTGGTGATGCTCTAAAACCAGGCCCTATTGCTGTATCGCAAGTAAGGTCATCTCCTTTAAAAAGACTTTATACGTCACTCATCAAAATTGAAAATATTGGTGAGGACAATAATTCTAAGTTTATAGAGGCTGTGATAATAAACTGGAACCCTCATCAGATTGTCCGTCTGCCAGTTTCTCTCGTCCCTGACAACATAAAGGAAAAACTGGAGCGAGATGTTTGGTTATTAGCTCAAGTAAATGTTGGAGTAGGGAAGGCAGAAGAGCTTTTCTTTGAAAATATTGAATTGGCTCCGGAACCGAGGGCAAATGATAGACTTTCCTGAACTTCTCATTTTAGATATTGGGCATGGAAATTGTGCAATTCTTCGAGATACCGACACGGTGACTGTAATTGACTGCCCTCCATCTGCCACTGTAGTTGATGTGCTTGAGAGGCAAGGTATTAATACTATAGACAATCTTCTTATTTCACATTCCGACGTAGATCATGCTGGTGGATTGCCCAATTTATTAAAAAAGGTCTTTGTACGAAACGTGTATGTGAATCCTGATGCAGATAAAAAGGGAGCGAAGGGTAATCTTTGGAAAGGAATACGTATTGCTTTAGGTTTAGCAGAAAAAAGAGGCACAGTTGTTCATCCTTCACTAACAACTTCGCTTTCCAAAAAAATTACCTCTGGCCAAGTAGCGATTGAGATTTTATCGCCTTCTCCTATAATAGCTTTAGGCGGTGTTGGCGGTGACGATTTAGAGGGCCGAACCCAAAGTTCTAACTCTATGTCTGTAGTAATAGGATTGGTTCATGATTCCTATAGAGTGGCACTCTTACCAGGAGATATCGATGAAAACGGTTTAGACAATCTTTTAAAGGATCAACAGAATATTGCAGCACAGATATTAGTTTTTCCCCATCACGGAGGCTCTCCTGGTAAAAATGTTGATAGCCGAAACTTTGCTACTAAGTTATGCAGACATGTACAGCCAAAATTAGTAGTATTTTCTCATGGTAGAAACCGTTTTCAGAATCCTAGAAAAGACATTATGCAAGGAGTACTATTAGCAGCACCAAATGCTCATGTAATGTGTACGCAATTATCAAAACAATGTAGCATTTCATCTCCCTTTTCGGATTTTAGCCACCTTACTAATTTACCTGCAGCAGGGTTTCTAAGTGATAGTTGTTGTGGGGGTACTATTGTGATAGAAATTAACGGAAACCAGACAAGGTATATGCCATCACTAAGTGAGCATAGAGCATTTGTTACTGATACAATGAAAGTTCCTACACCTCTGTGCTTATATCAGTTAACTGCGCAATATAGTAACAAACAAGATAGTACAACTAGTATTTAAACGCAAACAACTAGATCAAAAAGAAATATTTCACCCAAGCCACCGTAAAGCAAGAACGCATCATCATTCTACACAATATCGTCAACAAAAATGCTTCCTCAATCAACCAGAGAAGCCAATTGAGGAAGTGTGCCAAGTGAAGCCAAAAACGCGAAAAACTCGACCGTCTTATTCCTCCCAGAAATGCTTGACCCAGCCGCGTTTTTGCATGATGCGGCGGAACTCGTGGGTGGGTGTGTAGCCACATAAGATGTAGAGGGTGCCGCCGGGCTCGACGTGGTTTAGGGCGGCATCAAGGGCTGCCTCGCGTTCATGTACCACGCTGATGATATCTGTTGACACCTCGGCGTATTTCAGGCGCATGGCAAGCTCTTCGGCCTTGTTGCCCGAACAAACGGCGTCGGCGATAGTGGCGGCGACCTCTTCTATGTCTACGTCCCAGAGCCAGGCGAAATCTTCGCCATCGACCACTGTATTGCTGACCGCCAGCAAAAAGTGCTTCTGGCCGGGATGTTGCGCGATTAAACGCAGCATGAGATTGAACGAGGTAGGATTTTTGACAAAGGTCAAGTAGACGGTTTTGTCTCCTGCCTGTATCTTTTCCAGGCGCCCAAAGGCGGGTCGTAGGCCGTTCAAGGCGTTCTGCACCTTGTCGAGTTCAAAGCCTGCCGCCATCGCCGCCCCAAGTGCCGCCTCCATGTTATAGACGTTATGCAGGCCGGGCAGGGGAACATCCAGCTCTAGCATGCCCTGTGGTGTGCGCAGCGTGACGTGCGTGGGGCTAGCACCGTCGCTGGCCAGCTTGACCGACGTGGCCGCGATATCCAGCTTCGGTAGCGTGTAGCCGCAGTTGGGGCAGCGATAAATGCCCAGGTGCGACATATAGGCAACTTCATAGAGCAGGTCTTCATTGCAGTGAATGCAGCGAATAATGTCCGCCGACTGTTCGGGAACGGGCGTGCCCACCTCGGTGGTTTCCAGGCCAAAGAAGATGCGCTTGGCTCTAGCATTCTGGCCGAAGTTGGCTACCTGCGGATCATTGCCGTTGAGTAGAATGGTGGCTGTCTCTGGCAGGCTCTCTAGCATGGTATCCAAGGCCCGGGCAACAGAGTAGAGTTCGCCGTAGCGATCAAGCTGGTCACGAAAGATGTTGGTGACAACCACGACATCGGGCTGAATTTCTGGTACGGCATGCGCTAATGTGCCCTCGTCGATCTCGAACAGCAGCACGTCACTATCGAGGCGACCAAAGAGGTCTGCGAAGTTGACCGCGACGGAGGTGACACCCTGCAACAGGTTCGAGCCTGTGCGGTTCTGTGAGACGCGTTTGCCACTAGAGTCGGCGATGGCGGCGGTCATGCGGGCAGTGGTGGTTTTGCCGTTGCTACCCGTAATCACAATCTTCTTCGCCTTGCTCGCACCCACGATAGATTTCAGCACGTTGGGATCGATGCGCCGCGCAATCATGCCAGGGAGACTGGTGCCACCGCCGATGCGGAAGAAGCGGCCCGACGCACCCGCTAGCTTGCCAGCCGAGACCGCTAATGCGAGGCGTGCCCGTCCTAGTCCCGTCGGTGCCGCGTAGGGCACGAGTACAGGTGTGGGTGTTGTCTGCGTTTCAACTTCAGCCGCCACAACTGGTGTATCCGGTTTTTGTTCTGGTTCTATTTGTTCTGGTTCTGTTGCCATATAAAGACCTCATCGTAGTGATGTCCCTCTTGGGCAGCCTAAACCCTCGCGTCAGCCTTTTGGGAGCATCCTAAATATTTTTATAGTTGTGTTTGGATGTCCACGCTGAACATCCCTACTTATATAACAGTGTGCATAAAAGTTGCTTGCAGTATAGGGTACTTTTGCCGCCCTGTCTAGCCCTGTTGTACCATCGTAAGGTCCCTACGGACCAGTCTATGCTCTTTGACAAATTAATCCGGTAATAGAAGCGTGCAATGCTGTAGGGACCAGCTTCAGCGCGTCCTCAGCCTGATTTATCAGGCGAGATTCGGCCCGATTTCGCTCAATGAATTGAGCGTAGGACGCGCTGAAGCTGGTCCCTACGGACTTTGTTGTACCATCGTCGTCGTGCTCATAAGGGGTCCTATATCGTCTTGCACTTCTTGCTTACGGTATCGCATTGGACAACGCCGTGCTCGAAGGCTTGGCTCACGGTGTTGCCATTGGCTGCGAGCAGGCTACCAGTGGGGTAGCCGAGCTTGTTCAGGCCACCGTTGGCGTCGAAGTAGCTCATGATGGGGCCGTTGATGCTGTAGCCGCTGTAGATGTAGTAGCGGCCATGATCAACGGTGGGAATGGTGTTGGTCCTTTTATCCTTGGCGAAGTAGTTCCAATCGTAGTCAAAGGGGATAGGTGGGTGCGCGATATCGACATCGTAAGGTGAAACCCAGGTGAAATCGTTCAAGCCCCAATTCATCAGGTTGCGCATGTCCGTCCACCAGTCGTTGGTGTGCATGGTCACTCCTATCAGGTGATGACCATTGCGTGTCTCTGAGATTACCTGCACAAAGTTCGAGCCATTGTCAAAGCCGGGTTTGCCGCCATCGACGCCGGGGTACCACCAGAGGAACTGGTTGCCATTGATCAGAAAGTGCGCGGCATGATCGTTGCTTTTGGTGATGTTATCTTCTCTTGTGCCACTGATCTTGTGCAGATCGGGCAGACTCATGGCATAGCGACCCAGGACCGCGAGATCGTGCGCACTGGAATAATGGCCGGTTGCTAGCAGGCCGTGTGGATTCATGTAATGGGTATCGTGCAAGCCGAGTTGTGACGCCTTCTGGTTCATCTGCGCCACAAAGTTTGGCAGGCTGCCACCGACCGTATCGGCAATCGCGATGGCGGCGTCGTTGCCGGAAACCAGCAGTAGTCCATAGAGCAGGTCACGTAGGGTATAGCTTTCGCCCTTCTTAATACCCATCACTGAGCTATCGGCTGAGAGTGTGCCAAGGTCTTTAGCAATGGCGTCATTGATGGTTACGCGCCGATCAAGGTTGCCTTGCTGGATGGCGAGGGTCGCAGTCATCAGCTTGGTGGTGCTCATCATGGGCAAATGCAAAAAGGGATTATGGGCATAGAGGGTTGCGCCTGTGTCGGCGTCCAGCAGGTAGGCCGCGGTCGCATACACGGGCGGAGCCGGATGATCGCTTACGGGTGGTACAATCACGATTTCGTGTGGGTCAACGGGGGGAGCGTTTACGCCAGGTTGTCCGCTACTCTGGCCATTCACGCCGCTAATCACGGTACTATTGGCTGGATGGGCTGCATTCCACAGTACATTCACGACAATGGGTAGTGAAAGCAAGCCGACGAGTATGATTGAGCCAACTAATAAGAGTGTCTGATTGTGGCTAATGTCCTGTAACAAACTTAACAGGGTGCGTGGTTTGTGATGTCCACGGGCGCGATAGTGTGCCAGTGGCGGTTTGTGCTGCGGCTCATACGCAGTGTGTCGCCGTTTGGCTGGCGGTGAGACCATTATTCTCGCGCTACGCCGTGGGTCCATATCAGTATCGGCATCTTGATAGTCAAGCTCGTGTGCTATCGCGTCGTATTCGCTCTGTGTACGCGGATTTCTTGGCCCGCGAAGCTCTCGCTGTTCTCGTTGTTCGCGGAACTCTCTTGACTCGCGGCGTTTCCTATTTTCTGCTTGCTCGGCGGGTAGCGGAGAGCCCATTTGCCCGCTTCGTTGAGGCGCGGGTATTTTTCCGGTTTGGGCAGGTCGCTCTAGGTGCTCAGAGCGTTCTATGCGCCCAGTGCGCTCGGTACGCATTGGTGTGGTTGAGGGGCGCACCGTGCTATGCTTGGTGGTGGACGTGGGAAGCGTCTTTTCAGTGGTTGGCTCAGCTGGTGCCGCTTTATCAAGATTCAGTGAGGCTCGCCGCTTAATCGGGCTGTTAGGCTGGTCATCGCTATAATAATCGATGGCTGTGTCCAGCATCTCTTGTGCTTCTTGTGCATTTTGGTTGCGACTATCACGTGTTGAAGGATTGCGCCGCCGCTGAGGTCTATTGGTGGATTGTGAGTCTTCTAACTGATCGTCTTCGTTACCATTGGGCGGCGTTCTACGCATCGCGCCATCCTCTCCCGTGTCCCACTACTGATACTTAGTTCATTGTTGTTAGTGTAGCATAGGAACGCAAGGCTGTCGAGTGATATGCATCCATATTTGGAAGAGGTAATCACACAAAAATTAGGGATGCCTGTAGGTCATCCCTCTATATCCCGGTACATGGCAACCGCAAGGGATTGCCACTACCATATACGAACACAGGCGATCATACACATTGACGAAATAAAACGGTAATCGTCGTCGGCCAGAGCATCCCTTTACGGGTGCCATCCACACCAAGTTAAGAATGGATGGGCTACAGGCTCGCCCTTTTTCGTAGGGGCGGGAGAGGTGCTGGGAGGTGGGGTGGACCCTCTGGGTCGCCCGTGGGGTGGGGCAAACGCATCGTTTCGGGCGCATTTGCCCCACCCCACGGGCGACCCAGAGGGTCCCATCCCCTCGTCCACGTCCTCCCCCGCCCCTACGAAAACCTGAGCCGTTCGCTTAACTTGGTGCCCTCGTATTCCTGAATTATTTTGTTCATCACCATAATTAGTCCTCCCTATGCCTCGCCCTTGACGTAACTCATCACTGCATGCTACTCTGCAAGCAACAGTTAACCTCTGCGCGCTGCTGAAATGAGGAAAGCATTATGCAACTACGAATGGCCGTTATTCAACTCAATTCACGAAATCAGTTCTCCGAGAATATGGCTGCGGTAGCGCAAGCGTTAGAGCGTGCCGCCGCTATGGGGGCGCAAGTGGTGGCCTTGCCGGAATACTGGACGTATCTCGGCCCGTATGCTGGCTTTGAAGAGGTGGCACAGACCATACCAGGACCAGCAATTAACCTGCTACAGGAGCAGGCGCGCAAGCATAAGATGATCGTACACGGTGGGAGTGTGGTCGAAAAGCACCCCCAGCTAGCGGGCAAGTTCCATAACACATCGGTGCTCATCGATGCACAAGGCCAGATTGTGGCCCAATATCGTAAAATCCATCTTTTTGATGTGCAGCTTGCCAATGGCGAGAAGCATTATGAGTCGGAGCGTATTGTCCCCGGTAATCAGGTGGTCAGCGCGGAACTTGGTGGCACCAACTTTGGGCTAACGGTCTGCTACGATTTGCGTTTCCCTGAGTTATACCGCTCGTTAGCCTTACAAGGGGCACAGATTCTGTTCGTGCCTGCTGGCTTTACGCTGCACACCGGACGCGATCACTGGGAGGTTCTGTTACGGGCGCGGGCAATAGAAAATTCCTGTTATGTGGTGGCACCGGCACAGGTTGGCAGCTATCCCCCTAATCGGCAGTGCTTCGGTCGCTCGCTGATTGTCGATCCCTGGGGTCTGGTGCTGGCACAAGCACCGGATTTGCCAACCGTCATTATGGCCGAGATCGATCTTGCTCGCGTCGAGCAGGTACGCGCACAGATTCCCAGTTTGCAGCACCGCCAACCCCAGGCGTACCAATTGTAACTATTTTGCCAGAGAAGAAAGGATGTCCCCATTATGGACCTGAGTGAAGCAAAACAATTCATCAAAGACAACGAGATCGAGTTTGTCAAAATTGGCGCACCCGATATAGAAGGCGTATTTCGTGGCAAGCGCGTTGCGTCAAAGTTCTTTCTGGACTCGATTACTGATGGCTTTGCGCAGTGTGATGTGCTCTTTGGTTGGGATATCGCGGAAAACGTGCTCCCTAACCTCAAATTCAGCAATTGGGAGCATGGTTTTGCCGATATCGTGATGAAACCTGACCTCGCCACCTTCGCTGCGGTGCCGTGGGAGGATCATGTCGCATCCAGTATTTGCGATCTATGGACAGAGCATGGCGAGCCCGTCACGATTGCACCGCGCTTCATCCTCGGCAATCTGGTAGAGCGGGCACGCACACTGGGCTATGAGCCTTTGGCGGCCTCTGAACTCGAGTTCCGCTTCTTCCGCGAAAACCAGATGTCGTTGCGTGAGAAGGACTTTGGGCCTGATCTGACGCCGCTCAACCCTGGCATGAACTGCTATGCGATCAGCCAGGCCAGCGCGGACGATCATCTGTTGTCGCGCATCGCACGCATGATGACCGCGCACGGCGTGGAGATCGAGGGCTATAACCGTGAGCATGGCCCGGGCATGTATGAGATGAACATTCATTATGGCAATGTACTCACCGCCGCTGACCGCACGATGCTCTTCAAGACGGGCGTCAAGGAAATCTGCCATCAACTTGGCTATACCGCGACCTTTATGGCGAAGTGGAATGATAGCGAGGATGGCAGCAGTGGCCACTCACATATGAGCCTGTGGGATCGCAACCTGGAGCGCAACACCTTCTGGGACGAGTCTGGTGAGGGACATATGTCTACGACCATGCGGCAGTTTCTGGCCGGTATCCTCAAGCTGTTGCCGGAATTTATGGCTCTGTACGCCCCGGTCATCAATTCTTATAAACGCTACATCGAGGGTACGTGGGCACCATTGAACACCACATGGGGCATGGATAACCGCACCTGCTCCGTGCGCATCATCAACAATGGTAAGCGTGCCATTCGCGTCGAGAATCGGGTGCCGGGTGCCGATGCCAATTTCTATCTTGTCTTCGCGGGCATGCTGGCAAGTGGCCTGTATGGTATTGAGCAGAAGTTGGAGTTGCCCGCACGCCTGGATGGGAACGCCTACGAAAGCGCGACCGTGGCCAAAGCCCTCGAAAGCGGCCAGATCAATGCGCTGGCACGCAATCTGACGGAGGCCACGAACCTGCTGGAACGCAGCGAGGTCGCCAAAGAATATCTGGGTGCCGATTTCGTGGAGCACTTTGTCGCGACACGTCGCTGGGAGGTGCGCGAATATGAGAAGGCTGTTACCAACTGGGATCGCCGCCGCTACCTCGAATTGATCTAGTATGTTATTACTGTGAAGCATAGACAGGCAGAACGGGCAAAGCGCATGCGCTTTGC
>JBBPYR010000007.1:0-20416 GCA_038199755.1 Ktedonobacterales bacterium | reverse complement strand
GCTGCCCGAAGGGGTGGAGATGGTGATGCCGGGCGATAACATCGAGATGACGGTGGAACTCATCCAGCCGGTGGCGATGGAAGAGGGCGTCAAGTTCGCCATCCGTGAGGGTGGACGCACCGTGGGTGCCGGTATCTGCACTAAAGTCGAAGTTTAGCTTTAACGATAAAGGCGTGATTAATCACGCCTTTATCATGTGCTGGGTATAGTAGGGTATGGGTGCAATGTCCAAGACATTGCATACCGCTCCTACTACAGCATAGCAGGAGAAAACAATGGCAACAGGAAGCAAACAGCGTATCCGCATTCGACTCAAGGCATTTGACCATCGCATTCTGGATCAGTCGGCGATACAGATTGTAGATACCGCGCAACAGACAGGGGCTCGTGTTTCAGGACCAATTCCCCTGCCAACCGAGATCGATAAATACACGGTTATACGCTCACCCTTTATCGACAAGGATTCGCGTGAACAATTCGAGATTCGCACCCATAAGCGTTTGATCGATATTATTGAGCCGACTAACAAGACCGTTGAAGCCTTGACACGTTTGAATCTGCCTGCTGGCGTAGATATCGAGATCAAGCTGTAGAAATCGCGCCGCCTGTGGGACACGATCATCCCGTTTAGACACGATATAAAGTGTTTGGGCGTGATAACCCCGGCCCCTACAGTGAAGAGAGGAAACGAAATGCTAAATGCATTGTTAGGCAGGAAGGTCGGCATGACCCAGGTGTTTGGGCCTAATGGGACAGTTATTCCCGTCACCATCATAGAGGTCGGCCCCTGCGTGGTAACACAAATAAAGACAACGCCTCACGATGGCTATGAGGCAGTTCAGATTGGTTTTGAGCAAACCACTGAAAAAAATGTCACACGTCCCGAAATGGGTCATCTTGGTCATAGCTTGCCCTTACTAAAAGCTCAGCGCAGCCGCTTGCAAGCCCATCAGCGCGATCAGCGTGCAAAAGCGACGGCAGAGGGCGCGGAGGGTGCAGAAGGCACCGCGAGCGAAGAGACGCCTGCCGAAGAGAAGGCAAGCAAGCAAATTCAAAAATTGCTCAAAATACAGACAAATCGTCAGCGTCGCCCAGGGCCAGCCGTTGGTCCTTTCAAGGTGCTGCGTGAAGTAGAGCTACAAGCGGGCATCACCCCCGATAAGTTAGCCCTTGGTTCAGAGTTCAAGGCTGATATCTTCAAGACAGGCGAAAGCGTTGATATCGTCGGGACAACCAAAGGCAAAGGCTTTCAGGGCGGTGTCAAGCGTCACGGCTTCCGTGGTGGCCCTAAGACACACGGTCAATCTGACCGCACACGTGCTCCCGGCTCTATCGGCTCCGGTACCACACCCGGACGTGTTCTTAAGGGAACACGCATGGCTGGACGCATGGGCAATGAGCGTATGACGGCGAAGAAATTGCAAGTAATCCAGGCAGATGCCGATCGCAACCTATTAGTGGTTAAGGGTTCGGTACCTGGTGCCAATGGCGGCTTGCTTACAATCAAGAAGCATGTGATGAGGTAACCGAAATGCCCTCGACTACAGTGTATAACTTGGCCGGAGAGGCCATAGAACAGCTCGAACTGAGCGAGCAGGTGTTCGGAGTCACCCCCAATGTGGCGGTTCTCCATCAAGTTGTCACCGCACAACTGGTGAATCGTCGTCAGGGTACTGCTTCAACCAAGACTCGTAGCGAAGTTTCGGGTGGTAATAAAAAACCCTATAAGCAAAAAGGAACAGGGCGCGCCCGTCAGGGCAGCACCCGCTCTCCTCAGTTTCGTCATGGCGGTGTGGTGTGGGGTCCTCGACCACATGCCTATCATCATGATGTTCCTAAGAAGATGCGCCGCTTGGCTATTCGTTCCGTGCTTTCAGATAAAGTGGCAAATGACAGCCTGATCGTTGTCAATGAGATGGCAATGGATGCACCTAGCACCAAAGGCATGCTCGCTCTTCTCGACAAACTGCCCTCCAATCAAGGCAGGCGCGTCCTGATGATGCTGCCACAGCGTGATGAGAATGTGCTGCTATCAATTCGCAACATTCCATCTGCAAAGGTGCAGCATGTCTCCTCGATTAATGTCGTGGAACTGCTCAAGCATGATTACGTCATTATGCCGGTGAAGACGGTGCGTTGGATCGAAATGGTGTTCGGGGAAGGGCTAAGCGCAGAAGAGGCGACAAACCGTCTGGCCGAATCCGCTGAACCTGCTGAACCCGCCGCCATCGCTTCTGCTGATAGCGACGCTCCGAGTGAAGCATAGGCGAAAAGGAGAACACCGTGGAAATCACAGAAATACTACGCCGAGGCATCGTTACTGAGAAGTCGGTGCGTTTGCAAGAGGAGCACAATCAGTATACCTTTAGAGTCGCTTTAGAGGCGAACAAAATTGATGTGCGCCGTGCGGTTGAGACCCTCTTCAATGTGAACGTTGTGAAGGTCAACATCATGCGTATGCCTGGTAAGCCGAGGATGATTCGCCGTAAAGGTACCATGCCTCGACCAGTGGAACCGCGTGAATGGAAAAAAGCGATTGTCACTTTGCGCGAAGGACAGACAATCGACGCGTTGAAGGCATAATTATAGCACCTGTTCAGTGCTGAAAAATGCCTTTCAAAATAAGGGATTGAAAGATGCCAATTAGACAGTATCGACCAACGTCTCCTGGACGTCGCGGTATGTCAGTTTCGAGCTTCGAAGAGATTACCAAGACGCGACCTGAAAAGTCGCTGACCGTCAAGCTCCAGAAGCACGCAGGACGCAATAACCAGGGGAAAATTACCACCCGCCATCGTGGTGGCGGTGCCAAACGCGCCTATCGTATTATCGATTTCAAGCGCAATAAATTGGATGTTCCAGCGAAAGTGGCCGCGATTGAATATGATCCTAATCGCTCGGCTCGTATCGCACTCCTGCATTATCTAGATGGTGAGAAGCGTTACATTATTGCTCCTCTCGGCTTGAAGGTGGGAGATCGTGTCGTGGCCGGTCCCGATGCCGATATCAGAGTTGGCAATGCCTTGCCGCTCAAGAATATCCCCTCCGGTACCACTGTCCACAACATCGAATTGGAAAGAGGCCGTGGTGGGCAATTGGCACGCGGTGCTGGTGTCGGCGCGCAGCTGATGGCAAAAGAGGGTGACAGAGCCTTGCTCCGTCTGCCTTCCGGCGAGCAGCGCTACGTCCACATTCTCTGTATGGCGACAATTGGACAGGTGGGCAACACCGAACACGAAAACCAGAATCTCGGTAAGGCTGGCCGTTCGCGGCACCTGGGCCGCCGTCCAACGGTACGTGGCTCGGTCATGAACCCACGCGACCATCCACACGGTGGCGGTGAGGGCCGCGCTCCTATTGGTGGGCAGCCACAGACTCCCTGGGGCAAGCCTGCTATGGGCTATAAAACCCGCAATAATAAGCGAACCGATCACTTCATCGTCCGACGTCGCAACGCAGGCAGGAGGAAGTAATGTCGCGCTCAAGAAAAAAAGGACCCTATATTCATGAGTCGCTCAGGAAAAAAGTCCTGGGCATGAAACGCAGTGGCGACCGCCGTTTGATTAAAACGTGGTCTCGCGCTTCTATGATCTTCCCCGAAATGGTGGGCATGACCATCGGTGTACACAACGGGAAGATTCACGTTCCTATCTATATTACAGAAAATATGGTAGGCCATAAACTAGGTGAGTTCGCCCCTACCCGGCACTTCCGAGGTCACGCGGGCGGCAAGAATGAAAAGACCACTTCGGTCCGCTAGAGGTAAATATGCAAGTCAGGGCTATTGCAAAAAATATAGGCATTCCGCCGCGCAAAATGCGTCTGGTCACAAACGCGGTGAAAGGGCTTCGGGTAAATGAGGCTCTGGCTATTCTCCAATTCTTGCCCAATGCAGGCGCGACTCCTGTCAGTAAGGTAGTGGCGTCGGCTGCGGCAAATGCAGAGAATAACTATAATCTTAATCCCGATGATCTGTTTATACTCAACATTGTGGCGGATGACTCATTTCGGATTAAACGTGTGAAACCACGGTCTCATGGACGCGCCGCTCGTATTTTGCGCCGCTTTTGCCATGTGACGGTGACTGTTTCCGATGATCGAGCTGATATTGGCCGCTAACTTGTCAGGGAGCAGGAACACAATGCACTCCTGCTCAACCAGCAAGAAGACCACCTTGCCATTCAACCCATCAACGTGCTCGCACGTCGGGGCGTTTGCAAGGCATAACTAGCCATTTAGGGCATGCTTCACGGCTGTGCTAGCATTTTCCTGAATGAGTGGATACAATAGGAGGATACTTTGGGACACAAAGTACATCCCACAGGGTTCAGGCTCGGCATCGTTAAAGGCTGGCAGTCACGCTGGTATGCCGAGCGCGATTACAAAGATATCCTGATTGAAGACTTTACTATTCGTGCTGTCATCAATAAGGAATTGGCCAACGCCGCTGTTTCTCGCATTGAGATCGAGCGTGCCGCCGCCAATCAAGTCTTAGTCAAAATTCATACCGCCAAACCCGGTATCGTTATTGGTAAGAGTGGCGAAAAAGTTGAAAAACTAAAAGCCCTTCTGGAAACAAAAACCAAGAAGCGTGTTCGTTTGGAGATCATTGAGATCCGCCAACCGGAACTTGATGCTATCCTGGTTGCGCGTGGCATTGCGGAACAGTTAGAGAAACGTGTCTCATTCCGTCGCGCCATGAAGCAAGCCGTACAAAAATCGATGCGTGCCAACGCAAAAGGCGTCAAAGTCATTTGTGGTGGTCGCCTGGGTGGTGCCGAAATCGCACGCTCAGAAAAAGAGGTCGAGGGGAAAGTTCCCCTGCACACCTTGCGTGCCGACATCGATTATGGCCTAGCAGAAGCGCATACCACCTTCGGCGTCATCGGCATCAAAGTATGGATCTATAGAGGCGATATTCTTCCGAGCAAACGTCGTGAAATCGGCGATGCGCAAGGGGAAGCCGTCGCTGCACAGCCCACGTTCGCGCCCCGTGATGGTGAGCGTCGTGGTGGAGATCGTGGTTTTGGAGATCGCTCCCAGCGTCCGCAAGGAGACCGACCACGAGGGCCAGCAGGAGATCGAGGGGACCGTGGCACGCGCTTTCCAAGCGACCGCCCACGAAGTCCAGGTGGAGACCGGAGTCCACAGGGGGATCGTCCCCCACGCCCACAAGGCGACCGACCCCCGCGTCCACAGGGAGATCGTCCCCCACGTCCACAGGGAGATCGTGGTCCGCGTCCACAAGGCGACCGCCCGCAAGGTGATCGTCCGCAAGGAGACCGACCACAGGGAGAGCGGGGACCTCGTCCCCCACGTCCACAGGGTGACCGACCGTTACGTCCGCAGGGAGATCGACCTCCACGTGCGGAACAAGCGGCCAATCCAGCCACCCCACCTGTGACGCCAGCCAGCCAGCCCACGCCACCTACGCCAGCACCAGAAACTGGCAACAACGGGGCCGCTCAGAGCGAGTAGTAAGAGGAGAGCTAAGCCATGTTACTGGCACCGTCACGTACAAAATATCGCCGCCAGCATCGCGGTCGCATGCGCGGCGAAGCCCATCGCGGCGCAACCATCGCCTTTGGTGAATATGGGTTGCAGGCTCTTGAAGCCTGTTGGATGGAGGCCCGTCAAATCGAGGCCGCACGTATCGCCCTCACCCGCTTCATGAAGCGTGGTGGTAAGGTGTGGATACGCGTCTTCCCAGACAAACCCATTACCGCTAAACCTGCCGAGACCCGTATGGGTAGTGGTAAGGGCGCTGTCGATCACTGGGTTGCAGTTATTAAGCCCGGTCGTATCATCTTTGAACTCTCTGGCGTCAGCGAAGAGGTCGCCAAAGAAGCAGTGCGTCTGGCAAGCCATAAATTGCCTGTCAAGACACGCTTTATTACCAGAGGGGAGGCGGAGAGTGTCGAAGCGTAATGAACGTCGCAAAGAGGTTGCAGAACTCAGTTCTGGTGAAGCCCAAAAGCAAATCAAAGACCTGCGACTCAAATTGTTCAATCTCCGCTTACAGCAGCAACGTGGTGAAGTCAAAAATAACCGCGTCTTTACCGAGACACGCAAAGATATTGCGCGTTTACTACACCGCGTAACACAGTTGGAGAACGAATAATGACACAGCAGAGTGCTCCACAGACCACCACCGCTGCAAATGCGACTGGCGCGGCTCCCAAACGCCGCCGTCAGCAAAAAGTCGGCTATGTGGTGAGCAATAAAATGGACAAAACAATCGTTGTTTCCGTTGAGTCTCTCAAGAAACATCGCATCTATAAACGTACCTATAAACAAACAAAACACTTTTATGCTCATGATGAGGGAAATACCTGTCAGATAGGGGATACCGTTCGCATCGAGGAAAGTCGCCCGCTTAGCAAGTTGAAACGCTGGAGCTTGGTTGAAATCCTCAAGCGCGGTAGCGGCATCATCCCTGTTGCTCAACTCATGACAGAGCCTGAACAAAATACGGCGAAGTAGGGAGAGTCTTAGAAATGATTCAGCCACAGACACGTCTGAGAGTCGCCGATAACACAGGCGCAAAAGAAATTATGTGCATTCGTGTAATGAGTGGGTCCGCGAAGCGCTATGCTGAGGTTGGCGACATCATCAAAGCCTCAGTCAAACAAGCGGCACCCAATGGCCAAGTGAAAAAAGGCGAGGTCGTCAATGCTGTCATCGTGCGTGTTACGAAAGAATATGGGCGCCCCGATGGTTCACATATCCGTTTCGACGAGAACGCCGCTGTCATTATTGCTGCCGGTAATAACCCACGTGGTACACGTATCTTTGGACCAGTGGCCCGCGAGTTGCGCGAACGAAATTTCATGAAGATCATCTCGCTCGCGCCCGAAGTGCTCTAAACACGGACGGGAGGGCGTGCTCTATCACGCCCTATGAGGAATAGAAATGGCTACAAAACAGAAAGAGAAAACGCCGCTTCATCTGGCCAAAATGAATATTAAGAAGGGTGATACCGTCTTAATCATTACTGGCAAAGATAAAGGCAAAGAAGGGCTCGTTTCGCGGGCGATGCCACAGGCAAGCAAAATCATTGTTGAAGGCCTGAATGTGGTGAAAAAACATGTTCGTCCGCAGGGCCAGACGCGCCAGGGTGGCATCATCGAGAAGGCAATGCCTCTGCATGTCTCCAATGTGATGTTAAAATGCACCGAATGCGGTCAACCCACCCGTGTCGGCCATGATCGTCGCCCCGTCGGGACCGATCAAAAGGTTCGTACCGTCCGCGTCTGCAAGAAGTGTGAAAAGGTCATCCAGGATCGGACGAGGAGCGTGTAAGTTATGGCATCACGATTGAAAGAAAAATATAGAAGTGAAGTCGTTGCCGCCATGCAAAAGCAGTTTAACTATGCCAATCCAATGCAGGTACCGACCTTGCATAAGGTCGTTGTCAACATCGGTATGGGCGAAGTTATTCAGAACGCCAAGGCGATGGATGCTGCTGTTGCTGACCTGGCCACGATCACCGGCCAACGCCCGGTGATCACACGCGCCAAACGGTCAGTCGCGGCGTTCAAACTGCGTGAAGGCATGCAAATTGGTTGCATGGTCACACTACGCGGTGAGCACATGTACTACTTCCTAGACAAACTCATCAATGCAGCACTGCCTCGTTTGCGTGACTTCCAGGGCATCTCTGCCGAAGCCTTTGATGGCCGTGGCAACTATACACTGGGCTTGCGCGAACAACTAGTGTTTCCCGAAATCGACTATGATAAGGTCGATAAAGTGCGTGGCATGGAAGTGAGTATCGTTACCACTGCTCGCACTGACGAAGAGGGGCGACAACTGCTCAGGTTGCTGGGCATGCCCTTTAAGAAGTAACGCTGGAGGGCGAAATGGCAAAAACTTCGATGATTGTTAAGTCGAAACGTAAACCCCGCTTTAAAGTACAACAACATAATCGTTGTCAGCTCTGCGGGCGACCACGCGCATACATGCGGAAGTTCGGCTTGTGCCGTATTTGCTTCCGTGAACGTGCGTTACGCGGTGAGCTACCCGGCGTCACTAAATCGAGCTGGTAGTTCGCGATGAAAGGGCACAAGGGCGGAGACGATGCGATGGAGTAGCAGCCAGGGAAGAATACAACACTGCTCCATGACCTTCGTTTGCGCTCCCTTGTGATGATGGAGGATATTCCATGAATATGACTGATCCGATTGCGGATATGCTCACACGTATCCGCAATGCGGCGACAGCACGGCATACGCGTGTACTGATTCCAGCCTCAAAAATGAAGCTAGCCATCGCGCGTGTACTGAAGGATGAAGGATATATCAAGGATATTGAAGTCCTAAAAGATAATCCGCAGGGCACACTTCGTTTAACGCTACGCTACGTAGATAAGAAGCCGGTTGTGACGCAGTTAAAGCGTGTCAGCAAACCTGGCTTGCGCGTCTACACCAAGCAGGCCAGCATTCCTAGAGTGCGTGGTGGCCTCGGCATAGCTGTTCTTTCAACCCCCAGAGGCATCATGACGGGTAGCCACGCCTACCGTGAAGGCCTGGGCGGTGAGGTCATCTGCTACGTTTGGTAGCCTGGTGGTATCAGGAGGTATTATATGTCTCGTATTGGACGCGCTCCAATTACCGTACCGCCAAAGGTGCAGGTGAACTGGACCGAAGGTAACTTGGTGACAGTCAAGGGACCAAAGGGGGAGCTCAACACTCAGATTTCTCCCGCCCTCAAGCTCAAACTTGAGAATGGTTCGCTTGAAGTCGCTCGCCCTTCGGACAGCAAGGAGCATAAAGCACAGCATGGTTTGTATCGTAGTCTGATTAATAACATGGTCGTAGGCGTCACAACGGGCTACACCAAGCAATTAGAAATTCATGGCGTTGGCTATCGAGCCGCCAAAGTCGGTGAGAATCTCATTATTCAGGTTGGCTATTCGCATCCTGTTGAAGTGCAACCACCTGCCGGAGTTTCGTTTACTGTTGATGGTGTGGACCCTGCCACGAAGGCTACCAAGGTGAGCGTCATTGGTATTGATAAACAGCTGGTCGGTCAGGTCGCAGCCAACATCCGTAGCGTGCGCAAACCAGAGCCCTATAAAGGCAAAGGGATCCGCTACACGGGTGAGGCGATCCGTCGCAAAGCTGGTAAAGCTGGTAAAGTCGGCGGGAAGAAAAAGTAGGCTAAACAATGATTAAACGATTTAACGCAAATCAGGCGCGCTTGCGACGGCACATGCGTATGCGGAATCGCCTCGCTGGTTCTACAACGCGCCCACGTCTGAATGTCTTTCGTAGTGGACATCATATCTATGCTCAGATCATTGATGACACTACTGGGCGCACATTGGTTGCAGCTTCCTCGCTTGAAGAGGCCTTGCGTGATTTTAAACCCGCAACTCCGGAGAAAGAAGAGCATAGGAGTCCAGCTCAGGTAATCGCTGATGCTGCGGCTTCTGTAGTAGATGCTGCTACAAACCTTCTCTCCAGTGGGAAAGGGAAGGGTGCAAAAGCGGAGAAGCCTGCACAGCAAAAGGGCGCCCAGGCACCGAAGGGTGCTCAGGCGCAACAAAAGGGTGGCGGTAAGTCTGGCGTTGCTGCTGTGAAAATATTACTGCCCGCAGCCCAGAAAGGCTCGACGAAGACTCCTGTCGAAGCGCTGGAGGCTATTGCCAATAACCGCAAGGTGGCAACAGCTCGTGAGGTCGGCAAGCTGATCGCACAGCGTGCTAAAGAGCAGGGCGTCAGTCGCGTCGTCTTCGACCGTGGCGGCTATGCCTATCATGGACGAGTTGCCGCACTTGCTGAAGGTGCGCGTGAAGGTGGCCTGGATTTCTAGGCTAATGCCGCGCATGCGTGCGGACACCTCACGATGTTACCCACGCATGATAAAGAAAAGGTGAAACGGAAAGCATGGCAAGAATTGATGCTTCAAAATTAAATCTTGAAGAGACGGTGGTCGAAGTGAGCCGCGTCTCAAAAGTGGTCAAGGGCGGTCGGCGTTTTAGCATTCGTGCTCTCGTCGTTGTCGGCGACCACAATGGTTATGTTGGCTTCGGCTTCGGCAAGGCCGGTGAATATACCGAAGCCATCCGCAAGGGTGTCGAAGACGCCAAGAAACACCTGATCCAGGTGCCACTGACCGGCACGACCATTCCCTATGCGGTAAAAACCAGCTTTGGTGCTTCAGAAGTGCTGCTCAAACCAGCCGCACCCGGTACCGGCGTAATTGCTGGTGGCGCTGTGCGTGCCGTTATGGAGTCAGTCGGTGTCCGTGATATTCTCACGAAAACACTAGGCAGCACCAACAAGGCAAACACCGTGCAGGCCTGTGTCGCCGCACTGCGCGAATTGCGCTCTGCCGAGACCGAAGCCGCACGCCGTGGCAAAACGGTTATTGAACTGGTCGGCAGAAAACAGGCCGAGCGTCTCGCCGCCGCTGCGGTGACTGCCGCGGAATTGGCTGCCGCCCGCGCCGCTCGTGAAGAAGAGTCCCGCGATAGCCGTCCAACTACCAACCGTCGTGGCGGTGGTGACCGTGGTGATCGTCGTGGTGGCGGTGACCGTGGTGGCGACCGTCGTGGTGGCGGTGATCGTTCCTCCGGTGGCTCCGGTGGTGATCGTCGTGGTGGTGGCGGTGGCCCCGACCGTCGGCGATAGGAGGAGAAAATGGCAAAAGTACGCATAACCTGGATCAGGAGCGCCATTGGGCATCCTAAAGACCAGAAAGCAACCATTGTGGCTTTGGGGCTCCATAAGCTCCATCAAACTGTAGAACATACCGATCATCCCGCTCTTCGGGGCATGATCCGCAAAGTGCAACATCTGGTGCAGGTAGAGGAGACCGTCAGTGAAACTCTCTGATTTACAGCCCGCCCCGGGATCTCATAAACGGGAAAGGCGTCTGGGACGTGGACATGGCTCTGGTCGTGGCAAGACCGCTGGTCGTGGCACCAAGGGCCAGAAGGCGCGTACCGGCGGGAAAATCCATCGCGCTTTTAACGGTGGTCAGACACGCCTGTCCAAGCGTTTACCATTCGTTCGTGGTCTTGGCAATACCACCTTCAGCGACGAGTATGCTATCGTAAATGTCTTTGATCTCGAACCCTTCGAGGCTGGCAGCGAAGTACATGCTGAGCAGTTGGTGGCCCAGGGGCTGATGACACCCGCCAAAGGCCGTGGCTTGATTAAAGTCCTCGGCGACGGTGAGCTAGATCATCCTTTGACCGTCCACGCTCATAAGTTCTCGGCTACTGCCCGTGCTAAGATCGAAGCTGCTGGTGGCACTGTCACTATTATTCCCGTAAAGGTCTATGAAAAGACCAAGCGACGTAAAGACGACAAGGCAAAGGAACAACCGACAAAAGCTAAGGCATAGTACATTTTGTACTATGCCTATGCTCTTTCTCGCTTTTTTAGAAGGAGGCCCCCATGTGGGAACGACTGCGAAGCATCTGGACTGTTCCTGATCTACGCAACAAAATTCTCTTTACGCTAGGGATATTGCTGATCTTCCGCATTCTGGCTCATATTCCTGTGCCATTGACGGCAACGGAATATACTGCCTTGAATGCGTTGTTTACTACTAATAAGAGCGCAAATCTCGGTCAATTGCTCGGTCTTCTGGATGTCTTTTCTGGTGGCTCTCTACAAACTTTCTCTATCGTTGCTCTGGGAGTCTATCCTTATATTACTGCGACTATCGTGATGCAGCTTTTACAGCCGATCATTCCAGCACTGCAAAACCTCGCCTTACAGGGTGAGGCAGGGCGTCTGCGCGTGAGCCAGATTACCCGCATCATTGCTGTGCCGCTGGCGTTTTTGCAGGCCCTCGGCCAAACTGCTATCTTCCAGCAGAACGGCGTGTTACAGAATTTTAGTCTGGTAGACCCTAAGTATGCTTTGGAAACGTTTACTATTCTGATCTCCTTGACGACAGGCACTATGATTCTGGTCTGGCTCGGCGAACTGATCACTGAGAATGGCATCGGCAATGGTATTTCGCTTATCATTTTCGGCGGTATCGTCAGTCGTCTGCCTCAGTTTATACAATCAGGATATAGCGTCAGCACAACCGGCGGTGGAGCTACCAATGGTGTGGTTAGCATTGCAGTCTTCCTCATCATTGGATTGATCACTATTCTGGGCATTGTTTACATTTACCAGGGCCAGCGTCGTGTACCCGTGCAATACCCAACAAAACGTATGGTTGGCAAGGGTATGCTGGTTGGCTCTGCACAGACAACCTACATCCCCATGCAGGTCAATAGCGCAGGGATGATCCCGCTGATCTTCGCTCAGTCTATGCTGATCTTTCCGGCTGTGCTATCACAGTACTTGGCCGCTAGTCAGACCCTCTGGTTGAAGAATGTGGCAACCTTTGTGTTGACCTACTTGGTCAGCCCCACCTTATGGTGGTACTGGCTCATTTTCTTTGTGCTCGTGGTCGCCTTCACCTACTTCTATGCCTATGTCGTCTGGCAGCAGCAAAACATACCAGAAAGTTTGCAGAAGCAAGGTGCCTTTATTCCTGGGTATCGCCCCGGCGAGCCTACGAATAAATACTTGGTAGCAATCTTAAATCGCATTACCCTGGCAGGAGCACTGTTCCTGGGCATTGTGGCTATTCTACCTTTCCTTGCCCGCGTCGGCGGTAATCAGTTGTTAAGTAGTGCTTCCGTCTTGATCATCGTCGGCGTTGTGCTCGATACGGTCAGGCAGCTGGAAGCGCAGATGGTTATGCGTAACTACTCTGGCTTCTTATCCTAGCAGCACGGATGTATCGTGCCTCAAAACACACCGTATGGACCCGATGATGCTGTTACAACGGTATCATCAGGTTCCTACAACAAGGATATGCAGGAGCTGATTGCCTGCATACCGACCTGTACCCGTCCTGTTGGGAGCGCATTGTTGCTACACTTTCGCTGTCATATGGATGGCTGGAATGAGCGCAACGGCGCGCTCACTTGAACTTCCATCGGAGGAAAAACGTGAATATTGTTCTGATCGGTGCTCAAGGGTCCGGTAAAGGAACTCAGGCTGCTATGCTTGCAGGCGCGCTTGGTATTCGTCATGTTGCTAGTGGCGATCTGTTCCGTAAAGCGATTGAAGAGCAAAGTGAGCTGGGGTCGCAGGCCAAAGCATACATTGACCGAGGAGAACTGGTACCTGACGAAGTGACAGTTGGCATGATATTGACGCGTATTCAACAACCTGATTGTGCCGCTGGTGTGCTTTTCGATGGGTTCCCCCGCAATGTTGCTCAGGCTATCGCATTAGACGAAGGACTCCAACGTATCGGTCGGTACATTGATGTCGCGGTTTATCTGAATGTGCCTCGTGAGATACTCCTCACGCGGCTTTCCGGCAGATATATTTGCCGCGCACAGCAGCATGTTTATAACATCAACACCCGCCCCCCCAAGGTGGCAGGCATATGTGATATCGATGGCAGCGAATTGTATCAGCGCTCTGATGATCGCGGAGACGCAGTACAAAAGCGACTGGATATCTTTTTTAACGAGACGATCAAGGTGGCTGATTATTATCGTGACCAGCAAAAACTGGTTGCAATCAATGGCAACCAGAGTGTAGACCAAGTTCATCAATCGCTTGTCGCAGAGATTACCAGTCACGGCAAAAAGTAAACGGCCTGCTGCAACAGGGACGACATTCATTTTATTCTATATCGTGAGGCACGAGCGTTCGTACCTAGAGAAAATATCATGGCAGTTATCATAAAATCAAAAGAAGAACGGACGAAAATACGCGAGACGGGACAAATTGTGGCTACCATTTTGTCCGAGTTACGCAACGCGGTACGTCCGGGCATCACGACAGGCGAGATTGAAGAGCTTGCCAAGGCTTGCTTGAAGCGTTTTGATGCCAAGTCTAGCTCTTTAGGCTATCGTCATGGCCCACTTCGTTACCCTGGCTGGCTCTGCACGTCTGTGAATGAAGAAGTTGTGCATGGCATTCCTGGTGGGCGAACCCTACAAGAAGGCGACATTATCACGCTTGATCTTGCAGCCAGCCATAATGGGTGGCATGCAGATTCCGCGATCACTGTAGCTGTCGGGGCGATTTCGCCAGAGGTACAGCGCTTGTTGCAAGTGACCGAGGATGCGCTCTACCGTGCTATTGCGGCGGCTCGTGGGGGCAAACGGCTCTATGACATTGGACGTACCGTCCAGCAGTTCGTAGAGGCGGCTGGCTATTCTGTCGTGCGGCAATATGGGGGACATGGGGTCGGACGCGACATGCACGAAGACCCACAGGTGTTGAACTATGTGGAACGTGGTTATCCCAACGGCCTGCTAAAACCAGGCATGGTGATCGCCATTGAGCCGATGGTAATTCTGGGCAAACAAGACACGCGCGTGCTCGATGATGGCTGGACAGTTGTGGCTGCCGATGGTACACCTGCCGCCCATTTTGAGCATACCGTTGCTATCACCGATGGCGAAGCAGAAATCCTTACCCGTTTAGAGAAGGCATAGCAAAAAATACCCTCTCGACTTCTGGTAAAAGATATGCTATAATTCGTAGTTGGCAGCAGCAGGTATATCTGCTGCCCTTTTGTACTTCTATCAGGTGTGCCGAAACACTCCTCGGCCATCCTTCATAGATAAAAAACTATTAAAGACGCAATCATCATACCGCATGTGTTGGCTGCCACATGTGGGTATATCCTTGCAAACGCGTTATCTGGGCTCTGGGCATGCGACATGCTGTATGCATTGTATGGCATACCCAAGATATGTTACTCCCACATCAGGGAAAGGATGCTATGGCAAAAAAAGATGAAATCGAGGTTGAGGGCAAAGTATTAGAAGCTCTCCCCAATGCTATGTTCAAAGTCGAAATCGACGAAAAACATGAGGTTTTGGCTGTCCTCTCAGGACGTATCCGCATGAATTTTGTGCGTATCGTGCCGGGTGATAAGGTGAAAGTCGTACTCTCCCCTTACGATCTGACGCGAGGACGCATCACTTGGCGTGTGAAATCGTGAGGTGGTGACAGACGTTCTTCTTTTTTCTCCCTGGTATTCTCGCCAGGTGCTACTTCGCGCCTGGCTCCGATGTGTTTTGTGTTGTATACCGTTATCGTTCGTAATCATTGAGAAGAGTGAGAACAAGAACTGAGTGTTTCTTGTGCTCTCACCCTTCTATCTATAACTCTTTGAGGAGGGCAAGTCATGAAAGTGCGCGCCTCAGTAAAACCGCGTTGTGAAAATTGCAGGATAATTCGCCGCAATCGTGTGGTCATGGTTATCTGTAGCAAAGATCCCAAGCATAAACAAAAACAAGGCTAATAAGACGTTCTGGGCTGAGGGGATAGAGAGGCTGCCCCGTCAGCACCGGAACTGGAGGGAAACATGGCTAGAATCGCCGGCGTTGACATTCCACGTGAGAAACGTGTGGAAATTTCGCTGTGCTACATCTATGGAATTGGGCTTACTACAAGCCGCAAAATCCTGGAGCGGACACGCATCAATCCCGATACACGGGTGAAGAACCTGACTGAAGAAGAGGTTAACCGCCTACGTGAATTTATCGACCGTGAACATAAGGTCGAGGGTGATCTGCGCCGCGAAGTAGACCTGAACATCAAACGACTCATCGAAATTGGCTGTTATCGTGGCATGCGCCATCGCCGCAATCTTCCAGTTCGCGGCCAACGCACGCGCACCAACGCGCGTACACGCCGTGGGCCAAAACGCACGGTCGCAGGTAAGAAGAAGGCCGCTGCTAAGAAGTAACACCGGGGAAGGAATGGAAAAGCATGGCAGATAAAAAGAAACCAGGCGCGGGCAAAGTCAGACGACGTGAACGCAAGTCGATTCCCCGTGGCCACGCACACATTCAAGCTACTTTTAATAATACTATTGTGACCCTCACTGATCCCAATGGAAATGTAATTTCCTGGGGCAGTGCAGGTGGCCAGGGCTTCAAAGGCTCGCGTAAGAGCACTCCCTATGCGGCACAGGTAACGGCTGAAACCGCTGCCCGCAAAGCTATGGATCATGGACTACGCCAGGTAGAGGTCTTTGTCAAGGGTCCCGGCTCTGGCCGTGAAGCTGCTATTCGCGCACTGCAAGCATCCGGCCTCTCGGTCACCTCTATTGTTGATGTTACACCTATTCCGCACAATGGCTGTAGGCCGCCCAAACGGCGCCGCGTATAACCGCACTGTGCGTGTGAGGAGAATAGAACTATATGGCGCGTTATACCGGCCCCGTCTGCCGCTTGTGCAGACGTGAGGGGGTAAAACTCTTTCTTAAAGGCGACAAGTGCATGACAAAATGCACCCTCGAACGCCGCAGCAGCAAGCCGGGACAGCACGGCACCGCTCGTGCTCGTAAAGAATCCGGCTATGCAAAACAATTGCGTGAAAAGCAGCGTGTCCGTCGCACCTATGGCGTCTTAGAGCGCCAGTTCCGCAAGGAATTTGGTATGGCCGCTCGTCGTCCAGGCAAGACCAGTGAGAACCTGATGCAGATCTTGGAAATGCGTCTCGATAATCTCGTCTATCGCCTGGGCTTTGCCGATTCTCGTGCCCAGGCTCGTCAGCTCGTCAATCATGGTCACTTTTCCGTGAATGGCCGCAAGACGGATATTCCTTCCTTCATTGCCAAGCCCAACGATGTAATCACTGTACGCGAGCGCAGCAGAGGGTTAGAGTACTTCAAGACCCGTATCCTGCTCTTAGCGCAAAAAGGGGTTCCTTCCTGGCTTAGCCTTGATATAAACGCTCTCAGTGGGCGCGTTATTACCATACCCTCACGATCGGAACTTGAGTTGCCCTTCGATGAGCAGATGGTGGTTGAACTGTATCAGCGTTAGCTCTTACAGTACGGGTTGCTTGCACCATGCTCCATGCATGGCAATGCATCAGCATGAAAAGCAGTTGAAAGAATACGTAAAAGCTTTCATTTTAGAAGGGCAAAGAAAGGCAGGTTGGGACCTTGCAAGATATTGCTCTGCCTCGCATTAAAAATACAAAAACACAAGGCAACTATGCGAGTTATGATATTGAGCCGTTAGAGGCCGGGTATGGCATGACTCTGGGCAACGCGCTACGACGCGTTTTGCTCTCATCGCTCGAAGGAGCCGCTGTTACCTCGGTACGCATTGAAGGGGTACAGCACGAGTTTCAGGACGTAGCACATGTGATGGAGGATGTCACTGACATCGTGTTGAACGTAAAGAAGTTGCGCTTGCGCTCCTTCTCCGATCACGCCGTCTCTATGCGCCTGGAAGTCACTGGCGAGCGAGAAGTGTTTGCCCAGGATATCGTAGCTCCAAGCACTGTGGAGATCGTCAATCCCGACCTTCATATTGCGACGCTGGACAACGAGAATGCACGCCTGGAAATGGAACTGGTGGTTGAGAGAGGTCGAGGCTATGTACCTGCCGACTCAAAAGAAGATCAGCCCATTGGGGTTATCCCCGTTGACGCTATCTACACGCCTGTTCAAAAAGTGAACTACACCGTAGAGCATACGCGTGTAGGGCAGATGACGAACTTTGACAAAATTATTCTTGATATAACGACGGATGGAACGATTACGCCAGATGAGGCTCTTCGACAGAGTGCTGATATCCTGGTACGGCATTTCACGCTACTCGCGAATTACCGTGCCCAGATCTCAGAGCCGGAGAAGGCTCCCCTAAGTAGCCTGCCCATTCCGCAAAAGATTTATGATACGCCTATTGAAGAGCTTGATCTCTCAGTTCGTGCCTACAACTGCCTCAAACGCAGTAATATCACGAAGGTTGGTCAGGTCCTCTCGATGAACGAGGAAGACTTGTTAGGCGTGCGTAACTTTGGTGAGAAGAGTTTGCAAGAGTTGCGAGAACGCCTGCTGGCGCGTAACTTCTTGCCCAACCCTCGTACCAGCACCGTCGGAGCCGACGCGGACGGCGATCACGAAATGGAGGAATAAGGTGAGGCACCGAGTGGCCGGTAATCGTCTGAGCATGCCTGAGCCGCGACGCCGTTCTGCGCGTCGCAATTTGATGGCTGGTCTCATTCGTTATGATCGGATACAAACAACGGAAGCACGGGCACGTGCTATTCGCAGCGAAGTGGAAAAGTTAATTGATAAAGCGGTCAAGGGACGCCTGGCCGCGCAAAAACACCTTTCAACAGTGGTCTCTGATGATGAGAAGGCAACACAGCTCATGAACTTTGCACGTCATGGCCGCTTCTCTCTCAAAGACAAAGTCAGCACAAACGAAGAGCGTGCGACCCAATTGAAGGCTCCCTTAACTGACAAGGGCCGTCGCTTCTATGAAGATAAGCTCAAGGCGCGCCGCGAAGAATTGCTACGCATTATCGCGAACGAGGCTGAGGCTGAACGCGCACTCAAGGCGGCATACGAGGCAATGGTCATCGAACTGCACGCACGTCGCCAGATTCTGAGCGAGCTGCCTGACGAACTGGTTGTCAAGAAGATGTTTGATGAGTTGGCTCCCCGTTACGCCCAGCGTCCTGGTGGCTACACTCGTATCACCAAACTTGGCAAACGTAAAGGCGATGCCGCCGACATGGCACAAATCGCCCTCGTATAAATAGAGCCGTATGAAAATTGCGTGTGGTATTGAGTATGATGGCACCGACTATCTTGGGTTTCAGCGGCAACGAGAAGACCAGGGACAGACGATCCAGGGTGAGCTAGAGGCCGCTGTTGCCCAAATCTCTGGTGAGAAGGTGGTTATCCATGGGGCCGGACGTACTGATGCAGGTGTGCATGCCGCGGGTCAGGTGATACATTTCACCACCCAAGAACAGCACACACCTCAGGTTTGGCAGCGCGCCTTAAATGCCGCACTACCCAATACTATCGCGGTACGCTGGGCACAGGAAGCACCAGAACGCTTCCACGCCCGTTTCAGTGCCGTGAACCGCTCTTATCGTTATACGATCTGGAACGACCGCGCTCCTAGCTCTTTGCGGGCCAGATATAGCTATTATCGTTCGCAAGAGTTAGATGATGAATTGATGCAGGCCGCGTGTCAGCTTTTGCTAGGGCGCAAGGACTTTGGAGCCTTTGGGCGCAGTCCCAATCAGACCAACCCGAGGAAACCAGGGCCACATCACTGTATTCGTACGTTGCTAGAGGCACGTTGTATACGCCAGGAAGATGAACCTGCACTTGTTTATTGTGATTTTACTGCCGATGCCTTCCTGACAGGAATGGTGCGTAGGATGGTCGGAACGCTGTTACTGGTAGGGCAAAAGCGCATCAGTGTAGCCGAGTTTCAAACCATCGTGCAACGTGCGGATAAGACGCACATAGGTGCGGCGGTCCCACCGCATGGGCTGTGTTTGGTACGGGTTGAGTATCCTGAGCAATTTGGAGTAATGAGAAAATGATGAAGACATACAGCGCAAAGGCCGCTGACCTGAAACCCCAATGGTATGTCATTGACGCCGAGGGTCAGGTTTTGGGTCGTTTGGCTTCGCAGATCGCGCAAATCCTGCGCGGGAAGCACAAACCAACCTTTACACCGCATTTGCAAAGCGGAGATTTTGTTGTAGTCATCAACGCTGACAAAATCGCGGTCACAGGCAGACGCCTGGATCAAAAAATGTATTATCGCCACAGCCAGTATCCTGGCGGCTTGAAGACAATTTCGCTCCGTAAGACCCTTGAGGGCCGCTTTCCAGAGCGAGCATTAATTCACGCGGTACGTGGTATGGTCATGCATAATCGCCTGGGAACCGATATTATGGGTCATCTCAAGGTATATGCCGGGCCAGAGCATCCACACCAGGCGCAGCAACCTACCCTCTGGACTGGCCCAGAGTCGCTTTTGAAAGAATATACCGAAGCAAAGTAGCAATATAGCGCGCATGCTGGTCATGATGATAGGGGCAGGGCACGATGTGTCATCTAACCGTTATCATTGTAGGGGTATCCCTTCACGGGTGCCTGCCCAATCATTGCGCCTATCTATGAAGAGGAGAACATACTTTGGCAGAAATGATCAAAGGTGAATATTACTACGGTATGGGGCGGCGCAAGACTGCGGTAGCGCGTGTGCGCCTCTTCCCCAACGGTGACGGCAGCATGACCGTCAATGGCAGAACGGCCCAGATCTATTTTGGGCAACTTGCATCTCATATGTCGACCATCGCTTCGCCACTACGCCTACTCGATCTGGCCAGTGCCTACACCATCACGGTGCGCGTCGTCGGCGGTGGCGTAAGCGGACAGGCGGGTGCCATTCGCCACGCGATTGCGCGTGCCTTGGTACGCATGAATCCCGAAAACAAGCTTGCAATGCGTAAAGCGGGCTATCTCACACGTGACCCTCGTATGAAGGAACGTAAAAAGCCAGGCTTGAAACGTGCCCGTAAGGCTCCACAGTACACAAAACGTTAAATCTTTCTTTGGGTACAGCGTTCAGAGTACAGCACAAGGCCCG
>JBBPYR010000006.1:0-5056 GCA_038199755.1 Ktedonobacterales bacterium | reverse complement strand
GGTGGGTGACGCTCATGAGCGTCACCCACCTCACCCGCCCAGCCATTGCTATGTTCTTACACGCTGGCGGGTGTGGCTGGTGTTGGCGGCGTAGGGGTAGGAGGTGTCGATGAATGTGGGGTGGCCGATACCTGTTGTGAGCGTACATATCGTCGCCACAGGTACCATACCAGTAAGGCTACCGGAATGATATAGAGGCTGTAGGCGAGCAACCAGATCAGGAAGGCGGCCAGAGCCTGTGCGAAGACCAAGGATGAGGCAAAGGCGTCACGGAAGACCTGCCCAATATTCCAATTGCCCGTTGTAGGTGGAGGAGTGGCAAGTGAGACTGGTTGGAGTGTGATCGAGACGGTGTAGAACGCTACTTGGTCATTGAGGGCTTTAAGATGTGCCTCAATATTCTCGATTTGCCCCTCGACATCGGTCAACCTGTCCTGAATGGCGATGATGTCACCCAATGCCTGGGCGTGGCTCAGCAGAGTAAGCAGGCGTGTCTGCTCGGAGCGCAGGTTGGTCAGGCGCGATTGTGTGTCTACAAAGTCGTTCGTGACATCCTGTACCGTCTCTGAAAAGGTGAGCAAATGACCACCGTGCTGCGCGCCATAGTCGCGCAGGTAACGCTGAATCTGCGGGTAAAGCGTCGCCTGCACCGAGAACGAGATGGAGATGTTATAGAGATTATCGCCCGTTTGCTGATAATCGATGCCAGCGGAGGTCGCACGTGGGTCCGTGCTGTTAATCCATGTCTGGATCTCATCGACGGCCTTCGTCGTGTCCTTGACATCCATGCCGACCTTCAACGATTTGATCAGGTATTGTGTGATGATCGTTGGCGAACTGCCCGAAGATTTGCCCGAACTGCTGCCTGACCCCGATGAACCAGTGGCACCAGGTGCAGAGGCCCCGTTGTCTTGTCCCGATGCGGGTGCATGTACTGCCCCTGAACTTGTTGTGCCTGAGCCTGCTCCACCGCCACAAGCTGAAACGAGAAGCGTGAGGAGGAGAAGCGTGCCGCTTAGTAGTAGTATGGACCATTTACGGGAAGATGCCCCGTGCGCGAGATGGCGAGGACGTATCATAGAGAAACCCCTTTGTGTAGTCATGTTCATATCAAATGAATTGAGCATACTATGTCCGCTAGTATGAACAAGCGGATGACATATAGACAAAGATCAGAAGTAAACGCTTTGTATATGGATAAGAAGCTTACTATCTCTTCTACAGAGAGGACGATACATACCCCGTAATAGTTCCCACATGATATACGGTTCTGAAACTAACTTTCATCTCATGCGTTTAGAGGCAGCACAGATGGAAGTAGTGGGAATAGCAAGCATAAGCAGTGGGTGGTATCTTATAGGGAGATATTCCTTCTCTATTCATCGAGAAAAGAAAGCAGGGAAATAACAGACAATGCAAATGCGACCGTATGGCGATACCGCCAATGATGGAATGGTACAGCTTTCTTTTACGTTGCCTCTTCCCAATGGCCACCATGCTCGCGAGGTGGCACGCCGCTATGCCTTGCTCATGGGTATCAGCAATCCGCTAATCGCCCACGCTGAAAGCATTGATCCCAAATTCACCTTTTTTGTGATTTACGGTGCCTGCTCCCATATTATTGACCCGACCACGATTCTGGTCGATGAATTGGCTCACACTGAACTCGACTTTCACGAGGTGAATGAGCTAATAGAGCAGCACGTAGGGCGGCGTGTCACCGTTGTGGGGGCGGCGATAGAGAGTGACGCACACACCGTTGGCATAGACGCGATCTTTAACGCCAAGGGTTTTGCGGGAAATTATGGCTTAGAGCGCTTCCCCGCTTTTCGCGCCCTCAATCTTGGTGCGCAGGTTTCGTGTGAAGCCTTGCTGCGTCGAGCCGTGACGGAGCAGGCCGATGCAATTCTGGTGTCGCAGGTGGTGACACAAAAGAATGTCCATATCCACAATTTGACCAAATTGATCGAACTGGCCGAGGCGGAGGGCGTGCGCGAAAAGGCCCTCTTTATTGTTGGTGGGCCACGCATCTCGCACTCCTTCGCGAAAGAGCTTGGCTATGACGCTGGCTTTGGTCCCGGCAGCACGGCCCTCACCGTCGCCAGCTATATTGCCCAAGAACTGGTAGCACGCAAAGCGTAGCGGCGTGCTATTTTGCTATCTTTCACGGCACAAATGCCTCAAATACGGGAACGTCATTGCGTGTTAGCAGTGCGAATGCGGTGCGTATGATGCGTGTTTGTAGTTCACTATCGTTTGGTTCACCGAGTGGATGACCAAGTGGATAGGGAACGAAAAGTGCTCGTGGCGGCTTGATCTTCTCTGTGATCTCGCGTAGCAGCGAAATTGAGACTGTAGTGATGCTCGCATACTCGATGGCGCGTTGAATCAGTCCCACGGACTGATTGCACATGGGTCAGACAGGCGTAAGCAACGCCACGTCGACGCCATCCGCGACCATGCGATGTGCGACCTCTGGCGCGCTTTCCTGTGTCAAGTGCCGTGGCCCCACAATCGATCCCATAAAGCTATAATGATGCGGTGCCACTGAGCCAATTTCTCCGCGCTCCTGCATCTCTCGTAAACGGTCAATTGGCAACACCAGGTTACGGTCGCGCAGAATACCTGTCTGATCAAAGGACCAGCTCCTATGATTCATCTCTAATAACTGCGGTGAAATGTCACCAGGAAATTCGCGAAACGAACTATCGCCCATTTTGTTGTTCGTGTCAAAGGGCGGCTGGTCAGCGAGGCTTAAGCCAGACGTTGTCACCAGTGCCACACGACAGGCGGCGAGAGGCTTCTTCAGCGGTGTTACCGCATGTGAAACAGGGTCTTCTGGGCGCGGGCCATACTTGTTAAAAGGATAGCTTTTCAGAAAGAGCCGTTCAATAATCTCAATATCTTCAAACCTTGCCACGATAGTCTAGATACTCCTACTCCTGATATAATGCCATTGGAATACTATTTGCTGCGTGCTTGATTGTATCATAAATTTCCGTTATCGAAAAAATTGTTGGAGCTTCTATAATGTGCAAGCGACGAAGGCATGCTCTATCATGCTTTATGGATATTTCTCATGCTCTATTGATGGTATGTTGTATTCTTGTTCTGCTGCTCTTTTCCGCATGTTCAACTTCTCCCTCTCCTCTATCGGGTGTGTCGTCAAAAAATACTACTCCTCTTGCCGTGACACATCCATCTGCACCCAAACCTGATGCGAATGACAGCCCGACAGAGGCAAGGAAACGAGCACAACTGGCAAAGGTGCAACTGCTACTGCAAGGTATGTCACTGGATCAGAAGCTTGGGCAACTGATCCTGGTGGAATATCTAGGCAATAGTTATCAGGACAGCGGCTTGCAATACATGATTGCCCAGCAATATGTGGGCGGCTTCATGTATCAGCAGAGCAATCATAATTTTGATGGGCCATACACTGACGCCGCTAACGTCAACACGTTCTCTCAACAGGCCATGAAGGACGCGCACATTCCCTTGCTGGTTGCGACCGACCAGGAAGGCGGCTTGGTGAATCGCTTGTATGAGTTTCATGGCCCCTTGCCATCAGCAGAGGACATGGCGGCTACGGGCAATCCGCAAACAGCGTTAGACCAAGGGACGCAGGCAGCGAAGTGGATGTTAGCGTTAGGCATCAATGCCGACCTTGCCCCTGTCGTTGATGTCCATACCGTTGATCCCGCCGTGTTGGAGTCACGCATGTTTGGCCGCGACCCGCAAACCGTGGCCACCTACGCAGGTGCCTATCTGAACGGCTTACAGCAAAATATGGTGATTGGTTGCCTCAAGCATTTCCCTGGTTTAGGTGCTATTTCTTCCGATCCACACGCGGGCCTACCCACCGTGAATCGTAGCAAAGCCGATCTTGAGAAGATTGATCTCGCCCCCTACAAGCTCATGATTCAGCAAGACCAGCCAGCCATGATTATGGCAACTGATGTGCTGATGCCCGCGCTCGATCCCAATCTGCCAGCGGAGTTATCTCCCCAAACGATTGGTTTGCTGCGCAGCGAATTAGGCTACGATGGCGTTGTCATCACGGATGGCCTGTACATGGGTGGCATCAGTCAACGCTGGTCGCTCAGTGAAGCTGCGGTGCTTTCTATTATTGCGGGCGACGATATCGTGGAGGGCCCATACACACCAGCGCAAGTAGCCGCCGTGGTCGCTGCCTTGAAACTGGCCATGCAGCAAGGCCGCTTATCTCAGGCACGTGTCGATCAAGCTGTACAGCGTATTCTGCTCATGAAAATGCAGTACAACATCATCCAGTAACGAGCTAGAAAAAGGTGGTTGTTATGCAAGAATTACAAGAAACACACGAATTTCAAGCTTTCCTTTTCGCTTGTACGCAAGAGGGTTGCCCACTTTGTCGTTTGGTAGAAGAACGAGTGCAGCGTTACCTGGATGGATGGGCCTATGAGTTATTCACGGATGTTGAAATCCGTGAAGAATTACGTCACTCACAAGGCTTCTGCCACCAACATACCTGGCAACTTGCCCGTCTCGGTGCTGCACTCCCACTCGCGCAAACGTATCAGATTGTGCTCTCTGACCTGATGGATCAACTGCAAGCAAATGCTGATGAGCATTCTCGCCCTACATCCAATAGTTGGTTCAAGCGTCTCTTGGTGTCACGTGGGAAGCCTGCATCTTGCCCCGCCTGTCGAATCCGCGATCAAGCTATTGTGCAAGCGGTGTACACCTTGCGCAAAGCTTTGCTTCATCCAACTGGATATGATCACATTGCCGCTTCACAAGGGTTATGTCTGCCCCATTTTCGCCTTGCCTGCACGTCCAAGCCACAAGAGCATGCGGAGCAATGGCTCCCTTTGTTGCGTCAAGCACAACTAGGCTGTCTACAGCGGCTGGATGAGCAGCTTAGCGAATTGATTCGTAAGCACGATTATCGCTTCAAAGAAGAGGAGCATGGCGACGAGATGGTCTCGTGGAAACGAGCCGCAGGACTCGTCGCCGGAGAGGAATATCCTCTCGAGTAGGTTTAGGCCATACAAAAGGGGACACTCGGCGCATT
>JBBPYR010000005.1:0-8334 GCA_038199755.1 Ktedonobacterales bacterium | reverse complement strand
TGAGTTTATCTTCGATAAACTCAACCATGATCTAACATGACTCCTGTTTTGTACTCTAGCTTCTAATGAGCGGTCCAGCCACAGTCAATGCTTTGTGCGCTGCCAGTAATGCCACTGGCGGCATCACCACACAGGTAGGTCACGAGTTGCGCCACCTCATGCGGCTCCAGCAAGCGGCGAATCGCCCCTTCCGTCACCATAATCTTCTCCACCACCTCCGATTCAGGGATGCCGTGTACACGCGCCTGATCCTTGATCTGCTTCTCCACTAAGGCAGTGCGTACATAGGATGGACAGATGGCGTTACATGTCACACCATGTTCTGCCGCTTCGAGAGCCGTTACACGCGTCAACCCCAACAGGCCATGCTTGGCAGCCACATACGCCGACTTAAACTCGGATGCCCGCAACGAATGCACCGAGCCGATATTGATGATCCGCCCCCACTTATGCTGATACATACTCGGTAAGACAGCCTTCGTCAGCAAAAAGGGCGCCGTGAGCATCACATCAATAATCAGTCGCCATTTCTCCTCTGGAAACTCGACAATCGGTGCCACATACTGAATACCCGCGTTATTCACCAAAATATCTATCTGCCCCTCCGCGGCCAGCATATCTGTCACTAGCTTCTCAATATCCGCGCCCTTCGCCATATTCGCCGCCTGAAACCGCGCCCCTTGCAACTGAGAGGCCGCCGCCTTTCCCCCCTCCACGTCAATATCCGACAGCGTCACTCGCGCCCCCTGTGCCGCGAAATCTTGCGCAATCGCCAAGCCAATACCAGAGGCCGCACCCGTCACTAGCGCGACCCGTCCTTGCAAACCAGCCATAATCGTATCTCCTTCGTTACTTCCTTGTTACTATACGTCCTGTACATCTCTCTGCCCCTCTATCGTACCACAGCGGTCATCTTGTGAGCACCAACAAAAAATAGGATAAGTACTATTTTTAGCACATCCTTTGACATCTACTTCTTCCATCCCTTATAGTGAGCGCATAATTATAAATGGCAGAGTGGTAACATGACTATTCATCCAAAACTAGCACCCTACCTTCTCAACGACGAGCAACGTACAATTGTCTCCCACAAACAAGGTCCGCTCCTCGTTATCGCCGGTCCCGGCTCCGGCAAAACACGCAGTCTCACCCCCTTGGCAATCAATCTCCTCCTGTGCGGAAATGTTCAACCCTCTGAATTGGTCCTCTGCACCTATACAGAAAAAGCGGCCTATGAGATGCAAGATCGTATTCTACACATCGCAAAAGATGTGAACTACACAGGAGATTTGTCGCAGTTACGTATAGGCACCATCCACAGTATTTGTAAGCAGTTCATCACCGAATACCTGCACTACACCCCATTATGTGCTCGTTGACGAGTATCAAGATACAAACTACATTCAGGAACAAATACTCACCAAACTCACCTCAGCGATGACCCCATGCAATCTCTGTGTTGTCGGAGACGAAGATCAAGCCCTCTATCGCTTTCGTGGGGCAACTGTGCGCAATATCCTTGAGTTCTCAACAAAATTTCCTGAATGTAAACAGATACACCTCACGACAAACTATCGCTCACACCCCGGCATTATCGACACCTACAATCGCTGGATGACCTCTATCGACTGGTCAAATCCTGATGCCAAAGGGAATCCGTTCCGTACACAAAAAACTATACGGCCCGTTCCTAACAAAAAATATGCTCCCTATCAAGCAGTCCTTTCCATTATTGATAATGACGCCAACAACGAGGCAGAGCAATTTGCCGACATTATCTCAACGCTCCAAAAACTTTCTTCACTCAAATAAATAATTAGTGACGTACAGCCTTGACAAAATTGAAAGGGATATGTTACCATTCCTCTATACTTATTTCAATGAAATAATAAAGTTTCCCCTTAATCTGGAGTGTATGTATGGCATCGACGCGTGCTGGTAGTAAACGCTTGTTGCGTGACCTCAATCAGAGCATTGTGTTCAATTTGCTAGCTGAGCAAGGCTCCATTTCGCGCACCGAACTGGTGAAGCGCAGTGGTTTACCAGCCGCTACTATCACACGTATCGTGGGCGATTTCATTGGCGCGGGTCTCGTCTCAGAGGTCACATCTGAGGCATCGAGCGGAGGCCGTCGCCCCGTCTTGCTAAGCATTAATGCCAGCGCGGGACACGTCATCGGAGTACGCTTGCGCGAAAACGGCATGAAGGTTACGGTTTGTGATCTCAATTGCAGCCCGCTTCATTCCATCGAAGCACAGATGAGCGATACCGAGCCGCATCATGTTGTTGAAACGCTGGCAGAGGCGGTGAAACGCTGCCTCAGCGAAGCCGCTATCTCCTCACGCAATGTCCTGGGCGTGGGAGTTGGCTTAGCTGGTTTAATTGATTCGGAGCGTGGGATTTGTAGCTATTCGAATATTCTGAACTGGCGTAACGTGGAACTAGCGGCTGCCCTAGAGTTTAAGTTACATATACCTGTACGTATCGATAACGACGTGAATACGCTGGCGGTGGCCGAACGCTACTTTGGCGCGGGCCGTGATGCCGCAAATTTCCTGCTCGTGATCGTCGGTCGCGGCATTGGTATGGGCATCGTCGTAAAAGGAGAAATCTATCGCGGCTCACACGGTGGTGGCGGAGAGTTCGGCCATATGACGGTTGATCTTTCGCCTGATGCGCCCATCTGTAGTTGTGGGAAACGTGGCTGCCTGGAAGCAATCGCTTCCGACTATGGCATTCTACGCACAGCCACAGGTAGAGACCCCGGCCACCATGTAGAAGATACCATTGATGACCTGGTAGTACAAGCACGTCAGGGTGACGAGTCGTTACGCGCCATCTTTGCTCGTGCGGGCACCACGTTGGGGATCACCATCGCCAATATGATTAATGTTTTCGATCCCGCACGTGTCTTCATCAGTGGAGAAGGGTTGAGAGCTGATGATCTGATCCTTGAACCACTACGAGCTGCTATCCCTATTCATAGCTTCGGTCCCTTTCCGCCCATCAGCCCTATCGTCCTTCCCATGGACGAGACGAACTGGACGCGTGGAGCCGCCAGCTTGATTTTACGCGAAGTTTTCCAGCCACCCATCTACCAAAGTGAGGAAACCCTAGCTATCGATGAACTCTTATCACAGGCCAGAGGCCAGCAGCGCAGAAAGGGGTGATACCACACCATTAACCACATGAGGGCGCGATAAGCTAGCACCAGGGCACTCGCCCCTACGGGCTTGCAGCGCGCTTCGCTGCTGCTTACATGCTCATTCGTATGTCAGGTCGTCCATTTGTCCGTGGACATCCCTACTGGGTTTTGTTCTTTTACAGTTCCGCGACAGGAATTGAGTCTCAATCTGAGGAGGATTCACATGGTTTCTCAGCAAGGCAATAGCTTGAATGGAATGATGACAGCAATACAAACAGGGCGTATGACGCGCCGTGCCTTTCTTGAACGGGCAACCGCTCTTGGTCTCAGCAGTAGCGCGGCAGCTGCATTTCTCGCAGCCTGTGGGGGTGCTACCACGACAGGAAGCGCAGGTGGTCCTGTGACGCTAACCCTATGGGACTATTTTAACCCGCCAGGCCCTGGCTATCTCGGACTCATCAGCAGCTATATGAAGGCTAATCCATCGATCAAAATACAGCGGACAGTCATTCCTTTCGCCGATTTGAAACAGAAGCTCATCCAAGGTGCCGCTTCTGGACAGTTACCAGATATCGCCGTAATCGACAACCCTGACCATTCTGCCTTTTCTGACTTGGGCGTCCTGACCGATCTGACGAGTCAAGTGAGTGCCTCTGGGCTCACTGACCAGTATTTTCCTGGTCCATTGCAATCAACCATCTGGAAAGGCAAGAACTACGGGCTACCCAATAATAGCAACTGCTTGGCACTTTTCTACAACAAGGACATGTTCAGTAAGGCTAGCATCACGCCTCCTACCACTCTGGATGAAATGCGGAGTGCTGCTCAGAAGCTAACAAAACCTGGCACGTATGGTCTCTCCATGTCACTCGTGAAAAGCGAAGAGGGTACCTTCCAGTTCCTGCCCTTCCTCTGGTCGGCTGGTGCTGACCTCAACACAATCGACAGTCCGGCAGCGGTCGGTGCGCTGCAATATCTCGTTGATTTCGTCAAACAAGGCCTGCTCTCCCACGAAGCCCTGAACTGGACACAGCAGGATGCCATTACGCAATTTATTGCGCAAAAGGCGGCTATGTGTATCAATGGGCCATGGAATGTTCCAGCAACCAAGCAAGGTGCCCAATTCAAATGGGGAGTTATCCCGCTTCCTAAAGGCGCACAATCCGCCTCCATTCTGGGCGGTGAGAACTGGGCCATCACGAAAACGAGTCAACATGTGAATGAGGCCTGGAACTTCCTCAAATGGACCCAACAACCAGATCAGCTGAGGAGTTACATCGTGACGGATAATCGGCTCCCCAGCACCAAAACCCTTGCCCAGGATGCCGCTTTCCAGAAGGATGAATATCTCTCTGTCTTTGTGAACTCACTGGAGGTCGCAAGGCCACGCGCATATGGCCCGAAATATCCACAAGTCTCCAATGCCGTTCAATTAGCCTTTCAATCCGCTATCAGTGGACAGATGTCCGCGTCGGCTGCTTTGAGCCAAGCGGCCCAGACAATCAAGCCTCTGTTAGGATAGCGACTCCCCAGTAGGGATGTCCCTGGTGGGCATCCAGATCGTCAAACGATCTCGCTACTCGCTCGTTGGATGCCCACCAGGGGCATCCCTACTGGGGAGCTATGGAAAGAAGGAGAGTGTTACCCGTGTCTACAAGTGTCACGACTCGTCCGCAGCTACCGAAAGCCTCTGTAGCTCCAATGAGAAAGGGGCCACGACTCAGCAAACAAATTGGACCATACCTCTTTTTGTTGCCCGCGACCCTGTTTCTAGCAGTCTTTCTGCTCTATCCCGTCTGTACGATGGTGCTATACAGCTTTCAGGAGGTCAATATTGGGACATTGCTCACCGGCGATATCCCGTTTGTTGGCTTGGCTAATTATCAAACGGTCCTGACCGACTCCGTTTTCCGCTCTGCACTGGGTGTCTCTCTTATGTTCACGCTGGGTTCACTAGTTTTTCAATTTGGCATCGGCTTCCTGCTGGCCTTGCTCTTTAGTAAACCCCTGCCCCTGGTTGGTGTGATGCGTGGCTCAATCATGATCGCCTGGATGCTGCCGATTGTAGTGAGTGGTACCATTTTCAAATGGATGTTCCAAAGCGATGCTGGCATCATCAACTATGGCTTGCAAAGCATCGGCGTGATCCATAGTCCGATTGGCTGGTTGTCCGATCCCAAGATTGCGTTGGTAGCGGTCATCGTTGCCAATGTCTGGATCGGCATCCCCTTTAATATGGCTTTATTGCTGGCTGGCTTACAGGGCATTTCAGCCACACTCTATGAGGCGGCCACCATCGATGGCGCAAATGGCTTCAATCGCTTCCTACGTATTACGCTGCCATTGATGCGTTCCACCAGCTTAACAGTGCTCATGTTAGGGTTCATCTATACGCTCAACGTGTTCGATTTGATCTATGTGATGACTGGAGGAGGACCTGTCAATGCCACCCAAGTCATGCCGATGTATGCGTATCAAGTCGCCTTTCAGCAGTTTGATCTTGGGTCAGGTTCAGCCGTGGCGGTGCTGATCTTCCTAGTGCTGCTGGCCGCGAGCGCGCTCTATCTGTTTCTCATTCGCCAAGAGGAGGTCTCCTGATGACGACAATGCAGAAACCCTGGCATACCGCGCTGCTAACAGCTCTGGCAGTGTTTGGTACCTTGGTCATGATCTTTCCCCTCTATTGGGTGCTGGTAAGCTCGCTCAAGGGCACGGTCGAACTGTTTCGCACACCGCCTACGCTTTTTCCGCTGCATCTGGACTGGACGCCTTATATTGCCAACTTTGTGCAAAATCAAGATATCCTGCACTACATGGGCAATAGCTTGCAGATTGCCTTGGGAACGATGATTCTCAGCTTGGTTCTGGCTGCTCCCATCGCCTATGGGCTGGCGCGCTTGCCCGTCCGTGGCAAGAATGTTTTTCTGCTTGCGTTCCTGATCGTGCAGATGTTTCCCAGTATTATGTTGGCCTTACCCCTTTTTGTGATGTTCACCCGTATCGGACTAGTGAACTCGCTGCTCGCGGTGGTGCTGGCGGTGACGACACGCACCTTACCCTTCGCAGTCCTAATCCTGCGCCCCTTCTTCCTAGGCTTACCGCGCGAACTAGAGGATGCAGCCGCTATGGATGGCTGTGGTGCGTGGGGAACCTTCTATCGGATTATCCTGCCATTGACGCGACCTGGTCTGGTGACGGTAGCGGCCTTCACATTTCTGATGGGCTGGAGTGATTTTCTCTTCCCGCTCACCTTGATCTCTGACGATAGTAAACGCCCCTTGACACTGGGTCTCTATAAGTTTATTAGTGAGTATGGTTCACGCTGGAATGACCTCATGGCAGTGGCCGTGGTCGCTGCCCTGCCGATCATTTTGGTCTTCATGTTTGCCCAGAAATACATCACCTCCGGCCTCGTCGCCGGAGCCGTAAAAGAGTAGGGGCGAGATTTATCGCGCCCCCCGCGCGCCCTGCGAATACACATGAGAGGTTTATGCATGCAAGGATTTCAGCAACAACACAACAGTTTGCTATGGGAACGCGAACACGAGAAGCTCTCCATAGAACCGTGGGGCCAGGATAGCCTACGTGTACGGGCCACAAAAAACGCCACCCTGATTGAGAACGGCGTCAACGCGTTACTGCCACCTGCTCAGATGGACGCGCACATCACCATTACGGACGATAGTGCCAGCATCAGCAATGGTGCCATTACAGCCCATGTCTCTGCGCAGGGAGTTGTCCGTTTCGTTCATAGCGAGAGCGGCGATGAACTGCTCGCAGAAGTACAACCACGCCGTTCGACCCGCATCCCCGCCCGCTCTTTCAAAGCCCGACACAGCGACCTCTATCACCTGGAAATGCGTTTTCGTGCCTATGACGATGAGCGATTCTACGGGCTGGGTCAACATCAGCATGGATTGCTCGATCAGAAGGGCAGCATCATCGATCTGATTCAGCGCAATACCGAAGTGACCATCCCCTTCCTCTTCTCCAGTCGCGGCTATGGCCTACTCTGGCATAATCCCGCCATTGGTCGCGTCGAATTGGGCACCAACGAAACGCGCTGGGTAGCCGACGCCACGGCACAACTCGATTACTGGATCACAACCGGAGCCACACCAACCGCCATCATGGAACACTATGCCGATGCTACCGGCCACGCCCCCAAATTTCCTGCGTGGGCCTCGGGTTTCTGGCAGAGCAAATTGCGCTATCGCACACAAGCTGAACTGCTCGCCGTAGCGCGTGAATATGCACAACGCGGCCTACCACTTTCTGTCATCGTCATCGACTTCTTCCACTGGTCGCTACAAGGAGATTGGCGTTTCAAGCCAGACGACTGGCCCGATCCTGCTGCGATGGTACGCGAACTCAAAGAACTCGGAATCGAGTTGATGGTCTCGATCTGGCCCACGGTCAATTCACTGAGCGAAAACTATGCAGCAATGCAAGCACGCGGTCTCCTGCTACGCACCGAGCGCGGCTTGGCACCGCTGATGATCTTTCAAGATCACCAACCAGCGGGTCCGGCGTTCGTTCACTATTACGACTCCACCAATCCTGAAGCGCGTCACTTTGTGTGGGAGCAGGTCTACGAGCACTATTATCAGTACGGCATCAAAGCATGGTGGCTGGATGCATGCGAACCAGAGATGTTCCCGATGGACCCCGACAACGTGCGTTTCCATCTCGGTAATGGCTTAGCCGTTGCCAATGCGTACCCCATGCTGCATGAACAAGGCTTCTATGAGCACCAACGAGAAGCCGGAGACGAAGCCATCCTCAATCTCTGCCGCTCTGCCTGGGCGGGCAGCCAACGCTATGGAGCTGCCGTCTGGTCAGGCGACATCGATAGCACATTTGAAGCACTTCAGGCTCAGGTACGAGCTGGCTTGAATATGGGCTTGAGCGGCATCCCCTGGTGGACCACGGATATCGGCGGTTTCTACGGTGGTGAGATCACATCACCCGCCTTTCGTGAACTCGTTGTGCGCTGGTTTCAATACAGTGCCTTCTGCCCCTTATTCCGCCTGCACGGGTATCGCAACCCTGATCGTTCGTCTGCCGAGATGATTGGTACTGGTGCCGCTAATGAAGCCTGGTCCTTTGGTGACGAAGCCTATGCTATCATCAAGGACCTGCTCGCTTTGCGCGAACGCTTGCGGCCCTATATCGAAGAACAGATGCGC
>JBBPYR010000004.1:0-30405 GCA_038199755.1 Ktedonobacterales bacterium | reverse complement strand
CAACCATCTTTTTTTTACTGCCCTCGGCTAGCGCGTGTCATCAGGTCGGTGCTATTGGGGCGTATGCCATCAATGTAGTAGGCATTGACCTCGGCACCGAGCAGAATGATGAAGGCGAACAGGTAGAAAAAGGCGAGCATCACGAGGATCAGGGTGATTTGGCCCGTGTAGCCGCGTGTGAAGAACTGGATATAGAGAGGGAAGAGCAGCAGCATAATCTGTAGGGCAACGGCTGCAACAGCGGCCCCTACCCAGCTTTTGCGTGCGCTATCGATGAAGCCTTCGACGCGTTCACCGCGATTGGGCACGAACATGTAAAAGGCTTCAAAGAGTAGGAAGGAGACGAGCAAACTGCTGATAATGCCTCCCAGTCGTGAGATGAAGCCAGGGTTGGTGTTGATTGGCCCGTTCTGCAAGAAGGAGACGAGCAGTCCTGGTACAGAAGAAGCCAGGACGAGAACGGGAATGAGTATCACGAACAGGACGAGCATGACAATCGCTATGCCATTTTTCTTGAGGCCTGTACGTGGTTTCAAACGATAAATCGAGTCGAAGCAGACCTCCATTAGCGTGAAGAGGCGTGAGCCAAAGAGGAGTGCCGTCACAACCGCGATGAAAGTGAGCAACCCTGACGCGGAAGAGAGCTTATTCAAAGCGGAACGAAAGACTTCGCTGGAAGGGAACTGCGCTGGAAAGGCTTTCGTGAGGTGGGTAATTAACTGCGTCTCTGCGTTGTGGTCAAGCGAGCCAATGAAGTTAACAACAATTGCCAGTAGTAGGATGGCGATAGGGACCATCGCCGTAATCAGGCTAAACGCCAGAGCTTGGGCGAGGTGATGTGACCAGTCGTTTTTGAACTTTTTGACGAAGTCAGCAAAAGATTTTGCGCCATCTGTCGCGGTTTGCATCGCTTCGGAAGCGGTATTCTGTGCTTTTGCCTGTACACCTTGTGTGTTGTGGGTTGGAGTCGAAGCATCCTGCCTTCTAGTAGCCATAATAGTTCCTCTTTTTGTATTGGGGTAGGACCTATGTATTGCGGCCTACCATACGTTTATAGATACAAGAGTTCGTTAACATATGTGTAATATGTACAGTACGGATTAGTTGCCCAAACCGTTTCAAGCTCATAAATATGCGGCCTGCAAAAGGAAACCTTTTCAATATGGGGTAAGCACGGTATAATGGAGGCAACGAATAACGAGATTACGTAGGGGCCAAGTAATCATGGCCTGCGTGGGAGCGCGGATGTTATGGACCATATTGGTGATAAGCAGCAATTTTTAGTGCGATTCTGGGGAGTGCGTGGTAGCTATCCTACGCCTGGGCCAGGAACACTTCGTCATGGTGGTAATACGTCGTGTGTCGAAGTGCAGGTGGGCGGGCATCAGCTCATCTTTGACGCGGGCAGCGGCATTATTCGCCTGGGGAATGCATTGATGAAGAGGCCCGAAGATGAGCCACTGGTGGTGTCCCTTTTTATCACCCACGGTCACGGCGATCACTTGATTGGTTTTCCCTTCTTCAGTCCGCTCTTCTCTGCCAATACCACTATGCATCTGTTTGGCCCTCAATTAGGTGGACAAAGTATTGAGCAACTCGTAACCCCACTGATGTCTCCACCGTATTTCCCAGTAGAGATACAACGCTTGCCATCACATCGTACGTTTCATACGATCCTGAAAAAAGAATGTATTACTTGGCAGCGTGGGCAGACGGAACCTACGCTGCATGGCGATAGGCATGCACCGTTGGCAAAGGGTGCGTTGCGCGTCTTGGCACGTTTCACCTATAGCCATCCTTTGGATGGAGCCTTAATGTATCGTGTGGAGTATGGCGGCCATTGTCTAGTGTATGCGACCGACGTTGAGTGGAGCGAGGGCTGTGAGGCGGATTTTCTGACCTTCGCTGAGGGCGCGGATGTGTTGATACATGATGCGCAATATACGACGCCCGATTATCAACAGGTGAAGCATGGCTATGGGCATAGTACGATAGAAATGGCGATAGAGGCAGCGCGAGCGGCACATGTTTCTCGCTTAATTTTATTTCATCATGAACCAACCTATGATGATGATCAGTTAGATCGCATGGAAGCAGAGGCCCAACAGCACTTTGCACAAACATACTCTTCCTATGAAGGTATGGAGATCGATCTGCTAGCATAAAGGATAATATATTACCATGGCTATAAATGTGGTTCTGGCACTTATGATTATGGTCTCCTTTCTAGGAGCCATTGCATTACACGAGTTTAGCCACGCACTGATGGCTTCTTGGTTGGGTGATCACACACCACAGGCTGAGGGGCGACAATCGCTCAGCCTGCGTACACATCTTGATCCTGTCGGCACGCTCATGTGTGTTATCCTGGCGTTTCAGCCTGCGCCCGGTCTTGGTTTTGGCTGGGGAAAACCCGTCAAGCCTGACCCTTGGAAAATGCGCGTGGGGGCGAATACGGGTATTTTGTTGGTTGCCATCGCTGGCCCCATCTTTAGCTTGCTGATTGGTGTTCTAGTTGCGGCGTTTGCCGCTGTGCTTGCGCCAATTATGGGTTATAACTTCCTTACGCTACGTGTGCTTCAGTTGTTATTGGTGTTTGCTAGTGTGAATATCTCTCTGACACTCTTCAATCTCATTCCGCTCTATCCGCTTGATGCCTATCAGATCGTGTATACGCTCTTGCCGAGCAAACAGGCAGTGCAATTCGCTAAGTCTGCTCCGTATGGCCCGTTTATCATTCTAGCTCTGTTTTTCCTCTTGCCCTTTATTGCCCGTCTTTCTGGCCTGGGCGATTTCTTTCTGTTCCAACTGGCTGTTTATATCTGGAGGGGCTCAATGTCTATTATCGCACTAGTCATCGCGCCGTTCCATCTGGGGCCAGATTTTATCCTGATTTATAATCTGTAACATGCTGAATATGAGGACAAAAGCACGCTATCGTTTGCGTCAGGTATGGCAGCAGCTTGGCTTTATAGCACCACTCGCGCCAGCGGAACTTGCTGAGGTGGAGGCATGTCTGCCAGCGGCGGCGTTCGCGCTGTTTCTCACGATGTCGCAGGCAGATCAGCAGCATAGCTTGCGTGTCTATCATGGCTTGCAGGCAGGCGGTTGCCAGGAGCAGGATATGCTGATGGCGGCGTTATTGCACGATGTTGGTAAAGCGCAGGGGCGGGTGCCATTCTGGACACGCCCCGCCATCGTGATTGGGAAGCTGTGTACTCCTCACTTGCTCAAACGTCTGACTGTCACGCCTGCTGTGCTGGCTCAAGGCTCTATTCCTATTCCTTCCTGGCAACGTGCGCTGAGTTATGCTTGGTGGCACGCGGACGTGGGTGCTGATCTCGCGGCGCGGGCGGGTCTCTCTGAACGTACCGTGCTGTATATTCGCACACATCACCAGCCCCATGGTCCGGCGGCACAATTACATCGTGTGGATGAGGTGTCATAGTTATGTTAGAACAGGTCAATGCTGAAGAGGTTGTACAATCCGCGAGCGAGCAAGCACGGTATGTTGTCCATTTGCCTGTATTTGAGGGGCCGCTCGATCTCTTGCTGCACCTGATCGAGAAGCGGCAGATGGAGATTACGACGATTTCGCTGCTGAGTGTCACCGATCAGTATCTGGCATATTTACGCCAGTGGGAGGCCGAGAAGCTGCCATTGGCAAACATGGCAGCGTTTGTCTCTATCGCGGCTCGCTTACTCTATATCAAATCGCAAAGCCTGCTGCCGCAGAGTAACAAGGAAGAGCTACAAAGCGAGGCGCAGGAGGCGGTGGTGATGGCGGAGGAACTGCAACGTCACCTCATCGAATATCGGCAGGCGAAAGATATCGCGAAGCAGTTGCGCCAACGCGAGGAGGCGGGTCTCCAAACCTATGGACGTTCCGGTTTGCTGGCGGGTATCGAGGCGCAACTTGCCTGGACACCACCTACCTTGGTGGGTCTGGAGCCACAATCGCTGGCACGTGCCTTTCAACGCTTGCTGGAACTACAAACAAAGGACGTGAGCAATGGCACTGACCTCGTGCCTGTTGCGCGTGTGCGGGTGAGCGAGCGTATCAGCGAAATCATGGGCCTGCTGCAAGAGCGGACTAGCGTGACGCTGGCAGAGGTTTTGCATAATGAACGCTCACGTTTTGTGATTATCGTGACCTTTCTAGCGGTGCTAGAACTCTGGAAGTGGCAACGCATCAGCGTGACGCAGGACGAAGCAATGGGGCCAATTCTGCTCGAACGCGGCGAGAAGTGGGCCGAAGCCCTAGAGAAGGGTGTGATCGAGGACTGAGGATTGCTACTGAGTTGTTCTGCTGTGTTTGACAAAGTTGCTTGTGTGGGCTATTGATATAGGTCTATAGCTATTCCTGCAATTCCTCTGAAGGGCAGAGGAATTTTTGTTGTTTCATCGGAGCAAACTATATGCATCTTCCTGCCATTAGCCCAAAAGTGAGTGTGAGTGTTGTGTTTGTCGCGGCTATATTCATGAGTATTATGGACACAACGATTATTAATGTCGCCTTGCCCGCCATGAGTCGCCAGTTCAAGGTGACGGGTGTGGCGATTTTGATGGTGTTGATGATCCTGATGGGGAAGGACACGACGCTGTGGCTGATGCGGACATTGATGTTGCTCATGGGTGTGGGCATGGCCTTCTCCTTTACCTCGGTGCAGGCCGCCTCTTTTGCGACGATCACATCGGTGGAAACGGGACAGGCGTCGGCTCTCTTCAATGCGCAGAGACAGATTGGTGCGTCGCTGGGTGTGGCTTTACTCAGTAGTGTTATCGGTCTTGTGGGTATCACACAGGTGAGCGCGAGTGGGGTCGTGGTACCAAACTATACAGCTTATCATGCAGCATTTGTAACTGCAGCCGTTATCATTCTCATCGCTGCCAGCTTTGGGATGACGGTGCATGATAGCGATGCCGCGGCGACGATGCGCCGTAAGGTGACGGAGATGATCCAAAAAGGCGAAATTGCGACGCACGCAACACCTAGTGGTCGCCACTAAGCGTTGCGTGCCCTCTTTTCTGACCATGGGTTAACGAATGAGGAACTGACAAGCAGAAAGCTTTCTTGATGAGGGGTCATATCCCTATGATGTGCTTCCTTCTTGATATCTCGTAGGAAGATTCGCGTACCTATCCCGTTACTTTGGTAACGCTGCCGCGATAGCAAGCCCAAAAGCTTTGGGCAGTAGAATGCCGCGAGCCAGTTCACCAGTATCTAGCGAGTATGATCGTGTCACCACTGTGCCATCGGCAAGATGAAAAGCAATGAAGTAGCGCTTATTGCCTCCCTGACGGTTTTGATCGACGGTGGCTTGCAAGACCATCGGAACCACCACGGCTACCTGCTTTGGGTCTTTGATGGCTCCCAATTCGGTCACACCATCCTGCTCGCTCACTATCCCTATATATTGCACCTTCCCACCGATATCGAGGAGATCCACCCCCTTCTTAGCGTGAGGATTGGTGTCGGCCTCGTAGAGCGTGTAAACATTGTTCTCGTGCGTGGCAAGTCTAAAGGTCGGGCTATAGCCTTTCACAGCATAGACTTTAGTTCCGACATCGAGGATGGACGCGTCTCCATCCTTACTCTGATACCCTGGATCTTGCACATTGCCCTGGAGTTTGAATGTGACTGTTGCGAACACTGGTCCGAGGTCGCTCTCTGTTAACGACCGCCCTGGCTTTGTAGACGCGGTGAGATAGGTAATCCCCCCAAAGCGGATGAAGTTCACCCAGTCAATCATGGTGGTGTTGGTGTTTGGTGAGAAAGGTCCATTTGAGGGAGATGTGCAACTCACCAGTCCAAGGAGAGGCAAGAGAACCACGAGTAGTGTGGGGGAGATCATTCGTTTTCTACTAGAAATATTCCTCATGATGTGTTTCCTTTTCATAATATGTTGGCGTTGCTGTTTGCATACCTACTACTAAAGGAGACGTTGAGAGGAGGACGATTGTTCCATTTGAGTACCTCCCGTACTTTTTCTTTTTCCTTTTTGGAGATAGTCGTGGTCCGTTCTAAGAGAAGCTCCATCCAGATAATTTGTTGCGCTAAGGTGACTTCATCATCTCGATACAGCGTTGCGAGTTCATCAATGGCTTGCTTTATGACGTGCTGATTGGCTCCCTTCATGGTGGGAAGGAGCGGATCCATACACAGGATGTGTTCAGTGACGTAGTGTTCAGCATCCTCTAAGAATAATGGTAACACAGAATAGTGGAAAATGAGCATATCTTTGCCACTCCTTGCAATCAGCAGAGGTGGTGTGGCCATTTTTGTTCTAAAGGGATACACGATTAAAGAGACAACGGGCAGGTTATGATCTCGATACAAGAGCACGTTGTGAAGCAACAGGCGAGCTGGCATGTCCTCATCGAAGCCAGACTCGAACTCGATGTTGAGGATCTTTTCTTCGCCCTGGTGCCAAATACGAAAGGCTTTGTCAGCGCGCAAGGTGGGACGAATGAGTTCAACATTGACGGTCGATTCGTAGATGGCTCTGGTTGTGAACACGCTAAGACAATTTTTGGCCGAGTAGGGATGCCCACAAGGGGTTGCGATTGGTGTCATAATAAGAGGACGAACGATTTGGATGCCTCTAAGGGGTCGCGAGTGCCCATGAGGGGCATTTCTATTGAGACCAAAAGCGGAAGGATGAGTTGCGATGCGTACAAACCAGATGAAGGAAAAATTGAAGCGTGGCGAGCCGGTGTTGGGGGGATGGTTAAGCTTGCCGAGTGTTCCGGCGGCACGAATTATGTCACGGTTAGGCTTTGATTGGTTGTTGGTGGACATGGAGCATACGGCACAGAATGCTACGTTGATGTCTGATATGGTTGCTACGATTGCCGACTCTGGCTTGTGTGCTCCGCTGGTGCGTGTGCCTACCAATAATGTGGAGTGGTTCAAGTGGGCACTCGACGCAGGTGCGTGGGGTGTGGTGGTGCCGATGGTCAACACGCGCGAAGAGGCGCAACGAGTGGTGGAGTATACGAAATATCCGCCCGCAGGTGCGCGTAGTATTGGTGGTGCCTTTGGTCCATATGGATTTGGTATCACTGATTGGGCTGAATATGCACGCATGGCGAACGAAGAAACGGTTCTGGCTGTCCAAATTGAGAGTGCGCAGGCATTGCAGAATCTTGATGAGATACTCGCGGTGCCCGGCTTAGATGTGGCGTTTGTTGGCCCGAATGACCTGCATGCACAAATTGGGCTGGCGGCGAGTACAGATGGAACTGAACCGGAGTTTATAGCGGCGTTGGAGCGCATTAAGGCGGCGGCGCGAAAGCATGGGTTGGCCCTTGGCATCTTTAGTGGTGGTGGAGAGGCGGCGGCGGAACGTGTACGGCAAGGATTTCAGATGATTAGCGTTACCACGGATGTCAGCAGCATGATCGCGGGTGCAACACAGCACCTGCGTATAGCCCGTGGTTAATCCGTATCGCAGATCGTAGGGGCGAGATTCATCGCATCCTGTGCCCTGTGACGTATCGTAGCAACCATGATCGCGCCCCTCGTACCCGTTGAGGAGCGATGCGCCAACTGGTTACGGGGCCCGTGTATTGAAGAAAGAGGAGGGTGAGTATGGTGCAGGTTGTATGGTCGGGGAGAACACTGAAACTGGAGGCGGTGGCGGTCCTTGAAGGTTTGGCGGTTATTGAGGTAACCAAGGTGGGGGAGCGCAACGATTGGTATGGGGAGGCGGCGACTGCTGATGCTATGATTGTGTCGGGCGAGACGTTTGTGACGGGTGAGGTGATGGATCGCATTGGTCCACGCTTGCGCCTGATTGCTCGCACGGGTATTGGTGTGGATCGCATTGATCTCGACGCGGCTACGGAGCGCGGCCTGCTGGTTGTGAATACCCCTGATGGGCCGACCGAATCGACTGCTGAACACGCGATTGCGCTCCTGCTCAATTTGTGTAAGCAGGTGGCGGTCACTGAGCGTATTTTACGTTCGGGCCAGCCGTTTCCAGCCTTGCCACAGTTGACGCCAGGGCTTGAGGTGGCAGGTGCGACGTTAGGGTTGGTTGGCTTGGGGCGTATCGGCAGTCGCGTGGCGACGATTGCGGGTGTGCTGGGAATGCAGGTGCTTGCGTTTGACCCCTTCATCGCTCCTGACCGTGCTAGCTTGCTTGGTGTCACACTCATGCCTACGCTCGCGGCATTGTTGACGCACGCCCAGATTGTCTCCCTGCATTGTCCCTCGATACCAGAGACGCGCCACATTATGAATGCCGAGACGTTGGGGATGATGCCGCGTGGGAGTTATTTGATTAATGTTGCACGCGGTGCATTGATTGACGAGGAGGCGTTGCTCGCTGCGTTGCGTTCGGGACAACTGGCAGGGGCAGCTCTGGATGTCTTCGATCCAGAGCCACCTATGGCACAGCATCCGCTTTTTACGCTACCCAATACGATTTGTACGCCGCACATTGGCTCGTATACGCACGCAGGTCTGTTGCGTATGCAAGTGATGGCGTGCCAACAGATCGCCAGTGTGCTACGCGGAGAACGCCCAACTAACCTTGTGAATGTCGCTGTGTGGGGCAAGCAACGGTAAAGTAGCGTGCGTCCCTACGCGATTTTGACGGCGGTAACGCCTTGCATGGTGCCGACAAAAATGGAATTGCCAGAGAGCGTTGGTGTGGCGAAACGAGAGGCTTGCCCTACATGAACGCTCGTGCGCACATTTCCGTTGGCAGTATTAAGGGCATAGAGTATGCCACCGCCAGTATCGAGGCTGTAGACAGTGTGACCACCGACGATGGGTGAGCCCGTAATCTGCCCCGGAGCATGCCAGCCAACGGTCATGGTTGGGCCTGTGCCGACTGTCACCTCACGTATGCCGTCGGTGCAAGGGACGAACATCTGTGAGTAAAGGGCGGCAGACCCTCCAAAGGAGTGACAGATGGAGGCTTGTGCTGCCTGACCGCCAATGCCGCCCAATGCGCTGGTATGGAGTAAGTAGCCCTGACCCGATTTGCCATCGGCGAAGACTAGACCACCTGGCATGAGCAGTGGACCCATTGAGCCGAGGTCGGCGTCCGCGGCGTTTTCTTGCGCCCAACCACTGGGTGCGAAGCCACCTTGCAGTTGCAGCGTTGGTGAGAGGCGCAGCACGGAGTCACTGTGATCCCAGTTGCCGCCTGTGGCCGCTCCATTGCCTACCGCAACGTAGAGGCTGCCAGAGCCATCCACTGCTGGGCCGGAAGCTGCCCAGATGCCTGCTTCACGGGTGGTAGGTACTTGATAAACGAGCAGGGGCCCGCTGCCATTCGTATTTGAGGCAACGACCTTGCCGATATAGTCGCTGCAATCGCCATCGAGCCCACCAAAGGCTACATAAACCTTGTCTTGCGAGAGGGCAAGCGCGGCCCTCTGCTGATGTGCTCTGGCATCCGTGCCCGCGGGGTCAACCGAGCGACGAACACTTACCTTGCCTGTGGTGGCATTGATGCCAACCAGAATGTGCTGTGGACCAGTCACCTCGGCTACGGCAAAAATGAGCCCAGTTTGGGGATCATAGACGGGGGTGCCAGTGATGCCAAGCGGATCAATATTGCCGCAGGGTAGCAATGAGAGTGGAACGGGCGTGCCAACGTTTGTATGCCATTGCACTTTTCCCGTCTGGCTGTCTAGCGCATATATAGAGTCGCCTTCAGTGGCGATGAATACATGTGTCCCTACTACGAGTGGCTCCGCGAAGACGGCACCATCTAGTTGGGTGCTCCAGGCACTTGTCAGGCTGTGGGGATCGGGCGTTGTGATAATTGAGCCTGCCCGTGTATTGTCGTGATGATAGGTAGTCCAGTCAGTCGAAGCGGCTGTAGGGGCGGCATGTGTTGCCGCAGTTAAGGTCAATGGTGTGGATGCTGAGGCGTCAGGACCGCCTGTGCTGGTATTCGTGGTGCTGCATCCGGCTAGGACGAATGAGAGCAGCAACAGACTGGTGCTGATCCACTTTGTCAGGGTCGCAGTTGTAGATGTGCGACCATAGATAGGAGGCGAACTATCTGGGTGTAGGCTATTGTGAAGTATCTGTTGTTTGTTCATCATGAAGCGTGCAACCCTTTCTTTGTAGAACAATGTTCAATAGATGGGTGGGCCTGCTAGTAGACCAATACGCCAATTGTGGGTAGGGGACGCGCTGAAGCTAGTCCCTACAGGAAATACGTGTCTCTGTTTCAATACGTGTGTAGAACGTATGAAGTTTCTCTTGTGTAACTATTGAAGCCCTACGAAATACGTGTATGCTATGCGGAGATCAGCGGAACGGCAATCAGGGCGAGCGCTATGCCGATGGCTTGGATGCGTGTGACACGTTCGTGTAGCAAGAGTGCGGCGAGTAGGACGGTGGCGGCTGGATAGAGTGAAGACAGAACGGCGGCGACATCTAGGCGACCGGCATGCGCGGCGAACACGAAGAAGGCATTGCCGAGGGCGTCGAGCACGCCCGCGAGTACGATGAGCAGCGTGAGCGTTAATTTGGGTGCTGCTTGCTGGCTTTGCTGCTGCCGTATGAGCATAAGAAGTAGCAGGAAGAGCACTGATACGAGGCGTGCGACGGCGAGGGGCCAGAAGGTCGATCCTATGCTCACGCGGCTAATGATGATGAAGAAGCAGCCAAAGCCACAACCTGCGATGAGTGCTAGTCCGATGCCAACTGGACGGCCTTTTGCGCGTTCTGGACGCGAGATGAGAACGATTGCCGCTAAGGCGAGGATGAAGCCTGCCACCTGAAATAGGCTAGGTAGTCCGGCGGTGAGCATGCTGAAGAGCACTGGTAGAGAGGCTGTGAGCACCGCCGAGGTGGGGGCCACGATGCCCATGCGTCCAATTGAGAGGGCTGAATAGAAGGCGATCAGCCCGATAGCTCCTAGCAGACCTGCAAGCGCGCCCCACATGATGTTTGTCAGCGAGGGTAGCGGTTCGCGCCAGAGTAATGCGAGTGCAACGAGCAGCACAAAGCCCACGGCATAGGCGACTGTGACGACGCTAGAGGCGTTGCCGCGGCGCGAGGCCAGTCCGCCGCTGAAATCTCCGCTTCCCCAGCAGAGGGAGGCCGCGAGTCCAAAAACGATGGTGAGCAGGTTATTCATAAGGTGTGCCTTTGATTGTATGAAAATGGTGCGTGCATCAACACGTAGAGACGTGTCAAGCAATAGCCTCTTTGTAGCGACGGATGGCATCGAGATGTTGTTGCAGGGTGGTGAAACCTGCCCGCATGGTGTTGAGGCAGATGTGTGTCGCGCCTAAGGCTTGCCACTGCTTTGTCTGTTGTAGCCAGGTATCAAGTTTCCCCTCGTTGGCGTTGACCTGGGCCTGGATGCCAAGCGTGGCGGGGTCACGACCCGCCTCTTGCATGTATTGATGGAGACGTGCGAAGGTTTGCTGCATGTTGTCGTCTGGGCGTCCCAAGGGGAACCAGCCATCGGCGAGGCGAGCGGTGCGGCGTAAGAGCACTTCCGCGCTACCACCTGTCCAGATGGGGATAGAGCGGCGCACGGGTAGGGGATTGAGTCCTGCCTCGGTGATGCTGTGGAACTGGCCGTGATAGGTGACGATCTCCTGGCTCCATAACAGGCGCAGAACCTCGATCTGTTCTTCGACTATGCGTCCGCGCTGCTGGAAGTCTACGCCGAGTGCTTCGTATTCTACGGCGTTCCAGCCAACACCGATACCCAGGCGCAGTTTGCCGCCACTGAGCACGTCGATTTCCGTGGCTTGCTTGGCGACGAGGGCTGTCTGGCGTTGCGGCAGAATGATGACACCTGTGACGAGTTCTAGTTGCGTGATGGCCGCGAGGTAGCCAAAGAGCACGAACGGCTCGTGGAAAAGGTCCTGGTCGGTATAGCCTTTCCAGCCAGGGCGATTGGTGGGGTCGGCTCCGAGGACGTGATCGTAGATGACAAGGTGGTCGTAGCCTAGTCCCGCAACGGTTTGGGCGTAATCGCGGATGTCTTGTGGGTTCGCGCCGATTTCGTTTTGTGGGAAGACGACTCCTAGCTGCATATTTGGCCTCTCTTGCTGTTATGTGTTGCTCGTTTGTGCTATACCTCTTGATGATAACACCATCTCTGGTAAGGTGTCCAGAAGAAAGGGCGGTTGTCAGTTCCGTAGGGGCCAACGTCAGCGCGCTCGTACCCGTTGAGGTGCGATTCGCCAACAGGCACGGCGGACGCGCTGACGCTGGTCCCTACAGCGGTCCCTACAGCGGGTTGTATGGTTACACCATAGGTGTGAAATGTAAAGTCTTTACAGACTCTTTACAGGTTTTGGGGGTTTTTCTTGATAGCTTTAAGATACCTTTAATCAAAGGGTGAGAAAGTTATGGGGATAGGAAATGGTTTTTCAGTAGCAGTAGCAGAAGGTATATTCTCAGAAGGAATGTCCTCGCAAAGGTGAGATATAGATGAAGAAATTTATTGTTGCGGTGCTTATTATAGGAGCTTTTGTGCTCTATAGTGTTACCTATAATCACGCGGCCCCGATGGCCGTTTTACCAAGTGGTTCGAGTAGTTCAAGTGGTTCTACGTCAAATTCCTCTGGTGATACCTCTGCTCCTGGTAGCACGTCGACGAGTGGGACGACTGGCGGTACTAATGGTACTAGTGGTAGCACGTCCGGTGCTCTCTATAAGGATGGTTCGTATACGGGTGGTGCTGCTGACGCGCAATGGGGGCTGATACAGGTAAAAGCGATTATCAAGAAGGGCAAGATAGCGGATGTGCAGTTTTTACAATACCCCAATGAGCGCAATCGCTCGGTGATGATTAATAGTTATGCTGATCCGCAGCTCACCAGCGAGGCAATTCAGGCACAGAGTGCTACGGTTGATGTCGTCTCTGGCGCGACCGATTCGAGTGAGGCGTTTATGCAATCGCTCTCGGACGCACTTTCGCAGGCGAAGGCGTAAGGCGTAACGATGAAGCAAACGCGCTTGCTAATGGGGATGCCGATTACGGTCGAAGTGGTTGATCCTGTGGTCACGCCAAACGACTTGGATGAGGTGTTTGCCTACTTTGCCGCTGTAGACGAGGTGTTTAGCACATATAAAGACACGAGCGAGATTTCCAGAATCAATAGGGGCGAACTGCCTGTCGCACAGTATAGCGAGGATATGAAGACGATTCTGGCGTTGAGCGAACAGACGAAGCAAGAGACGTATGGGTACTTTGATATTCGGCGTGATGACGGTATGTATGAGCCCGCGGGCATCGTAAAAGGGTGGGCAATCCATCAGGCGGCGCAGCGGTTGAAGGCGCGGGGCAGGCGCAATTTTTATATTGATGCGGGTGGTGATATCGAGGTGGCGGGCCAGAAAGAGGGGCGTCTCTGGCGCGTGGGCATTCGTAATCCATTCAAACGCGATGAGCATGTGAAGGTACTCGCGGTGACGGAGTGTGGGGTGGCGACCTCTGGAACAGCTATTCGTGGACAGCATATCTACAATCCGCATCAACCGCAGGAGCCATTGCTAGATGTAATGAGTATAACGGTGATTGGCGCGAATATCTATGAGGCTGATCGCTTTGCAACGGCGGCGTTTGCCATGGGCAGACGCGGCATCCAGTTTATTGAGCGGTTGGCAGGTTTTGAAGGGTATATGATTGATGCTCAGGCGAGGGCAACGTTTACAAGCGGATTTGAAAGGTATGTACTGCACGAATGATGGCAAGAATAGATTATATGTTAGATCGAGTCACGATGTATCGGTTGGTGCTGTATGTGTTGGCTGGTCTGCTTAGCATGGCGGCGATTTTGGCGTACATGAAGCTGCTGCCCTTTTCTCCGGTGTCACTGCTGCTATCAACGGTGTTTCTGCTGTTGATGTGCTGGGCGATGAATACTGTTTTCGCGTATGTGTTTAAGGTACCCACGAACTTTGAATCTGCCTCGATTACGGCTCTCATTTTGGCTTTGATTATTGATCCGGCGCAATCACCCACTACTTTTCAGTTGCTGGGCTGGGCGGCGATTCTGGCGATGTCTTCAAAGTATATTCTCGCGCTCTATAAGAAGCACATCTTTAATCCTGCGGCGATTGCGGTGGTGATTACGTCGTTAGTGCTCGGCCAATCGGCGAGTTGGTGGATTGGGACGGCGGGTATGTTGCCGTTCGTGCTCGTTGGTGGGCTGCTGGTGGTGCGAAAGCTGCGGCAGGGGGATCTGCTCTGGTGTTTTTGTGGCGCGGCGGTGCTGAGTTTAAGCGTGCTGGCTTTGGTGCAGGGGAATGCGCTTCTTCCTGAACTATATCAGTTGGTTGTGCGGTCGCCGCTGTTTTTCTTTGCAACCATTATGCTGACGGAACCGCTTACGGCTCCGCCGACGAAGCAGTTGCGACGGTGGTATGCGGTGCTCACGGGGCTGTTGTTTGTGCCACAGGTGCATATTGGTTCGCTGTACTCTACGCCGGAACTGGCGTTGGTGGCGGGGAATGTCTTCTCATATGCGGTGAGCCCGAAGCGGAGGGCTGTGCTGAAACTACGCAGGAAGGTGAAGATGGCACCTGGCATTTTTGATTTTGTGTTTAAGCCTGCGCAGAAACTGGCGTTTTCACCCGGACAATATCTGGAGGTGACGCTGGCACATGAGCGGCCAGATAGTCGAGGCAACCGCCGCTATTTTACGCTGGCATCGTCGCCAACGGAGGATACTGTTCATCTGGGTGTACGCTTTTATGAGCAGGGGAGCAGTTTTAAGAGGGCATTGTCCAGGCTGGATGGCAAGGAGGAGCTACTTGGTACGCAGATTGCGGGTGATTTTACGCTGCCTGCTGATTCTCAACAAAAGCTGGTGTTTATCGCGGGAGGCATTGGCATTACGCCGTTTAGAAGTATGCTGAAGTATTTGCTGGATAAGCAGCAGCGACGTGATGTGGTGCTGTTTTATGTGAATAAGACAGCGGATGAGATTGTGTATAAGGATGTCTTGGGGGCGGCGCAAGCCAAACTGGGCGTCAAGACGTTTTGTACGCTGACGGATGAGGATGCGGTTCCACGCAATTGGTCCGGCTTTGTGGGTCGGCTGAACGAGCAGATGATTCTACCCGCTGTTCCCGACTATGAGGAGCGCATGTATTATCTGTCGGGGCCACCGGATATGGTGCGGGCCTATGAGGATGTACTACGGAATATGGGGGTGGCACGGGAGCAGATCAAGAAGGATTTTTTTCCGGGGCTAACCTAGTTGATAGGGCGAGCAAGGCCCTTTACGATGATGCGAAAAGGTTTACGCGAGAACTGCAGCGGAAAGGAGGCGGCGGCACTGCCTGGCTTTTTATGGCTGGGAAGTTGTCGCCGTTATTATGATGATTTCAAAGAAGGTTAAACTCCAGCAATTAGAGGGGCAAGATAGCGATTTGACGCCGACGTATGGGGCGCGCATATTGAATACGAATGTGCCGCGCTATCAGTTGCCTGAACATGAGATGCTGCCGCGCACGGCCTATAGTTTGGTTCATGATGAGTTGATGCTAGATGGGAATGCGCGCTTGAATCTGGCGACCTTTGTCACGACGTGGATGGAGCCAGAGGCACGGCAGTTGATGACGGAGACGTTCGATAAAAACATGATTGACAAGGACGAGTATCCACAAACTGCCGAGCTTGAGATGCGGTGTGTCAATATTTTGGCGCGCTTATGGAACTCTCCTGAGCAGAAGGAGGCGATTGGCACTTCTACGTTGGGTTCGAGTGAGGCGGCGATGCTGTGTGGGATGGCATTGAAGTGGCGTTGGAAGGCACGGATGAAGGAGTTGGGGAAGCCGACGGATAGGCCAAATCTGGTGATGGGTATCAATGTGCAGGTGTGTTGGGAGAAGTTTGCTCGCTATTGGGAGGTGGAGCCGCGCCTGGTGCCGATGGAGGAGGGTCGCTATCATTTGAGCGCGGAGGAGGCGGTCAAGTATTGTGATGAGAATACCATCGGTGTGGTGACTATTCTGGGCAGTACTTTCGATGGCAGTTATGAGCCAATTGCGGAGATTAGCGCGGCTCTGGATCGCTTGCAGGCTGAGAAGGGGCTGGATGTGCCGATTCATGTTGACGCGGCTAGTGGTGGCTTTATCGCGCCATTCATTCAACCTGAGCTGGAGTGGGATTTTCGTGTGGCTCGTGTGGTGTCTATCAACGCTTCGGGTCATAAGTATGGTCTGGTATATCCTGGCGTGGGATGGGCGGTCTGGCGCGATGTGGAGGTTCTTCCCAAGGAGTTGATTTTCAAGGTGAACTATCTGGGTGGTGAGATGCCGACCTTTACGCTCAATTTTTCGCGCCCAGGCAATCAGATTGTGGCGCAATACTATAATTTTCTGCGCTTGGGCAGAGAGGGATATACACGCATTCAATGTTCGTGCCGTGATACTGCATTGTATTTGTCAGGCGAGATTGCGAAACTGGGGCCGTTTGCTTTGATTTCGGATGGCGGCGATATTCCGGTTTTTGCGTGGCGGTTGCGCGAGGAGACGAATTTTTCGCTGTTTGATCTCTCGGATCGGCTGCGCTATACGGGCTGGCTGGTGCCCACGTATAAGATGCCGAAGAATTGCGAGGATTTGGTTGTGCAGCGGATTGTGGTGAAGGAGGGGTTTAGCCGCGACATGGCGAATATGCTGTTGCGCGATATGCGGGCGGCTCTGGCCTATTTTGCGTCGCAGCCGAGGCATACACCGCAGCAGTCGGGTTCGCATTTTGCCCATTTATAACGGAGGTGAGCGATGGCTGATAAGAAACAGGTGTTGGTGCTGCAACATTTTCATGAGAATCCGCCGGGGCGCGTCGGCGAGCTTTTGAAGGAACACATGATACCTTTTGATATTATTCATGTTGGTCAGGAGCAGTTGCCAAATCCCACTGAATATGGGGCGATCATTGTGCTGGGTGGAACGCAGCATCTGTATAATAAGTCGAAGTATCCCTATACGATCCACGAGGAAATCTACTTGCACGAGGCGATTCGGCAGCGTATTCCTTATCTGGGGATGTGTCTTGGCGGTCAGTTGCTGGCGAATGCGTTTCAAGCACCGATCAGGAGGCTACCAAAAGAACATATCGGCTTTTTACAGGTACATTTTACGGAGGCGGGCCAGCAGGATGCGCTTTATCAGGGTTTGCCGGGCTACCAGCAGGCTTTTCAATGGCACGAGGATTGTTTTATGCTTCCCGCGGGTGCGGTCTCGCTGGCACATCATCAGGATGGCTCAAATCAGGCCTTTCGCTATCTTGATGCCGCCTATGGTATGCAATATCATGTGGAGGTGAATGAGGAGATGCTTGATCACTGGCTGCATGATCCCGCGCTAAAGAAGGAGTTTATTGATGCGTATGGTGTTGAGCAGTATGAGAAGCTGGAGCAGGAGGCGGTGACGCTCTATCCGGTCTATGCAAGCCATTCACGTACGCTGATCGAGAATTTTCTGAGAATTAGCTTGTTGATCTAAACGCTCCGAAAAGGGCGTTTCTGAGGTTGAGGGGAAGTAAGGCTTGCTGCGGACATTTAGCTCATTGCGTGAGCGTAACTTTCGCCTTTTCTGGTTTGGTCAGATGATCTCGCTGATCGGTAGTTGGATGCAAATCATTGGGCAAGCCTGGTTGGTGCTGGCTCTAACCCATAGTGCGTGGCAACTCGGTCTGGTTGGTGCGTTGCAGGCTGTGCCAGTGCTGCTCTTCTCGCTGTTCGGAGGGATGGTGGCTGATCGCTGGCCCAAACGGAGCATCTTGCTCTTGACTGAAACGGCAGCTATGATCCAGGCTCTTCTATTATGGGTACTGATCGTGAGCGGCACCGTCCAACTCTGGCATCTGTATGTGCTGGCGATGCTACTGGGGTTCACGAATTGTTTGTATCTGCCGACGAGTCGGTCGTTTCTGGCAGAACTGGTTGGGCGTGAGGAACTGCCCAATGCCGTAGCTTTGTATTCTTCCCTCTCTACTCTAGCGCGCATAGTGGGTCCTGCCCTCGCGGGTGTCATCATTGCGGCTAGCGGTGTCACGATGCTCTTTCTGCTCAATGCACTCAGCTTTCTGCCTGTGATTGTGGGGCTGCTGCTGATCAAGAGGGGTGCTCTGCACGCTCAGGTGCTGCAAATTGGCGGTGTGGGTGAGGGGCAGAACATCATGCAGAACGTGCGTGAGGGTCTAGCTTATGTCTGGAGGACGCCTGCGTTGGTGGTGGTGATTGTCGTGGTTGGTCTGGTGTTGCTGTTTGGTTCAAATTTCAATGTTGTGCTGCCACTCTTCGCCACTGATGTGCTGCATGTGGGGTCTACGGGCTTTGGTTTTCTTGCTGCCGCGACGGGTGTTGGGGCGTTGCTCGCGACGCTGTGGCTGGCATGGAGCAATCAGAAGTCGGCGATTAGCCGCGTGCTGGTCGGTATGCTGATCTTCGGGGTGTTGGAGGCGGTTTTTGCGGTCTCGCGCATCTATCTGTTGTCATTGCTGCTGATCGCGTGTGTTGGTTTTATGGAGGATGCTTTTGCAGCGCAGTCGCTGACCACGCTGCAAATTGTTACGCCAGACCACTTGCGCGGGCGTGTCACGAGTGTGCAGGTGCTCTTCTTCGACGGAAGTCTGCCACTAGGCTACCTGCTGATCGGCTGGCTGTCAGGTCTGTATGGGCCTTCCCCTGCTCTGCTCATCGGTGCTTTTCTGAGCCTGCTGGTCGCGGGAGCAGGTTGGCTGTGGTGGAGAGCAGCGGAGACCGCGATATAGGTTATTTTTTCTTTGCGGCTTCATCATTCTTTTATGAAGGTTATTGACTGTTTCATCTTCGGGTCTTTAAATGGGTCTCTGGTGCCAACCATCGTTGGAGGGCCGGTGCGTCGGGTTTGGGGGAGCATTTTTAGATTCTTTTTGGCGAGGTCATACTTTGGATCAATGAGCAAGGCATGTTTGAAGGATGCCTCGGCCTCGTCATAGCGTTCCTGCATAAGCAGGCATATGCCGATGTTACCCCAGGGTTGCGGTAAGCAATCTCCCATTTCAATGGATGCACGGAAAGCTTGTTCGGCTTTTTGCCATAGTCCTGCTTGCATCAATTGTCAATATATCACATAAAATTTGACTTGACAGACTGGGGGGTGGTTATTCAAAATAATAACGAGGTAGTACGGTAAAGGGGGATGAGTGTTGTAATTAGCAATGGGAGATAGAGCAGATGAGCGACAAACGAAAGAAGCACCGTACCATAAGCAGAGATGTTCGAGGCCGAGGAACCGATCAAGTGTTTGATGAGAGCACGCCATACAATCCTCATTTGAAAGCAGCTATCATGGAGGTAGTCGAGAACCAACTGCGTGATGGTGATCCTCCCGAAACTCGACAGACGCTTGAACGCCTTCTGGCCGAGGGCTACTCGCAGCAGCAAGCTACAGAGATGATTGGCTCTGTGGTCATAAGCGAGATTTGGACTATATTGCATGATAATAAACAGTTTGATCGCCCCCGTTTCATCGCGGCACTAAAGCAGTTGGGCTGATGGGTTGTGGAGAGAGGGCCTTAGTTATAGGAGAATGTATATGGCTCGTCATGAGAAAGATAATGAGCGCGAAGAGCGGATTCACATGGAGATCATGCCAGATGCATTTGGCTCTGAAGAGCAAGCGATAAGTTGGCATAATTATCTCTCGTATATGTTGGAGTTTCCTTTTTCCGCACGCTGTATCGTGCAACGTGTGAGTTCTCCGCTAGAGGTGGGTGATAAGGTTAAGGTGGTCGGAATGGCTCCTGACGAGGAATGCGAACATGAGATGTTTGTGTTGGTCAGTTGGAAACGTCGTAAGCTGGCTGTTCCGCTTGATGCAGTTGGAGGGTGTGCAGGTGGATGAGGAGACGCAGCAGGCGATTGAGGATTGGCAGTATTGGGTGAAGCAGGGGTACGAGTTTTAAGATTTATAGCGGCTATTCTTGAATGTAGGCGAAAAGGAAAGGGAGTTGGAGCAGATGGCATATGTGGTCGTCGCTTTATGGCGGGCGAAGGAGGGTCAGGAGGAGACGATTGCGCGTGTGATTGAGAAGATGACGCCGTTGTCGCTTCAGGAAGCAGGCGTCTTACAGTATCAAGGGCATCGCTCTCTGGCTGATCCCCGGCTGTTCATGCTCTATGAGCAGTATGTGGATGAGGCGGCTTATCAGGCGCATGTGGAGTCAGCGCACGCCAAGCAATACGCCTTGGCCGAGGGCATCCCTAATCTAGAGAGCCGTGAACGCTTCGTTTATGAGACGATTGGTTCGTAGGGTGGGTGTGCAGCAGCGAAGCGCGCTGCACGCCGTAGGGGCAGGCATTTATGACGCCCGCGTACCCGTTCACAAGTTACGCGGGCGTCATAAATGCCTGCTTTTGAGTCGGTTCGGAACCTTTTGTCCCACATTCTGCACAGCAGAAACTGGCTTGAAAAGCGTCGAGGTCACAGCGTGTTGCCCACAGGATTGGCCTCTTTCTGCATATCTTGGTGCTCCTGCAAGTCGATTGCTCCCATGATTTGCTCACTGTATGACGTATCGGATACCTGGATCGTGCCTTTCGGGGTGTGAATGATGAAAATGGACACCAGCAGTGCCACGACCATCAGTGCCGCCGAGCACAAGAAGACCATCTGGTAGCCGTGCATACTGGCTTGCACCAACCCCTTCCCGCTCGCTAGATCTGTTGCTGTGGTTGTGCTCGCCACAACCGTGAGAACGGCTAAACCCAGGGCACCACCAAGCTGTTGCGACGTGTTGATCAAGCCCGATGCCAAACCAGTTTCATGATCTGGTATCCCTGATGTTGCAGCCACCGTCACCGCCACAAACGAGAGTCCCATGCCTACCGCCAGGATAAGAAAGGCTGGCAGCAGATTGGTCACATAGGAAGAGACAGGCGTCAAAAAGCTCAACAAGAATGTGCCGATAATCATCAACGATGCTCCTGTAATGAGCATTGGCTTAAATCCAAAGCGGTTCAGCAGACGCGGTGCCTGAAGAGAGATGATCCCGATGATGATCGGCAACGGGAGAAAGCTCAAGCCGCTCAACGAGGGTGAGTAGTGCAGCACATTCTGGACATAGAGCGAGATGAAGAAGAACATGCCAAGCGCGCCCGCTACCACCGGCAGCATGACCAGATTGCCACCACTCACGTTGCGGCTCCGAAAGATGGTGAGTGGCATCAGTGGATGCTCCACCCTAGCCTCGTTGAACAGGAATGCAGCCAACAGAACGATACTCACCCCCAGCGTAATCAAGGTGCTCTTGGTCCAACCAGCCTGCGGGATCTGCGTCAAGGCGTAGACCAGCGCGATGAGACCGCCTGTCACCAGGACAGCACCTGGAAGGTCGAGGTGTCTTTCGCTAACATCTTCTTTCTGTGAGGGAACATACCTCAGAATGCCTACGATAACGATAATGCCAGCCGGGACGTTCACGAAGAAGCACCACTGCCAGCCCAGGTATTGCGTCAGCACTCCGCCCAGGAAGACACCCACCGCCCCGCCGCCCGCCGCCACCATGCTCCAGACGCTCAGTGCCCGGTTGCGCTCCTGTCCCTCCTCAAACGTCGTGAGCAGGATGGAGAGAGCTGTAGGTGCCATGAATGCGGCGGCCAATCCCTGCAGAGCGCGCAACGCGATGAGTACAACGCTCGAACTGGTCAGACCCAGAAGTAACGAGAACAGTGAAAACCCTGCGATGCCTAGCACCAGCAGGAGCCGCCGTCCAAACAGATCGGCAGTACGCCCACCCAGCATCAAAAAACCGCCGAAGGTTAGAATATATGCGGTCAGTACCCATTGCAGCGATGACGTGTCAAAGTGCAATGCGACTTTCATTGCGGGCAATGCCACATTGACAATCGCACTGTCCAAAATGACCATAAACATTGCCAGCGAGAGCAGCAACAAGATCATAGGACGATTGGGGTTCTGATTCGGAATTACTTTTGACATACAGTCTCTTTCTGAGGTGAAAATGACGCTTGCAATTTGCAAGTAGGCATACCATACTACCACCAATGGTCAGAAAAATCTTCTTCGATCTTGCTCTTCTTATTAAATATAAGAACATCACTTGAGCAGCTCTCTATTCCAGCCCATACTTGTTCTTTGATAGGGGCTTTCCCATTCTAAAAAGCTCTTCCCTGAAATGGCTCTTTTCCGCAAGCAAAACCTTGGGTGGCCTTGCTGTCTCTTGACAAATGAAGAGAACAATCATTCAGACTGCCTTTGACATTGAATTGACCGATAGTCCCGTTGCTGCTCCATCCCTTTACCAGGGAGGGATACCAGTAGCATCGCACCCAATGACCACAGAGCAGGCGGTAGAGCGTCTGTTGGAGCAGCGCGAAACCCTGGGCATTTCTTACATTCAGACTCAGGAACCAGGCATCTTACAGTATCAAGGGCATCGTTCGCTCTCTGATCCACGGTTGTTCTTTCTCTATGAGCAGTATGTGGATGAGGCGGCATATCAGGCGCATGTGGAGTCACCCCATGCTAAGCAGTACGCCTGGGCTGAGGGCATTCCTAATCTAGAGAGCCGCGAACGCTTCTTGTATGAGACGCTGGATTTGTAGTGGGGGCAGGGTGTCATAATGGTGATGAACAAATTAGCCCTGTAATAAAACATGGCGGATAGCGCAGAAGCAGCAGCGCGCTTCGCTGCTGCTTTTGGGGGGTCAATGGGGTGTGTGATGGGGAGTTTTTGGCAGGAACGCTCAAAACCTCTCGGACTAGCTACACGTTCCGGCTGGAGAAACCATCGGAGATCGGATGGAATTCGGGCTTGTGACCAACACGCCTCCTAGCCCTGGGTAGGTATGGTCACTTGGCAGACTTCCTTGCCAGGTAAACGTAAAGTTTGAGAGACGCTGACCTGTGAGAATGGTTAACTTTTCCGGCGTTTGGGAACGCCCATTATTGAGGGTGTAAGAGAACACTATCGTCCCCCCATGTGGGCCTGAAACGACATGAAACACCGCATTGTAGACGACCTGAATGTAGGAGCTGCATTTCCAGAGCGAGGTGGTTGATGGGGTGACAGACATATCAATGCTTGTGACCCTGAATGTTGCTGCATTCGTCGTGACGACGCTGCTTGAAGATGCTGAGTGAGCATGAGATGGGGCAATGGTTGCTGCATTCGCGACTTGACTACGTATGACACTCCCTAAGAATACGATTCCTACGACGAGAAAGCAGACGATGATGACGAATGCTTTTCTTGTGCTTTTGTTGTTCCACATAGAAACACTTCTTTCTCAGAAAACCCATAGACGAGAACTGTACTGTATTTGGCCTTCTCGTTTGAGATCGTTAAGCAACATGAGCTACGGTATCAAAAGGTTCTCTACTCTAATGAACGCTTGCTAGAGTCGTTTCGTTCTGGTCAAGCATCAATCCACCTGGATTAAGCCAACGGGTACGGGGGCGCGATAATGGATGTTAACTAATTACTCTGGTCATCATGGAAAAACCCATCCGTAGGGACCAGCTTCAGCGCGTCCCGTACCCGTTGGCGAATCGCGCCTCAGCAAGGGACGCGCTGAAGCTGGCTGCTCCTTATTCCGGCCACCAACGCCGCTATCGCGTCCGTCTCCTTACTCATTCTGTCAACGCTGCTCTCGCAGCTTCTTGAAATTCCGTCTGAAACGGAGCTATCGTTCCTACGCTGCGCGTCATCAGACGAAGAGGAGTGCGCTTATGCTCAGACAGAATGCAAGGAAGACGTTGCACGTCAGGTGGTCGGAAAGGAAGCTTCGCTGCTGCTTTTGGGGACAATGGGGTGTGTGATGGGGAGTTCTTATACTTCTGCGATTTTTCGCAAGATGCTGTATGCTATATCGATACAGGGGTCTTTGTACAGCCCTTGAAGCCTTTTGATGTTCATTGTCCTAAGAAGGAGCCCTTACGCCGTTTTTTGCTATGGAGGCTTAACATGAAGGAAGCAATGATTATTTTATAATCTCTTATGTTATATGTTTTCTGCTTAGGCAGAGGGCTATACACATATGGCATATAGCAATAGATGCATAAAGAAAGGCTAAAATTCGCTAGTGCTGTTACAATTGATGATAGGTTATCGTATTAGCACGTGTAAGAACAGCTTAATTTGCTCATATTATGCATGGTAAAAGATTGCTTTTAAACACTTGCTTTATGAAGTAATTTGTGGATTACTCTTATATAGAACATATTTCCCTTGAACAAATGTTTTCTTCGCTAGCTGGGTAGTTTATTCATTAAGTTCATCCCTATTTCAAACGTATCGCGGTTGCGATTGAAAATAAGTCCCTCTTGCTACTCGTTCAAATTACACATCTTTTAATGGAGGAAAATATGACACAGCGCGGTTGCGATTGAAACGAGGATAGCGAGAAATTTTGTGTTTCTATCTAACTATTCTATCAATATTTTTTGTTGGAAAGACAAAGAGAGCGCAATCTACTTCTAAAAGACTAGTGACGGAGAGTGAGGAGATATTTATGCTTGCTGAACTTCCTAATGAGCGATCAGTCTTCACGTATCGAAGCATTCGAGACATTCATGAAGAGATACGCGATGTCTATAAACGCTATCCGCAACCTTGGGTAATTGGCTACAGTGGTGGTAAGGATTCTACTACTATTTTGCAACTCATTTGGAATGCTATTAAGGAGCTTCCACCAGAGGAAAGACAAAAACCTATATTTGTTATTGCTTCTGATACAAAAGTGGAAACCCCCGTTATTGTTGACTATATTGATACTACCCTACGACGTATTAATGAAGCTGCTGAACGTCAAGGTATGCCTTTTAGTGCCGAGAAAGTTATGCCTACAGTAAATGACGGCTTTTGGGTCAATCTTATTGGGCGAGGTTATCCTGCTCCTACTACGCGCTTCCGTTGGTGTACCGAGCGTATGAAAATAAGTCCAGCGAACCGTTTTATCGAGCAAAAGGTGGCACAATACAGCGAAGTAATAATGGTTCTTGGAGTGCGTAAAGCTGAAAGTTCTACACGTATGCAGTTGATGAGCACATATCAAGTAAAGGGACATTTGCTGCGTCGTCATAGTTCGCTGCGAGGGGCGTATGTTTACGCACCGATAGCTGATTTTTCGACAGATGATGTTTGGAAATATTTACTACAGAATCCTTCTCCTTGGGGTAACAGTAATAGAGATTTGGCGGCTCTCTATCGTAATGCGAGTGCAGGTGAGTGTCCTCTTGTAATCGACACAACAACGCCTTCTTGTGGTAATAGCCGATTTGGGTGTTGGGTTTGTACTGTTGCCAGACGTGATACCTCTATGGAAGCACTGATTGACAATGGTGAAGAATGGATGGTTCCACTGCTAGAGTTTAGAGAATGGCTCGTCAAAACAACGGAGCCAGAGCATAAACGTGAGTTCCGCGACTTTAAAGGACGTGACGGAAGAGTAGTGTTTAAGAAGGATGGAACGCTTGCAGCACGTACTTACACTTTAGAAACTAGCAAGACGATGCTAGAAAAAGTATTGCGCACACAACAAGCTGTTCGTAGAGATGGGCCTGATGCTACGATGGAATTAATTTCGGCAGAGGAATTATGTGAAATTCGGCGTTTATGGCGCGTCGAACGGCAGGATTGGGAAGATTCTGTTCCGCAAATATTTCGCGCAGTCTACGGTTTTGATCTAGCTTGGCCTGTGGATGATGATAACACTTTTGACTCCGAACAAAAAGAATTACTATCTAGCCTATGTCAGGAACATAATCTGCCCTTTGATCTCATTGCACGCTTGTTAGAAGTGGAACGACAATCAACAGGCATGACAAGAAGAGCAAGCGCATTTAAAGCCCTAAATAGCGTGTTAAACAGAGAGTGGGGTAGTGAGGCTGAAGTTGTAGATGCAGAAAAGGAAAAGAATGAAACGCTCAGACAGTTGAGATTAGTACAGTAGCTATTAATATAGTTAGGGTAAGAAATGCGTCTTCTAAATTTAACTATTGATAACTTTGGTGTTTTTAGTGGAAAACATTCTTTCGATCTTGCTCCTTATTTTGACAAAGGCTCGATGCATCATCTAACAGTTTTTAGCGGACATAATGGAGCGGGCAAAACAACACTCTTTCAGGCTATGGGTCTTGCTCTTTTTGGCACGGGATACTTAGGAAAACTGGTTAGTTCACCTCAATATAATAATTTTGTGTTGAGTCGTATGCACCGTGTTCCTCATGGTACAACGATGAGCGATAGTAGTGCCGTGGCATTAAGCTTTCAGTTCGTTAGATCTGGACATTCTTTTGATATACAGGTAGAGCGTACCTGGCATAGGCATGGACGTTCTTTGCAAGAAACCCTTAAGGTGTTACAAAATGGTCGGCCTCCAGAGGTCGATGCTCATGATTATCAGACGTGGTTAGATGACTTTGTGTCTCCGGGCGTTGGTCAAATTTGCTTCTTTGATGCCGAGCAGTTAGATGCTCTTGCCAGCACAGATCAGCAAAATAGGGTGCTAGGGGAGATATTAGATCGTCTGTTTGGATTAGATCTGGTTCAGCGTTTACAAGTAGATCTAGAACAGCTTATCACACGTCAGGGAAGTACGGCTAAACTAGATCAGTTGTATGTTAAAGTGCTTGAACAGAGAACTGTCGTTGATGCGCTAGAAGAACAGTTAGCTCAGCTACACGAGGAATTAGATGAGATTAATAATGATGCATCTAGTTGTGCATCAGCGTTAGCCCAGCAGGAACGTCTGCTTGCATCTGAGGGTGGAGCTTATGCAGCAAAACGCCCAATGGTGCAAGAGCGGTTGCAAGTTGTAAAAAAAGAGGTTGATGGTTTATCTGGCCAACTTCGTGATTTATGTGCGGATTTACTACCTTTCACACTAGTGCCAGAACTCTGTTTGAGGTTAAGCAAAAGATTAACAGAGGAGATAGAGACTCGCCGTAACAAAATGTTTAGTTCGCTGTGGGAAGAAAAATTGCCTCAGTTAGAAATGATGTTACGGTCAGATGACCTATGGGATAAATTAGAAGTATCCTCTAACAGTCGAGAACTGCTTACTGAACGACTTGTCGAAAAGCTACATGTACTTCAGGATGCCCAGTTTTCACTAGAGATAGGAATTATACACCATCTAGCTGAACCAGAACAACAGCAACTTAAGCAGTGGATTTCGCAAGTGCTTCATACGCTATCACAGCAAGTTCAACTTCAAGGACAGCGTCTTCGCAGCCTGAAAGAAGAACAACGACGGCTTGAAACTGATTTACAGCGTGCGCCCGATGATTCTATTCTGGCTCCAATTCATAGCGAAATTGCACGTTTGCAAGCTGTTCTTAACGCGAAACAAAGACGACAGGCACAACTAAACGGGGAGATTGGCTCGTTACAGTTTCAGCATAGCGAAAAGTTCCGAGAATTAGAAGCTGTACTAGAACAATATGAAAAAGCTCGCAAAGTTGAGAAGCAACAGAAGCTTGCGGAGCGCAGTAGGCTTGTGCTCCGCACATATAAAGATGCTTTAATACGTCAAAAATTAGAATCACTAGAAGAAGCGTTGACTATATGTTTCAATAAAATATGTCGTAAAGAAACGTTACTATCGCGAGCCTATGTCAGCCCAGAAGATTTCAGTGTTCGCCTAGAGGATATTAATGGCAATACTGTCGATTTAAATAACTTCTCGGCGGGGGAACGACAACTGTATGCATTAGCATTATTCTGGGCACTGAGGCTAGTAAGCCATCGTCCATTACCTTTAGCAATTGATACTCCTCTCGCGAGACTTGATGAAACTCACCGTTTACGTCTCATAAATGACTACATACCAAAGGTGAGTGACCAGGTACTATTATTCACCACTGATGCTGAGTTGGATGCAAACTTATTGACTGAAGTGAAGCCATATCTGGCACGTATCTATCGGCTGAGTCATGACACAGAAATTGGAGAGAGTTTTGTTACGCGTGAAGATTTTCTCTCTTTGCAAGATGACGTATTGGAAGAAGAGGTAAGTGTTTATGGCATTTAATCGCATTTATGTAGACGAAGACGTAGATCAGCGTTTACGCAATCTGAAAGCACGGACTGGGCTAACGCCGAATCTACTGTGCCGTTTAGGGTATTGCCTGTCTTTAGCAGAGAAAAACACGCCTGATCCATTGTTGTATGCTGAGGGTCAAGGGCGTGAATTCAATCGTTACACTCTTACAGGACAATGGGATATCTTTTTCTTTGCGATACTGCGAGAACGTTTGGTACAAGATGGCCTTGATCCAGAAGCAAATTTGGAAATGCATTTCAAAGCTCATTTAAGTAGAGGCGTTTTAATGCTCTATCAAAGACTCAAGGGATTAGAAGATTTAGCTGATATAGTTGCTGAAGCGCAACAACGTATGAAAAATACTTATCCTAATTTAGATGCGGAGCTACTTCATGTCTGAACACAATAATTTAGCTGGTCGTCCTATTTACATGGATCATCACGCAACAACTCCAGTTGACTCAAGAGTTTTGGACACTATGCTACCGTATTTTACGCAATGCTTTGGTAATGCTGCTAGTGTTGATCATGAGTATGGTGGGGAAGCATTTCAAGCAGTAGAAAAGGCCCGCAAGCAATTAGCTCAGCTTATCAATGCTAGACATGATGAGATGGTGTTTACCAGTGGAGCAACCGAAGCAGATAATCTGGCGATCCTTGGTGTAGCAGAACAGTATGCTAAAAAAGGTAAGCATATTATTACTTGCGTAACCGAACATCATGCTGTGTTAGACCCTTGCCACTATCTAGAGAGTAAGGGTTGGCAAGTTACCTATTTACCAGTAGATAAGTACGGCCTTGTAGACCCAGGGGTTGTACAGCAGGCGATTACACCACAAACTGTACTTATCTCTATCATGGCTGCTAACAATGAGATTGGTACAATCGCTCCAATTGCCGAAATTGGTAAGATTGCGCGGGAACATGAGGTCTTCTTCCATACAGATGCCACGCAAGCAGTAGGGCATATACCTATAGATGTAGAAGCTATGAATATTGACCTGCTTTCTCTGTCAGCACATAAATTTTACGGCCCTAAAGGTATCGGTTCCCTTTATGTGCGTAAATTGCAACCTCGCGTTAAACTCGTTTCCCAGATGCACGGTGGAGGACACGAGCGAAATATGCGTTCTGGCACTCTAAATGTTCCAGGTATTGTCGGGATGGGGAAAGCTGCCGAAATAGCCGATCAAGAGATGGAAGCCGAGGGGCAACGCCTGAAGGAACTAAGGGATCGTCTATGGGAAGGAATACAGGCTAACATTGAAGGCATAGAGCTTAACGGACATCCCACACAAAGATTACCACACAACCTGAATGTCTTCATTCCAGGCGTTGAAAGCCGAGCGTTAGTAGTAGAACTCAAACATGAAATCGCTATGTCTACTGGCTCGGCATGTACAACGGCGAGAGTTGAGCCTTCACACGTTATTCTCGCGTTAGGATACGATGAAGAACGGGCTTATTGTTCAGTACGGTTTGGGCTGGGACGTTCCAATACCTTGCAAGAAATTAGCATAGTGGAGAAATGTTTAATAAGCTCTATTGTAAATGTTAAAGAACTAACACTTTAATTTTTTTTCTTCATTGCTCCATCTAATTTCTGTTTTATCCGATCTGATTTGAAAACATTTATCAATTTGGATGTGTCTTTATTGGATAAATCCTCTACAATATCTTTTAAGATAATTTGAGCAGCGTCATAATCGTCGCGTAGAATATCAGGATTCTTCTCTATATCCGAGATATGTTTTGCTAACAGTTGTGGCGAGAACTGACGCCAGTATTCTCCTATTAGTCGGCTCCCAATAATCCTCGCTAAATGAAAATTTCCATATTTTACAACAGCTTTATCAATTCCTGTAAGAGTTTTGCCTAACTGTTTACTTCTATTAACACAGTAGGAGTAGATAAGATAACTGCCCAGCAATTCTTCTACACTTGATCCGTAAGTATTTTGATAAAAAGTATCAGACCACAGCTTGTTACTGTGAGCCATCGCAATAGCAGGTTGACGTTGTACAACTGCGATATGGGCTTGCCCCACCTTTTCATTAGAAATTATTTTTTTCTTCTCGTTTCTTGTTAATGAGGAATCCTTAAACATACGTGGCTTTCGTTCATAGTAGTAACCACGAACTTTAAAAAGTTCTTGCAAGTTACGTTGTAACTCATCATTTGATCTCAGATCTCGATCTGATACCGCATTTTGACTATTTGTTGTAAGCGTAATCCTATCGATAAAGCTTTTTTCCCTAGTATTGACGTTTAGACTAACTTGACCAAAATGGCAACCTCACTTGCGAGAGATTGCCGAAGAGAGTAATGTTCGTGTTATCACAACAAGGAGCATTACTCACATGAACCTTAACACATTGCAAGCGTTTCGTCACGAGGCCT
>JBBPYR010000003.1:0-32796 GCA_038199755.1 Ktedonobacterales bacterium | reverse complement strand
TTTCTCTACACAGATGTCTGGGTTTCCATGGGGCAGGGGACTGAGCTATGGAGCGAGCGCATCAAGCAAATGTTGCCCTATCAGGTGAACGATCAGGTGATGGCGATGACCCAGAATCCCGCCACAAAATTCTTGCACTGCCTGCCCGCGCTCTACAATACCGAGACGAAGTTGGGCAAGGAGATTTACGAGAAATATGGCTTACGCGCCCTGGAAGTGACCGAAGAGGTCTTCGAGTCGAAGGCGTCGGTTGTCTTTGACCAGGCCGAAAATCGCCTGCACACCATCAAAGCCATTCTCGTCGCGACGCTTGGCGGCTAATGACGAATTTTCGTGCCTGTGATGTAATTGTGAAGAGAGCTGCTTAAACTGGTCAAACAAACCTACGAGGCAGAGCAGCCCAAATAGTGCTTGCATGTCATGACTCCATTTCATTACTAGCCTCTATTGAAAGCTTTTTGTGAGATCAAATGCCGCTATTGTGGCTTTCCTGTGATATTTTCCACTTACTATCAAGACAGAAATACAAATACACCTATTTATATTTCAACCTTCGCTAGCGAAAGGGGAGAGTATTCACCTGTAGCAGCACTGGGAGAAACACAAATACCAAAAGCGAAGTAAAACCTTGATCTCTCTTCTCTACCTCCCATTTCTGCGGGTTTTGATGGGCTTCTCTGACTCCACACCAGAAGTAACGCCCAAAGAATTTGTATAGAGGTTAAACAATGGTTACAAGACGGCGTTTTTTAAGCACTGTAACAGCAGTAGGAGCAGGCATGTTGCTGCCCTGGGGGTGGGTAACTTCTGTTTACGCAGACGCACCTGGTTCTCCAGAGCTCACTCACTTCGTTGATCCCCTTCCCATTCCTGGTGTATTGAAGCCCGAAATGACAATCGAGGGGGTACCACACTATGAAGTGGTGATGAGCCAATTCGCTCAGAAGCTTCACCGTGATCTTCCACCAACCACCCTCTGGGGCTACAACGGTACCTACCCAGGCCCAACTATCGTAGCCCAGAGCAACCGCCCAATTGTTGTAAAATGGATCAACCATCTTCCCACAACCCACCTGCTTCCTATCGATTACACCCTTCCCGGTATGTCAGCTTCCCTGCCTGATGTGCGGGCCGTGGTTCATGTCCATGGCGGCCATGTGCCTCCGGCGAGTGATGGTGGGCCAATGGATTGGTTTACTCCCGGTCACAGCAAGACGGTTCACTATCCTAACAACCAGCCTGCGTCTACCCTCTGGTTTCACGATCATGCCATGGCTCTTACACGGCTGAATGTTTACGCAGGCTTAGCGGCGTTTTATCTCATCACCGATGACGACGAAGACCGCTTCAACCTCCCCAAAGGACTGTACGAGATTGGACTGGCACTCCAAGATCGAACCTTCCAGCCAGACGGCCAACTGTTTTATCCCAGCATTGGAGATGTTCCACAAGTTCACCCTGTATGGGTCCCAGAATTCTTTGGAGATACTCCCCTGGTAAATGGCAAGGTCGCACCTTATCTGGAAGTCGAGCCAAGGAAATATCGCTTCCGCATCCTCAATGGCTGCAACGCTCGCTTTCTTCATCTGTCACTCTCATCGGGGCAACCATTTTATCAGATCGGAGCAGAAGGAGGCTTCCTCCCACAACCGGTGCAGCTCCAGCATCTTCTCATGACACCAGCAGAACGTGCCGATGTGATTCTCGATTTTTCGGGGTTGCAGGGGCAAACAATTACGCTCACGAATGATGCTCCAGATCCCTACCCAGGTGGTGGAGAAGTAGCCCTTAACGAGTTCATGCAATTCAGGGTGGTACGCCAACAATCTGGCCCGGACACGAGCGTACTTCCCTCAGTTATGCTTCCGGCCCTCATCCATCCTGAAAAGGGTATAGCTAAGGTTCGAGATATTACCCTCAATGAAGACCTCACGGCGCAAGGGGATTCCGTTCGCGTATTGCTGAACAATACTCCATTCGCGGCTCCTGTAACGGAGAAACCAAAATTAGGAACCACGGAAATCTGGCGTTTGATTAACCTGACCTCAGATGCCCATCCTATACACCTGCATCTCGTTCAGTACCACGTGCTAGATCGTCAGCCCTTCGATGTCGCCGTCTACAACGCCACGAAGAAGCTGGTCTTCACAGGGCCAGCAGTACCACGAGAGGCGAATGAAGCGGGCCTCAAAGATACTGTCAGAGTGATGCCTGGGGAAGTGACGCGCATTCGTGTTCCTTTCACAGACTACACTGGCATGTACGTCTATCATTGTCACATCGTAGAACACGAGGATAATGATATGATGCGTCCATTCGAAGTCGTCGAGTAGCTATTGCGGCTATGGCAGGGCAGAGCAAACTGTTTGCCCCGTCCTGCCATGGCTTCCAGCTTGCAACTACTTATGCCAGCCCAGCCTTCCACTTATTGTTCCACGAAGCCTCCCTTTTGGTTGAGATACAGCACCTCAATGCCACCAAACTGCACGATCATATCAGGGAGATGGTCATTATTGCGGTCAGCAAAGGATAGCAAAATGGGTGTCAGGTCGGCCCCCTCCCCCGTGATTTTTGGCCCCATATAAATGCGTGCGTGCCGCGCATCACCGCCAGGAAATTCGATGATTTCGACCTGGGCATGAAAATTGAGTGCGATGAAATGCGTGGGCGTTTTGCCGCCCGCCTCATGCCCGACAAAGGCATCCATTTGTGTGACGCGTGGGCGTCCATAGCGGAGGTCATTAGCGGTAGTAGACCACCACTGCGAGACAAGTTGGAAGAATAGTAAAAGCACGATCATTGCCGTCATAGTAAGTCCAATAATCGTCATCCAGTGCGGTGATGACTGAGCTAGCTTTTTAGTTGGCACCGCTCTGGGCATGCTCCTCGTTGGTCGTATGCCTGCTTTGCTGCGTGATGCGCGTGGAATGCTGCTGGTTGGGAAAATCTGGGGCGTGCTTCCCGTCGCGATGGGACGATGGCGTAAGGCACTTCTCGGTATGATACGTTCGTCAGTGTGGTCCTCGGCGTGCATGGTTGGCATATGCGTTCCTCCTGTAAAACTAGCGAAGCAAGACGACAACGAGAAAGAAATAAGCCGACGGTGAGATCGGTCAGGAAGGAAACGTTTTGTACCTATGAAAAGTATAACGGAGGGCAGAGTCAAAAACTAGCACTTTATCCACAACTTACGAGGCGTCTTTAGTGGAGAACCTGTGGGGAAGTTGTGGAGAAGCGTGTATTGCGGTGGATAAAGTTGCGTGGCTATCAATACTTCTTATAGCCATGGAATATACATACCTATTTGCCTATAGCATGACAATTCCGTAGGGGACTTACAGAATTGTCATGCTATAAATGTGGATGTTAAGCCTCTTCCTCTTGACAAAATATTATATATAATACATCAGCTAAGTGATGTAAAGTATAGACTTTACCCCTTGTTTCTTTGGAAGGGGAATATCATTGTAAAAGTCTGGAGAGCATTCCAGACAGGAGGCGACTATGGCAGTCACACGAGAATCGATGACCGGAGAACAACGTAAATCCGTTGCCCTTGAGTACCTGAAGCGGCTTGATAGAGCTGAAGCGTTCTTTGACCTGTTTGCCGATGATGCACAGGTTTCCTTTCCTAAGTGGGGTCTTGCTACTGGTCGAAAAGAGTTTGAGCAGCTTTTCGCCGATCTGATGACCATCTTAAAGTCCATTGCCCATGATAAGGCCTATTTCAACTACATCATTCAGGATGACCTCGTTGTTGTGGAGGGAACCTCCTCTGGAACAACAGCCGACGGCGTTGAGTGGCGTGCGGGCGTGACGCATGCAGGTCGCTGGTGCGATGTTTTCGAGATACGAGATTTCAAGATACAGCGACTTTATATCTATCTAGATCCGGACTATGCAGGAGCGGATACGGCACGCTATCCGTGGCTTAATCAAAGATAGCAGAAAGCAAAAGATGGAGGGAGCATGAATACCCAGATCGAGACCGATGTTCTGATTGTCGGCAGTGGTCCGGCGGGTGGATCGGCAGCACTCTTTCTGAGCACCTATGGTGTAGAGAATGTGGTGCTGACCAAGTATCGCTGGACCGCCAACACGCCTCGGGCACACATCACAAACCAGCGCACGATGGAGATATTGCGCGATATGGGCATCGAGGGAGAGGCCATCGAGAAGTCCTCTCCGCAGGAGTTCATGAGCAACAATGTATTTTGCACGAGCTTGGCTGGGGAGGAACTTGGCAGGCTGCGTGCATGGGGGACGCATCCGAGTCGGATGGCCGACTATACGCTCGCCAGCCCATCACGTATCTGTGATTGTCCACAGACCTATCTGGAACCGATTATGCTCAGCCACGCCGCCGCTCGTGGCTCGCGAGTTCGTTTCGACACGGAGTACCAGGCACTTGAACAGGACGCCGCCGGTGTGACCGCGACGGTACGGGATCGTGTCAGCGGAAACACCTATCAGATCAGGGCAAAGTACCTGCTCGGTGCCGATGGTGGCCGCAGCAAGATTGCCGCGGACATTGGCTTGCCCATGGTGGGGCAGATGGACATTGCTGCTAGCATGAACATCTTGATTCGTGCCGACCTCACGAAGTATGTCTCCTACCGCCCGGGAGTGCTCTACTGGGTGTTGCAGCCCGGCTCCGATATCGGTGGTGTCGGGATGGGTACCATCCGCATGGTGCGTCCTTGGAACGAGTGGTTGATCATCTGGGGATACGACATCAACGAGCCTCCACCTGTCCTCGACGAGGCGACGGCGACCAGGATCGTCCACAACCTGATCGGAGACGACACCGTCCCGGTCGAGATCCGCTCCACATCACTCTGGGGCATTAACCACCTATACGCAACGTGTTACTCAAATGGGCGTGTATTTTGCATGGGCGACTCCGTCCACCGGCATCCACCAAACAATGGCCTGGGCTCGAATACGTCCATCCAAGACGCTTATAACCTAGCTTGGAAGCTTGCTCTCGTGCTGAAGGGAAAGGCTGATCCATCGCTGCTGGCGACCTATAACGCCGAGCGCACGCCCATCGGCCAGCAGATAGTCGAGCGAGCGAATAAAAGCATCATGGAGACTGGCTTGATTTACGATGCCCTCCTCGGGCCGAGCGACACGAGGAATGTTGAGCAGATGCGGGCGAGTCTGGAAGCGCGTAAAGAGAACACACCCGAAAGCGTCGAGCAGAGAGAGAAACTACGCAAAGCCATCGAGCACAAGAATTACGAGTTCAATGGTCATGGAGTCGAATTGAATCAACACTACCACTCCACGGCTGTGGTCTCAGATGGGACACCCGAACCCGACTTTACTCGTGATCCCGAACTCTATTATCAGCCCACAACCTGGCCGGGCGCACGTTTGCCCCACTGCTGGTTGGAGTATGCCGGGCGCACTGTCAGCACGCTGGATCTGGTGGGCAAGGGTCGTTTCACCCTCTTCACCGGTATTGGAGGCGAGGCCTGGGAAGCGGCTGCCGAGGAAGTTTCTGCGCGTGCAGGAGTGAAGATTGCTTGCTTCAGAATCGGTCCTGGCTGCGAGGTGCTCGATATCTACAACGACTGGGCGCGTCTGTGCGAAGTGGCTGAGAGTGGCTGCATACTCGTGCGGCCCGATGCGCATGTAGGATGGCGACGGCACTCTGTGGCCGCTGACTGTACCACAGAGCTTGTCTATGTTATGGAGCAAATCCTGGGCCTTAAACATCCATTGAGCGGGGAAAGTACCCAGCTTCGGGAGGCTGTAGAGTCCTGATGGACATCTCCCGACTCACAACGTCCCTCTTGCTTATGCTTTCCCTTCCTGTTCAAGCACTTTCATTACATGAGCGACGGTCTGCTGTAGATGGTGGCGCACTGCATTGGCACCACGAGCCGGATTGCTTTCCTGGCAGGCGGCAAGAATCTCGCGGTGTTCCTTATCGAGACGCTGTGCATCTCGGGGAACGTCTGTAGCTGCATAGAGATGATTGTAGGCGAGAGAGGCATTTCGCAATTCCTCAATCATCGTGAGTAGTCGTGAACGCCGCGCAAGGCTATACAATCGCAAGTGGAACTGGTGATTGAGCTCAACATAGCGATTTGCATCGCTGGTGATGTGCATCTCATCGAGGATGGCGACAAGTGGAGGAGCATCCTGGGCTTGGAAGTGTTCGGCGGCTTTCTCGATGGCCAGCATCTCGAGTGCTATACGAATTTCGTAGTGCTCGACAAAGTCCTGAGTGGTCGGCAAGAAAACCGTGACTCCTCGATGGGCATCGATCTGCACTAAGCCTTCGCTTTGCAGCAATCCAAAGGCCTCGCGAACAGGAGTGGTACTGACCCCAAAGCGGTGCGCAATCTCGACCTGGCGCAACTTAGTGCCTGCCACGAGTTGTCCTGCGGCGATTTCGCGGCGGAGAGCAGCTGCAACCTGCTCCGCTATCGTGAGCTTAGTGAGCGGGGTGTTTGTGTTGCTCTTTCCTGCTGGTAGTGTCACATCCATACGTTCTATTTTCTCCCTCTTAACATATAGTATATATTATGCATAATATATACTATTATAACATGCTTTGTCTAGATAGCTGCAGGAAACTATTGTAACTACTCAGCCTTCAAGAGAAGGGAGGAGGGGTGAGCCTAAGAAGACGTGATGTAAGGCCGTTAAGAGATGGACTCCTTGTTTGTCGAGAGTGGAGAGGTAACTGCGAAGGTGACAAAAGAGAGTGGCCCCATCAGGAGTCGGGCTGGTGGTCCCATTATCCTGAGTACTTCGTCAGTCTGATGAAGGCGTGGTATGGGGATGCGGCAACGAAAGAGAATGACTGGGCCTACAATTATCTTCCCAAGGTTGTTGGCGATCATTCTGATCTGCAAATGTTCATTGACATGAAAGATGGCAAGATGAAGGGCTACTTCTCCATGGGCCAGAATCCCGCAGCGGGTGGCGTAAATGCTGGTTTCCAGCGTGCTGCCCTTGAGAAACTGGACTGGATGGTTATGCGCGACTTCTACGAAACGGAGACGGCAGCTTACTGGAAACGTCCTGGCACTGATCCAACGAAAATTCCGACGGAGATCTTCTTCCTGCCTGCCGCTACGCACGTCGAGAAGGAGGGCAGCTTTACGAATACTTCGCGTCTCATCCAATATCGTGAAAAGGCGGTCGAGCCGATCAATGATGCACGCTCTGAAAACTGGTTCGTTGCGGAACTCTGTGATCGTATGAAAAAGCTCTATGCAGAGAGCACAAAACAGCGCGATAAGCCTATTCAAGACCTCGTGTGGAACTATCGTCGTGAAGGGCCAGCACGGGAACCGGTGGTAGACGATATCGTGAAGGAGATCAATGGCTACACGATTGCCGATGGCAAGGTCGTGAAGGATTTCCAGGAACTGAAAGGCGACGGGAGCACCGCCTGTGGTTGCTGGATCTTCAGTGGGATCATGCCGGAAGAGGGCAAGAATCTTTCAAAGAGCCGCACACCGGGTGAGTATGTCAGTCCCGATTGGGGATTTTCGTGGCCCGCCAATCGCCATATCCTCTACAATCGCGCCTCTGCCGACCCCGATGGAAAGCCGTGGTCGGAGCGCAAGAAGTACATCTGGTGGGATGCGGAACATGAGAACGGCGAAGGCAAGAAGAAGGGGAAATGGGTCGGTCTTGATGTGCCTGATTTCCCTCCAACCAAAGCACCGACGACGCCAGCCGATCCCAACGGGAAAGGCATGGACGCACAATCTGGCAGCGATCCGTTTATCATGCTCAGCGAGGGACGTGGCCGACTCTACACACCAACCGGGCTGACCGATGGACCAATGCCGACGCACTATGAGCCGATAGAGTCGCCGGTGAACAATCTGCTCTATCCTAATACACCGACGAGTCCTGTGGTCAAGTACTGGAATCGCCCGGATAATCCCAATCAGGGCATAGATAACCCGAAGTATCCCTATGTGCTAACCACCTATCGACTCACAGAGCATCATGTGAGTGGAGCCATGTCGCGCTGGGTGCCCTGGCTGTCTGAACTGCAACCGGAGTTGTTCGCCGAGATTAGCCAGGAGTTGGCGGCTGAGAAGGGCATCAACAATGGCGACTGGATGACGATCTGGACGGAGCGTGGCGAGGTGGAGGCGAAGGCGATGGTGACGGGACGTCTTGGTCCCCTCAAGATAGCGGGCCGCACCGTCTATCAGGTCGGGCTGCCGTTTCACTGGGACTATAAAGGCGTCGTCACAGGCGATATTGCCGATGATTTGTTGCTGATGGTGGCAGACCGCAATGTGAGTATGCACGGAGCCAAGGCGTTTACGTGCAATATCCGCGCCGGACGCCGCTCGCATCAAGGTCAGGATGGCAGTCGAGTAGCACGAGAAATGCCGTAAGCAACGGGAAGGAGAGGGAAACCAGCATGGGTCAAATGGGATTTTTTACCGATACCACGCTCTGCATCGGATGCAAAGCCTGTGAAGTGGCATGTAAACAATGGAACCAGCTTCCTGCTGACGGCTACAAACTCACGGGCAATAGTTACGATAACACAGCTCACCTATCAGCGACAACCTGGCGGCACGTCGCGTTCATCGAACAACCAGGCAAGGCCAATAGTGGCACCGGGAAAACGACGAACTGGCTGATGATGAGCGACGTGTGTAAACATTGCGCAAATCCTGGCTGTATGGAAGCCTGTCCGACGGGCGCGTTAATTCGTAATGAGTTCGGTGATGTCTACCTGCAACCAGATATCTGCAATGGCTGCAACTATTGCGTGCCCTCGTGCCCATTCGGGGTGGTCGGCTTCAATACGGATGCCGGAATGGCCTCTAAATGTACACTGTGCTATGACCGCCAGAAAATTGGCATTGAGCCAGCTTGCGCGAAGGCCTGCCCCACGGATTCTATCACCTTTGGTGACCTCGACGAACTGCGTGCGAAGGCCAAAAAGCGCGTCTCAACCCTGCATGATCGTGGTGAGGAGGCTGCGTATCTTTACGGCGTGGACGAGGACACCAGTGTTGGTGACCTGAACGCCTTCTTCCTGCTCATGGATCGCCCCTCTGTCTACAATCTGCCAGAGAAGCCGAAACTACCGCAGGAGAACATCGTTCCTGGTTTTGTGGCGAGCTTTGCCGCCGCCGCATTCCTGACCGCAGCTACCGTCTTCTCTCTATGGAATCGTAGAGGGTAAACTATCGCAGTACAACTGCTACGGCTGTATAAAGTACAGCCGTAGCAGTTGTACTGCGATCAGCAGAAGGGCAAAATATCATGAGTCGCACTACTAAAAATCAGCCGCGCAACCAGGGCGCAACGATCTTGACGCCCGAACAGGGGGGACGGATGGCCGCGCGTGGTGAACGCTGGCCCGGCAAAGCCAGCGACTATTACAATATCCCACTTATTAATAAAGCCCACTGGTCGTGGGAGATCGTGCTCTACTTTTTCTTTGGGGGATTGGCGGGAGGTTCGTTCCTTGTCTCATCGCTAGCCAGCTTGCTCGGTTTTGAGAAGGACGAAGCCGTCATTCGTGCTGGTCGCTACGTCTCGTTCGTCAGTATCCTGATCAGCCCAGTTTTGCTCATCAAAGACCTGGGACGCCCGGAACGCTTCTTAAACATGCTACGCGTCTTGAAGTTGCGCTCGGTCATGTCTATCGGCACATGGGCAATCAGCACTTTTGGACTCTTCTGTAGCCTTGCTACAGCTCATCAGGCGGCAAAAGACGGCCTGTTGAACTGGTTCCCACCTCTGGCACGTTTGATGAAGGCGTTACCGATTAAAGTCATTGATATCCTCGGGTGCCTCTTCGGTATCGTCGTCGCCTCCTATACTGGCGTCCTGCTAGCCGCAACGGCGGTACCCGTCTGGGCACGAGCCCGCACTATTCTAGGACCACTCTTCTTTACGTCCGGCCTCTCCACGGCGCTTGCCGCCATCTCATTCATTCTCTCATTGGGTAAGAGGAGTCACAATAAAAACGCACTGGAGCGCCTGGAGCGTGCTGAAATCATCGCCGCAACCACGGAACTGGGTCTCATCGCGGCACTGGCACCAACGCTAGGGTCTCTTGGCAAGCCCCTGTTCAAGGGACGTGACGGTGTCCTCTTGCTGGGTGGCACTGTTGGTTTCGGCCTTCTTACGCCATTATTGCTGCGATTGGGGTGGAAAGTCGCACACAAGTCGACCCCACGCGAAGTCAATATGGTCGCATCATTGCTCATCCTCGTCGGCGGTCTCATCCTGCGTTACGTCTGGATTGATGCTGGTCGTACGTCTGCTGATGATCCGCAAGCGACCCATGATTACAATGCGATTGAATGGCAAGAGAAAAAGCGATCCTAGAGAACAGAGGCAATGCCGCACTGCTTCGAATATTACCAGGATATAACAATGGTATGTTACAGTCAACACGAATGACTGAAATCTACTCATAAGCAGGGGTGCAGGGGACGTGTGTCCCCTGCCGGAGCGCGAGGTGCCCTCGCAAACTCCCCTTCCTCCACGCGGGCCGCAGGGCCGCACAAAAATGATGAGTGGATCTCAGGAATGATCCGTGAAGTAGAGAGAGCAGGAGAACTGGGTAGAGGCATCACCTTGTGTGCATTCGCGTGCCAGCAGGCCGTGTTCATCGGCACGTGGGCGCACACAAGGTGATGCTTCTACGACAATGCATGTTTTATTTATTTGTGAATCTCTATATGATTGGTGTTTAGACTACAGAAAAGCAACCGACCACTCAAGCAAGAAGCTAAAATGCTCGGAAAAGCAGAGGTGATGATGAAAACGGCAGACCCTTTAGGCCTCAATAGGCACCTTTTTGGGCTTTCGCACCACCTCATAGCGTGTCGCAAGCTTGACGTTGGTCCCTTTGGCTCGCCCTGCCGATTTTCCACGCGGTTGGCAGGCTTTGGCAGGGGTTCCCAACTCGTGCAGAATGGGAGCCATCGCTCGTCGGACCTGCTGCGGACTGGCGGCCCGCTGTCCCACGGGATGCGCAACGAGCTTGAAACAAGCAGACAGAAATAACAAGAGCGCGGAAAGCCTAGATAGACAGGTATCGATGAAGTGAGGCTTCTCAGTAGAACCTCATCGGGGAACAAGCCAGCAGGAATGGACGTCCGTTCCTCGTTAGGCAACGTCGCAGAGGACAAAGCCATAGATGTGAGCAAAAGCCGCAGGCAAGCCATGAAGGGTGACGGTTACTGGGGGCGAAGAGACGGGACGGGCGTTGCAAGCAAGCCGTTGCATCCACGACAAGTGCCAATGAGCCCGCTCTGAACGGGTGAACACGTGCGCGGTGAGCAGTTCGCAGGGATCGGGCTGAGGGGCCGTTGCTGCCGTCACCTCGACCGTTTGAGATCGCACAGCCTTGATCCACTGACGCCTAATTTGGCGGCGCGGCCAATCACGCCAAAGAATGGGGGAACAGGCGGGGGGATGAGGAGGCCAGGGAGGGTTCAGGCTCGCAAGAGGGTGCGATACCAGAGGCCAATACACCGCACTGACCTGTCGGGCTTTGAAGGTGCGGCGTTTTTGACACTGCACCCGCAGCGGGCAGGGACGACAATCATCCAGACGGGCCGCATACGACACCCGCACGGAGTTCGCCCGTTCTTGTCGGCGTTCGACCAGAGTGAGCACCCGCCCAGCTGGGCAAAGCAGGGTCCCATCCGCTTGGGGAAGAAACGCAGATCCGGGAAACCCGTGGGTAGAGGATGGTCGTGCCCATTGGGGTGGGCCATACATCAGCTCGTTGGCCGACGAAGATTGGTTGGCCAAGGTCGGCACGCGCGTTGGGACGGGTTCGCTGGCTAAGGGTGCTTCGTCGGTTGACGCGGGTTCGCTCGGGGGGGCGGGTTCGGTAGCGGTGGCAAAGACCGTGGTGCGAAGGGGAGTGGGAGAGCAGTTTTGTCCCAGCTCCAAGCGCAGATTCCAGACCCATTGCGAGATGATTTGCCAAAATTCCTGCCCCCAGGGGGTACGCGAGCACCAGCGGTCAGGATCTTGCTCCACATCTTCATCGGCGAGCACGCTTTCAAACGACCCGCGGTGCCGATACAGATCGAGCAGATCGTTGGCGGTCACCGCCGGGGCCAGCAACGTGCTGACCAAGAGTTCGTACACCAGACCATTGCGTTGTTGCCCAACTTTGGGGGGATCATCGGTCGCCTGATGGGTCGCGATGAGCACGCGACCCCTCGGTTTTCCAGGCACCAGCTGGATCGAGGGGCAATCATAGAGGTCACGCATCGCCCCGCTTTCGGGATGGGTACACCTCGCCGATGGAGGCAACGAAAGCACGGCCAAGACTTCTGGACGCCCCAGCAGGGCATAGTCACGACTGCGGACCAGCACCCCCAAACCCATCGCCAAGAGATCGCAGACGACCGCCGTATCTCCATACCCGCCATCTAAGCGGATCAGGATCTGGGAAGCCGGAAGCTGATGCGTGGCCGCATACGTGGTTGCCAGCAAGCAGGCCCGCTTTAACCCGCCACGAAGGTCGCCATTGCCCGAGCCCGCAAACGTGCCGAGCCATTGATGGGTATGCGCTTGCAGGATCGTGGTGCGCGTGCGGACCACTTCTCCGCGTTTGTGGCCTGTGTAGCCGGGTGCCGCGACCTGAGCAAAACGACGCTGCGCTTGGGGCAGCGTCGGCAGCTGAGGAAGGGCTCGTTGACGAGCGACTTGTCTGGTTCCATCCACATCGATCACCACGTACTGCTGGTCGCAATGATCCCATAATCCGCTAGGGCTGGAGAAGGGGGTTGCTCGCTGCAATAGATCGTGGAGAAACTGCGTGCGCAACGCCTCTACCGTTTGCTCATCCAGCGCGGCGAGAAAGCGGGAAAGGGCGGAACGCGAGGGAAGGCGTTGGCGATCAAACAGTGCCAGAAACACGGGCACAAAAGGCGCAAGGCGATCATAAAAGGCCGCAATCGTGGGTTCGCCACTGAGAGCATAGCTGAAAAGCACGATGACGAAATCGATCGTGTCATACCTTCCAAAGCGGGCACGGGCAAATTGCACGTGGTCTTCAATGGCCGAGATGAGCCCAGTCTGGGAGAGAATGTGAGCCACGGCGGCGACTTCTTGCATCCAGGATGGGAGCGAAGGGACGGATGTGGGGTCTACCTGAAATTGTACGTTGGAATGTGACATACTAGTTGCTGTCCTCCTTGTGCGAAAAACACGATGCGTGTTACTCTCTTACAAGGAGTCACATTTCTTCGACCTTTCGCTCGTTTCCCTCTCTTCCTGTTCTGTTAAAAAGCTCGTTGCGCATCCCGTGGGGGCGTCAATGACCACAATCTGATCCGCGTTATAGACCGTACTTAAGCGATGGGCAATAAGCAGCACAGTGCGTCCCTCTTCGAGACGGGCAAGAGAGTCCACTATATCAGCTTCGTGTTCAGAATCCAGGTACGAAGTGGCTTCATCGAGAAGAAGAATGGGAGCATTCTTGAGAAAGGCTCGTGCCAGGCTCATGCGTTGCGCTTCACCCCCACTCAGGCGAGCACCTTGCTCTCCTATCAGCGTATCATACCCTTGCGGCAGCGCAGCGATAAACGTATCTGCATGAGCCAGCCGGGCAGCTTCTAGCACCTGTGCTCGCGTGGCCTGTGGGCAACCCAGACGAATATTTTCTGCAACGGTTGCGTTGAAGAGGTAGGGATGTTGCGGCACCCACGCGATCTGCTTGCGCCACTCTTGCGCTGAAACTTCGCTCGCTGCTTTGCCGCCGATGCACACCTGACCCGTATCCGCTTCGATGAAGCGCAAGAGCACATGCGCAATAGTCGTCTTGCCAGCACCACTTGGTCCAACAAGTGCCACTTTTTGACCAAGAGCGACGCGAAATGAAATATCATGCAGAGCAGGCCGTTGCCCATCGTAGGTATAGCTCACGTGCTCCAGACTAATACAGGTATTTGCTAAAGCGACTTTCTCAGCGAGAAGAGGATGTATATCGGGAGGTGCTTGCGACGGAGCAGGCATTTCGAGAATTTCAACGATCCGTTGCAACGCGACGGAACCCGTCATACCAGCGTGATAGCGTGCCGCCACCAGTCGGAGTGGAAGGAAAAATTCAGGTGTGAGAAGCAAGACAAAGAGTGCTGACTGGAAGGGCATCTGCCCAATGAGCAAGCGCAGGCCGATCTCCAGAGCGATGATAGCAGCACTGATCGTTGCCCCTTCTTCAAGGATAAATGAGGAGAAAAAGGCAATGCGTAGCGTTCTCATGGTCGTCTGACGAAAGTGCTCGCTTACTTTACGTACCTGCTCCTCTGCATCTCTCCCTTGTCCAAAGAGCTTCAAGGTGGTGAGTCCCTGCAATGTATCGAGGAAATGGGCGCTCATCAGACTCAACGCCTTCCAGTGTCGTTTTGTTTCCACGCTGGCCATCATTCCGGCCAGAGCCAGAAGAAAGATCAAGACGGGAACCATAATGAGCAGGATGATACCAGAAGGAACATCGATCCAGAAAATCGTACAGACAATAAGTGTTGGCACAAGAAAGGAGAGAAAGATTTGTGGAAAGTACTGGCTAAAATAGGGGTCCAGGCTTTCAACACCGCCATTGAGCGTGTTGATCAATTCGCCGCTACGTTCTCCACGTATATAGAGGGGGCCGAGTTGAAAGAGATGCGCGAGAAGGCGTTTGCGTGTCTGTGTTTTGATCTGCATGGCGATCTGATTGGCCGCTACTGTGTTTCCCCATGAGAGGAGTCCCCGCAGTACAATGACACCTATCAAAAGGAGCATCAAGCTCTTCATTTGTTGCAATGTCTGTGCATGGAGAAAGACACCAGTGATAATTTGACTCAGAGAAAACGCCTGAAGAACAATCAGGCATCCCAGGAGCGTTCCAAAGATGACGGTGATTATCAGGTACATACGCGCTGCTGCTATCTGGCGCAAAAAACGCATACCAGGTTTCATACTGTCTGTTTCTCCTGCTCAGGTTGTTTGCTCGATTTTCACTGTAGTATCGGCACTTCCTGAGGCAATATAGTGGCCATTGGCTGCCCAGGTAACGGTATAGACTGTACCACACAGCCATTCATAGAGCACAATTCTTAGCGAGTACTGATCGCTGGCAAAACCTGCTTTGCCTTGAATTTATTCAGGAGCCAGATATGTACTCGTTCCAACTACCTCTTGCTGAGATCCCAGAAGGCGCATACTCTGGGCGATCAACGCAATACCAAAGTCACCAAGGAGCACTTCATCCTGCTCGCCCAGTAACATATTTTCCGGCTTCACATCACGATGAATCACCTGTTGATCATGAGCGTACTAAAGCAGCGGCGACCTCTTTGATAAAAGGGAGTACTTGCTGGGCAGTGAGTTGTTCCCCTCTTGGATAGCACTGACGCAAAGAACCACCAGGAGCATATTGCATCACGAGAAAAGGAATGCGCTCCTCAATGCCAAAGTCGAGCACCCGGATAATGTTGGGATGAGAAAGTCGTGTTATCAATATGTCAAAGGTTATAACTATTTTAACACCTGGACTGGTTACAGAGCAGGTGAACCTTCACACTGCAATGGAGTCGTAGTGACTGTCCTTGACCTCCTCGTAGATAGCAGTGGTGAAACAGCCCTTTCACATCTTCTCTTAGTATCTCGAAATCATGAATAGAACATCCTGGAAGGCCCATTCATGCTTTTTTGTTGCTCATCCAGCGCCTGATCAAGATGGGTACACGCGGTAATCAGTGCCAGGTGGGTAAATGCCTGGGGGTAATTTCCCAATGCCTCACCTGTGGGACTCATTTCTTCAGCATAGAGACCAACGTGATTGCTGTAAGAGAGCAGCTTTTCCAACATCAGGCGTGCCTCATCTACTTTCCCAGCCTGTGCCAAGTTCTCCACCAGCCAGAAACTGCAAGCACTGAACGTTCCTTCCTGGCCTCCCACGCCATCACTTGCCGCATCCTGTTGATTATAGCGGTAGACCAATGTACCACTGGTCAGTTCCCGCTGAATGCGTTGTATAGTCGCAAGCATGCGCGGTTCCTTTGCTGCTATGAAGTTGGTAATGGAGAGAAGCAGCGAACTGGCATCAACGGCATCGCTCCCGTAATACTGCACAAAGCTTTGTTTTTCCTCGCTCCATCCCTGTATCATGATCTGCCGATAGATCTCGTTGCTGGTGGCGCGCCAGTCATCGACAGGTGCAGGCCACCCTCGATGACGCGCGATACGCGCGGCACGATCAAAGGCTACCCAGCTCATCAAGCGCGAATGCAGAAATTGCTTTGGCCCTCCGCGCACTTCCCAGATGCCTTCATCTGGTTCCTGCCAATGGTTCTGTAACCACTCCAGGAGATGATCCAAATGGTCCCAGAGGTCATAGGAGATGGCCTCATAACGATTGTAGATGTAGATCGCATCCAGCATCTCTCCATAGATATCGAGCTGTTTTTGCGTATAGGCTCCATTGCCGATATGTACCGGACGGCTCTGGCGGTAGCCTTCCAGGTGGTCCAGGGAAATCTCGGTCAACTGCTTCTCTCCATCGATGCCATACATGGGTTGCAGCGCTCCATCATCGTTGAGATCGTGGCAACGAGCATCCAGCCAGCGCATGAACGCCTGTGCTTCCTGCGTAAAGCCAAGCGTCAGGAGACTATAGAGCGAGAAGGAGGCATCGCGCAACCACGTATAGCGATAATCCCAGTTACGCTTCCCTCCAATATTTTCGGGAAGACTGGTGGTTGCCGCCGCCACAATAGCTCCCGTGGGGTCATAGGTTAAGAGCTTCAAGACCAGGGCCGAGCGTTGGACCATCTCGCGCCAGCGTCCGTGATACTGACAGTGGGAGAGCCAGTTGCGCCAGTAATGCAACGTTTCCTGAAATGCTTGTTGATAGCGCTCTTCTGTCAGGGGCTGTGGTAGCCGATCGCTTGTCCGAGTGCTTTCCAATACAAAGTGGACACTCTGACCCTTATGAAGGGTAAAGGTTGCCTGTACTCCTGCCTGTCCATCATCCTCCAATGCAAGAGGTGATGCCAGGCTAAGGTGAATATGCTGGCTCTGGAAGAGAACGCCTTCCTGTGAAATGCTGACCTGGTGGGAATCACGTGCATAGTTGAAGGCAGGTCGACAGGTTAGCGTGAACGATAACGAGCCATGGATCACCGCAACCGAGCGAATCAGGTGATGCTGATGTTTTTCCGTCTCGGGGGGCTTAATCGGCATAAAATCGGTGATCTCACCGACACCATCGTTTGAGAGAAAACGCGTGAGCAGGATATTCGTCTCTGGCAGGTAGAGCTGTTGATTTTTGACCCCTGAGAGATCTGTGGGTGCGATGCGAAAAAAACCACCTTTTCCTGCATCCAGGAGTGCTCCGAAAACGCTGGGGGCATCAAAGCGTGGCAAGCAGCACCAGTCAATGGAGCCGTTCTTGCCAACCAGGGCGACCGTGTGTAAATCGCCAATCAAGGCGTAATCTTCAATAGGAAGGTAGGTTTTCGACATATCTACTGCTTCAGGCATGTATTTTAACTCCTCATAGACCACTCATGAAATGAAATCTTCTCTTCCAGATTACCACTCCCTGGTAAGAAAAGCGTAAGAATGACATACTCATGTCACCTTTTTTTTGAAGTGAGCGTGCTTCAGAAAAGAGGAGAGGGGCCCCAAACCTGTAAGCAGGGAGAAAAGGAATGGAAGGACGTTGCTACGTCCAATAGTGGTACGGAGATGTCAGATACCCCCGCATAAATGACGGGGCTTGTCCCTAAGCCGAAGCTTGAGACGATAGGTTGTCTGACAGGCAGCCCACCAACGAAGGTGTACCGACGTTGGCAAGAGAAGCAAGGTGCTTGTCTCTGACTACTCAATAGTTACGTTGTGTGGTCGGATATATTCGCCCTATATTTAAACTGTATAGGTATCAAGAGGAAAGAGTTGCCATTCATCCCCATGTCGTACCATGTAGGGGCCTTCTGGCAACACCACGGTAAAGGAGAAAGAGCTGTGAATCATCTGATTATCCAGGCAGATCAGGGCAAGCAGAGGATCAACAAGAATGTGTACGGCCACTTTGCTGAACATTTGGGGCGGTGTATCTACGAGGGAATCTGGGTCGGGGAAGACTCGCCTATCCCTAACACCAGAGGAATCCGCAATGATGTGGTAGAGGCTCTGCGCAAGCTTCATGTACCGGTGCTGCGCTGGCCTGGCGGCTGCTTTGCTGACGAATACCATTGGCAGGATGGCATCGGCCTTCGCACAGAACGCCCAAGCAGTGTGAATACCCATTGGGGAAAAGTGGTAGAAGACAATCAGTTCGGCACGCATGAGTTCTTTGACCTCTGCGCTCTAATTGGCGCGGACCCCTATATCTGTGGTAACGTGGGCAGTGGAACGGTGCAAGAGATGGAACAATGGGTGGCATACATCACCTTTGCTGGTTCCTCACAGATGGCCAACCTACGGCGCAGGAATGGGCGTGATGAGCCATGGAGACTGCCGTATTTCGGGGTGGGCAACGAAAACTGGGGTTGCGGAGGGAGCATGCGGCCAGAGTACTATGCCGACCTCTACCGACGTTACCAAACCTATGTGCGAAATTTGAGCGGCAATCAGGTCTTCAAGATTGCCTGTGGTCCTAACGCTGCCGATTATGCCTGGACCGAGGTGCTGATGCGGGAGGCGACTCCCTATCTACATGGGTTGAGCCTCCACTACTACACCCACCCTCTTGAAGACGTCTGGAATGTCAAAGGACCAGCGACTGGTTTCGACGAACGGGCTTGGTTTAATACCCTCAGCCACGGTCTCCGTATGGAGAATCTGATCCGTCGGCATGGCACCATTATGGATCGCTATGATCCTGACAAACGTGTAGGATTGATCGTCGATGAATGGGGGACTTGGTATGATGTGGAACCAGGCACCAATCCTGGCTTCCTCTACCAGCAAAATACGATGCGTGATGCCTTAGTGGCGGGAGTAACCCTCAACATCTTCAACAACCACTGTGACCGGGTGCAGATGGCCAATCTCGCCCAGGTCGTCAACGTTCTGCAGGCACTGATTTTGACTGATGGCGCGTCAATGCTCACCACGCCCACCTATCATGTCTTTGACCTGTATCAGGTGCATCAAGAGGCCATCTTGCTGCCTTGCTTCCTTGAGTCCGATCTGTACACGCTCGATGACAAGCAGATTCCACAAGTGAGTGCCTCCGCTTCCCAGGCAGGTGACGGAAAGGTCTCTCTCACACTGTGTAATGTCGACCCGCATAAAGAGGCAGCGGTTCACTGCGAGTTGCGGGGGGTGCAGGTGTCAGAGGCGACAGGCATGGTTCTGACCGCCGAGGAGATGGGAGCACATAACACGTTCCAGGAGCCTGGGCGGGTCAAGCCCATTGCCTTCACAGGGCTTCAGTTCGCCGCAGAGAGCTTGACAACCGTTCTGCCGCCCATGTCTGTGTGTGCCTACACGATCCAGGTGGTTACAAAAAGGTAGCGGCTCAGGGAGATATGCCAGCGGATTATTACTTCGTCTCGGTGTCGACCGTCACCAGCGAGTTTTGCGGCCAGCCCCAGGTGCTCAACTGGTCCTTGGGCATCGAAAGGTTCCAGTACAAGTAGGCCGACACCCCGTTGCCGAAAAAGTGCTTCATTAATGACCAGGTATAGCGGCAGTAGCGCCAGTTATTCTCGCCGAAGCCGCACTCCTGCTCGCTCTGGTAGAGCCGCAGGTCCGGGTGGGCGCGACGAACGTCTGCAATTGTATATGGTACCTGCGGCAGAAATGGAAGAAATCTGTAAACACAGTGGGCAGATCATTTCGTACATCTGCACGGTATGAGCTAGCACCACTCCCTATTGTAGAAATTTGTCCATTGATGGAAACCAGTAAGCGGTAGTTCCCATAATTATCTACGATGATGTAGTAGAATGATGTAGTATTTTCAGCACAGAAGAGGATGCCACCAGCATACATGGTGGCAAAGAAACAATACTTCGCCATATTCTACATCAAGAACTGGCTACTACTAGTATAGAGAAACTGGTCTCTCACAAGAGAATTTGAGACGTTGTATCACTATGTAGCTATTGAACAGATAGTGTTGACGCACCCTTTTAGGACAGAAAGTCAACACTATCATGTTGGGAGAAGTACGGGCGGCTCGTATGTTTTGTTTTCCATTGAAGTGGAACATGTAAGAAAGGAGCTAAAAATGCCAGTATGGAGAAAATGCAGCTACTTAGTCGTGTTTCTTATAATTCTAGGAGTACTACTCTTTACTGCTTGTTCTTTTACTCAAACAACCCATCAAACCTATATTTATCACGGGCCAGCAGGGTTTGATGATACTATTGGGTCTTTGAAGCAAATACCGATCCAGTGGAGTTCTACAACTGATCCAACGACTACTACGAATGCTCCTGATACAGTTATACTCAATGCGGAGCTTGTCGGTCCATTTACCTCTATCGATGATTTTTTGCGTGGAGTGCGACAAAGTAACGCGTCCAATGGGGTATTTGTAGGGAAATCAGTTGTTGCTTCCGCAAAACCTATTACCACTGATAGTTGGACAAATAAACTTTTTACAAGCCTTGTTGATGTACCTCCACATCTCAAACCTGGATACTATGATTTGTATCATACAGTGCTTGTAAAATCCCCTGATGGAAAGGTAAAAATGACACGTGCTGACTTACCTCTGAAAATCAATCTCCCCAAGGATTTTCCTAATCCCTAATGCAAGAGGAGACGTGATTTTGTAAATGCCAGTGCAAGAGTTTAATGCATGAGGCAAGAGTAGAAGTCAGAGAGGTAAATTCATTTTACCGTAAATCCTCGGGCCGATCAGGATACTGAGACAATCCTCCTACTGGCCCAAGTTCCTGGGTTGGGATCGAGAGCCGCATCGCCTTGCGCTCAAGGACAATGGAGATCACATCGACAGCACTCTCTAGATCGAGGATGCCAGTACTCAAGACGAGGTCATACAGATGCGGATCGCTTGGACGGCGGTGGTAAAACGTCTCTAGATAGCGCGCATGCTCCTGGTCTTTTTGCAGGATACGGGCTTGAGCTGCCGCCCAACCCAGGGCTTCGCGGCTCATCACGTAAGCGATGCGCGCCTCAAGCGGTGCGATGATGCGTACATGAAGCACATCTTTCCTCTGCGCCAAATGGGCCTGGGCCCCACGACCAACGATCACCACCTGCCCTGAGGCAACTGCCCCCTCAATGATCTGGCTGCGTGCTTCATGGAAGGCACGCGCATCCACAGTGAGCGGAATATCTACCATCACTGGCATGCTCGGATGAACCAGTAGCAGGCTCTTGAAAATTCGTGTGGGCAGACTCTCAACACACTCATCGCGCTCCTCTGCTTCCTCCTGGCTGATCTGCAGCATCTGTGCCACCTGTACCACCACTTGATGGTCAATCAATTGCCATGCTAGGCGTTGCGCCAGACGGGCGGCAATCTCACCGCCGCCGCTGCCATACTCTCGTGAAATAGTGATAGCGTGCATCTTGGCGATGGCACTCTGTTCCGCGTCCATATGGTTTCCCTCTTGCTATTAGCCTGCTTCCACGAAGATCGTCTCTTCTGACGTATCCGCGTCTCCACTCGGCTTTGTCTGACGATACATACTGGGAGCTGCATCGCGATCAGAAACGGCCAATGCGATGCCAGCAGCTAGCAACATCAACACGGCGGCGGCCAGGAAGGCGGCGTGATAGGCCGCCAAGTTCGGTACTACCTTTCCAGTCGCACTCAGTTGCGTTGGTCCCACGGCACTGAGAACCTCGCCCAGCACCGCTACCCCAAGCGCGCTCCCTAGCTGCCTCAGCGCGTTCGAGAGGGCTGATGCCCTCCCAGTATCTGCCGACGAGATGGTCGCGAAGGCGGCGGTCTGTACGGGTACGAACGCGAAGGCCATCCCGGCCCCTGTTAGAAATATCAGCACACGCATCAGCCACAGGCTGGTGTTGGGCCCTATCAGGGACAACAGCCCAATCACGATGGTTACTCCCGTGAGCCCGCCTGCCATGAGGCGACGCGGCCCAATGCGAGGATAGATCCGGGCCACAATCTGGGAGGAGAGCAACACTCCCAGTGCCTCGGGGAACGTCGTCAACCCGGAGATGAGGGGCGTGACTCCAAGCCCTTGCTGCAAGAACAGTGGAGCAATGAAGAGCACCCCCAGGAAACCGGCACTGGAGACCAGGGAGACCAGGTTAGCGATGCAGAACAGCCGATTGCTCAACAGGTACAGGTCGAGCAATGGTTCTCGCTTGCGCAACTCAACAACCACGAACGCACTGAGCAAAACTAGACCGACCAGAGCGCAACTCAGAACAATGGGCGAGGTCCAGCCGCTGGTTGGCCCTTCACTTAATGCGTATAAGGCGAGTGCCAGACCGATGCCTGCCAGCAGGAAGCCCGGCAGGTCGAAACGCCCAGCTTTCGGCTCGCGGTGCTCTGGCAGGAAGAAGATGGCGAAGAGGAAGGCAGCAATCCCAATGGGCACATTTACGAAGAACACCCAGCGCCACGACAACGAATCCACCAGCAGGCCACCAAGCACGGGGCCAGTGGCAGGCGCGATCACGGTAGGTATGATCAGGATGCTTGAAACGCGCACGCGTTCAGCAGGAGGAAACGTCCGATAGAGCATGGCGGTCCCTACCGGAGCGAGGGCGCCACCGGCGGCTCCTTGCAAGAAGCGGAAGAACACCAGTAGTGTGAAGTTCGATGCCAAACCACACAGGGCCGATGTGATGGTGAAGAGTGCTAACGCGATTATGAAGACGCGCTTGGTGCCCCAGCGGTCGCCCAACCAGCCAGATGCAGGGATGATCACCGCAAGGCTCAGCAGATACGCGACCACCACTGCGTCAATCGAGGTACTCGACACCCCTAATTGGTGGCCTATCGAGGGAAGGGCGACATTAACAATCGTGCCATCCATGATGCTCATGAACATGCCCACGACGAAGACGATACACACACTCACTTTGGGGTCCAGCTGTCGATGGTGCATATGCTCCACTCTCAAGACTAGGATGTGCTTCGGGCGTCTTGATGCCTTTTCACGATTTCACTCCTGTAGAAAGTATATACATTTTGTTGGTTCAGGGCAAGTTGAGCAAAAGGAGTGTCAAGGCATGTGGAGTAATCACCGTCCTACCTGGTCAGCAGGATTGAACGAGCACGAGTAGAACTGGTCTGTAGTGGTGAAGTTCATCAAGAAATGACCCTTCACGGAAAGAAACAACCAATGCGCCATCTTACTCCCCACGATCCTCTGCCATCTGATGATTCCTCAGCACTGCCTCATGCTTCCCCTTCTACCGATCTGGAAACAGGTCTGCACCTTCTTGCAGAGATAAAGCGCAGAGGATTGTCTTATGAGACAGCAGCAGCACGCATCGAGTTGGTGCAAAATATGCTTGTTCAGATGAACGCTGACTCGGAAAGCTCTGCCGAAGCACGTGCAAGCTTCCAAGTTGCCCAGAGTGCTGTAGGTTTCATCGAAGACAAATTCGATGGCCCAGCCTTTGAGGTGGACTCGCGCAGCGACACCTACGGGACGGCGAACGACCACCTTTGCTGCTTCTCCCCAGGCACCCTCTCACGCTCACGTTACAAAACCTGCTCCTACCCATCCCTGGCGAGGCCGTTTTCTCCCTCGTCGTTCCCCTTCGTAGAGAGGTCTGGTGATTGCAAAAATCTCACGCGCACCCACAGGGTCAATGGTGGTGTCCGCCGTGCAACCCGTGAGGCGTTGGGTCCATTCCCCCCTTGAGATCCCTTAGACAGACGTCTGCTCCCCTGTCGGGATCTGCTCTGAGCGTACGTGCGTGATCTGCTCGATACGCTTGAAATGTTCCTCAAGCAGAGTGCGGTCAAGCTCTGTGCGTGCATCCTGGATGGCGGGAGTGGCGATCGCAGCTGCAATTGAACCAAGCACAGGCAAGCGTTCCTGTCCCTCCTGATTGGCAATGTGTGCGACCGCTTCGAGGGCTGAAAGCAACGCATCGGCAACACGGGCGTTGTCCGTGGTGACGCGGCCAATCTCGACGAAGGACTGCAGGTACTCGTGGAAGGTCCGGGAGCGCATCACCAAGACGCTACTCCCATCGCCGAGATGGTGAATGGCTGAGGGCAGGGCCCTGTGGGCGAGGTGCTCGAAGATGGCTTGCAGATACTGGATGCAGTTGACCGCCGTGGTGGGGTCGTTGACCGCTGGCGACATGGCACGTAGCGCGATGTCGGTCAATTGGCGCATGCCAAACGCCGCATCCTGAAGTATATCGCGCTGGTTCAAGACGTTCACGCTACGACGAAGCACCGCTATGGAGGTCTTCTCGAGGTCGCGCTGGGACCAGACTTCCGCAATGACGGACTCTGGAGTGACGAAGTCTCCAGGGCAAACCGCCAGATGCATGCGCAGCTCCGGGCCAAAACGGGTACAAGCGCGCCGCAAGTGGTGGAACGCAATGGATTGGACATAGCCCGAGCGCGTAGCACAGAGACGGTGTGGAGGTTCTTCAGCAGTCCAGTGCTGCACAAGAGCCATTCCGTCCTCGGTAGGGGACCCGTTTCCCCAAGTGGGGTACAGGTGATCGATTGCGTGCAGCGTTTCGCGTGCCAGCCGTGCCGTGATGTTGTAGATCTGAATGGACTCGGCAGTGTGATGGAAGAAGAGCAACAAGAGCATCAAGCCAACAAACGAGAGGGCAATCGCGATGGTGATGCTGATGGTCGGGACAAAGCCTGTACTCGTCTGCGATGGATCGCGCACCGCCGTGAGTACCAGCAGTGCATAGGCAAAGATGGCGATAAATCCCCCGGAGACGGTCTGGGTTATGCGATCAGCGAGAAAGCCGCGCAGCGCACGAGGCGTGAATTGGCTGGTGACTAATTGGAGGATGACTATCGTGATCGAGAAAGACAGGCCAAGTGCCGCGATAAACGAAGCGGCAATCGCCGAGAGGATGCCACTGGCAGCAGTGGAATTTCCCGTAAAAATCAGCAGCAGATGGGGAGCCCCGAACACATGGTCGAGCCAGACGAAGAGGAGAGCCAGCAACGGGCCACAGAGGGAAATCAGGCCCGGAACAAACCAGAATCCGTTCAAGAGGTCCTGCCACCGTGCCTTGATTGCGCCTAGTACTATGCTCCCCATGTTGTCCTCGTGTGATCTTCTCTGTCTCTGCTGAGAGGACGACCCTTCTCCTATACAGGATACAAGCAGAATTGACCGTATTATAGCATATCAGTCGCATGGTGAACAAGGGAGGCACGATGTACAGAACGCTTCCCTGCTTTCGATGACGCACTGAGCAAAAGCACCTTATCTGATGACGTACATGCTTTGATCCACATTATTCGTCATTGATCTACCTATCACGTTTCAAGCACTATGAGGCTAGGCCTCAGAAAGAAGAATGAACGTCCACTTTACGAGCATTAGCATTCTTTTCGGGCGACTTTCACAAGAATGGCCTTCTTCTTGAGCAATACGTACAATGCTTTTCTTCTCAATGGAGTAGGCGCGACGAATGCGTTCGCGCTCATCTGGAGGTAACATCGTGTGGCTCACTCTTCATTGACATTCACAGCTCGTAGTGGTATATACTCAGGTATGACAACTATCCTCACCATGCTCTCAGTCTCTCACGTCGTGCAAGCAATCATCGTCGGTGGCGTGCTGGCGTTTCTCACGGCAAATATCATTATGAACGCGGTGGTGAAAGCCATGACCACGACCGTCAACGGGTGGAGCACCACCTTGAAATGCGGCCAGCCCGGCAATGGCATTCTCCTGCGGGCCGCCTGCGCCAGAAACCTGCCCGCCGTCAATGTGGTGCAAGAGGCTGCGTACTGGACGACGACCGGCGACAGTGCGGGGCGGCGGCTCTCCGGCCAACGCGAGTACGTCCTGCATTTTCCTGTCGGACAACTCCCGCCCAACGATGCCTTCTGGTCGCTGACCATGACCGATGTGGTCGGATACATGGTGAGCAACCCCATCGATCGCTCCAGCGTCGGCTCTCGCTCCGGCCTCGTGCCGAACGCCGATGGCTCCATCGACATTTATCTACAGCGCACGGCTCCAGCCGGGCACGAGTCCAACTGGCTGCCGGCACCGGCAGGCTACTTCAAGCTGATGCTGCGCGCGTATCTGCCCGGCCGTGCGGTCCTCGACGGCGAGTACCACGTGCCGCCAGTCATGAAAGTGCCATGAGATGAACAGGTTGATTCTGAAATACAAATATCCCATTACGTTCGCCATCCTGGCCGTCCTCGCCTGGGTCGTCTACAGGTATTTCTCGATGGGGGGGAGCCAGCTCATTACGTTCGTCGTCGTGGCCGTCCTCGTCTGGGGACTCGGCACGTTCGTTTTCCTGTATTTTTGGCCGCCTATCACGTACAGTGCCTACAAACGAGCGATCGTTGTGCATGGGCTCGGCGGCGGCCCCATCCCCGTCAATACGCTTTACGCGGTGCCCACTCTCTCTTCGCCCTCGGCGTCAAACTCCAGCTTATTAGCAACAGGGACCAACGACGTGCTCTACGTCGGCGGCTTGCTCGACCTCTCCAAAGGGCCGCAGGTTTTGCACGTGCCGGACATGGCGGGCCGTTACTACAGCGTGCAGTTCACTGATCCGTCGGACGGCACGAATTTTGCCTACGTCGGCACACGCACCACGGGAACCGAGGCTGGCGATTACCTCATGAGCGGGCCGGGCTGGAAAGGAACCGTGTCGCAGGGAATGACACCGATTGCTTCGCCGAACAAGTCGGTGCTCGTTATCGGTCGTGTCTTTGTCGAGAGCGACAGTGATCTCCCGACCGCTTACGGGCTGGCTTCGCAGATACAGCTCACACCACTGAGTCACTGATACCCCGATGTTTTTCAGGATGTACGCTCCATTGGCCCTCCAATTTACAAGATATCGCTAACCGCGTGCAGATAGGAAGCGGCTTGCCCCTGAAACGCATTAATCAGTGCTCAAGATTGAGGGCAATATCCGCCTATGTCGTAGGGCATTTACCATATACCACATGGAGGATCAGCAAGGTTGCGTAAGAGTCAGTTATTTTGACAATCCGCAAAAGCCACCAGGATAATTGTACTCCTTCCGCCAGTTTACTGTTGGGATTTACATGCAGTGGCCCTCATTTTACCCGAAGTTAATGAAGAACACCGAGCATGATGGCACCGTGGAGGATACCCATGATGAGGACGGGATCACCAAAGAAGTGGGTCAGAGCGTGGGCGATGGTGCCAGGTGTGAGGCTGCGCTTGCCGACGACGAAGATGATCGAGACAATACCGAATAATACCATGGAGCTGATGCCGTAAAGGAGGGAGTAGTGCAGGCCAATGATGCCGTGATAGCCGCCCATGAAGATGGCTGAGGCGAGAACCTGGATCCAGGTGGGGATATTGCCGCGTTGCAGTTGTTCCATAAAGAAGCCGCGCATGGCTAACTCTTCAGTGAAGGCCAAGAAGAGGCCGATCAGCATCATGATGGGGCGTTCCCAACTGAGGGCCAGGAAGCTCTGGATGGGATGGGGTTCGCGTGCGTATGATAACACGATCCAAAGTGCGCCATAGATGATGCCGATGATGATGGCGGTGCTGGTGGTGGGACGCCTCCACCCCATGTCTCTCAGGGTCTCGCCGTGCGTGTGCTGCCAAAGGACGATGAGAGCGACGATGACGACGGCTGTGATGCCAAAGGTGATGTCCAGGTAGAATGAGGCCAAGAGAAGGTTTTGTGACATGATACTGGCGAGATAATTGGTGATAACGCCGAAATTGAGCAGGCCGAGCAGCAGCCAGAGGAGTATGACGATGCCGAGCGCATTACGCCAGGCGATGAATGGCGAGAGGGAAGGTGTTCGTGTGGAGGTGGCAACCGTGGATTGGTTCATGTGGAGATTCCTTTCCCGTTGGTATGGTTGACTGTCTTTCGACTAGATTTCTTCGTCGCCTTGTTGGTACCCCTAGTAGAGTATACAACCATCCGGCAACAGGAGAATCAAGGGCGAGAGAGAACGACACGGTAATTGTTCATCTTGCATCACAGCCTCATTCGTCCTAAGAACTACACTTACACCGGTGATACAATAGGAAACGCAACCATCAAACATGTTGAAGGATACGTGATATGACCTTTTCATCAACGAGGCCACGGGCTGCTGCTGCTGTTCTCCGTTCTCAACGCGAAGAGATTCTCATGGTGAAGCATCGATGGCGTGATGGAACCACCTCTTGGATTTTACCAGGTGGAGCTCTCCTTCCCGAAGAGAAGCCCGAGGAGGCCGCCCTACGAGAGTTGTACGAGGAGACGGGTCTCAAAGGCAAGATTCTTCGTTTCCTCTTCACCCTTCCCTATGACCTGGGAACCTCAGCAACCTTTCTCGTAGAGGTTGACGCTGATGCGCAAGTTGCCCTGGGATACGACCCAGAAGAGGCGCAGAAAGAGCAGAAAATGTTAGAAGATGTCGCATGGTTTTCAATTCAAGATGTACGTGAACATCCCGAGGTGCGACAGGTCCTTGCTTGTATCCATTGGCCCGATGGAGATCATCATGAAGGATAGGAAAGGCCTTCACACGTTGGTGAGCGTGTACATCTGGGTTTACTCTATCCAAGTGCCGAATTTGAGATTGGAGGTGATAATAATTGCGCTGCGTTCGTAGAGCGCCGAGCAGAGTTGAAAGAGGAGATTGGCCCCGTTACGATTAAAGGGAATGAAGCCAAATATTAGAAGTGCTATCCAGAAGTCATTCGCAGTCTCTGTGAAGATGAAGAGCATCTCCTGACGTTTATGCCTTTCCACCTGTGATGCATCGCTACATTGGCACCACCAATGCTATTGAGAGCTTTTTCAGCAATGTTCAGCAGCGAACTGACCAGATTGACACGTTTACGACGGAAACCAGCTGTCTGACCATTGTCTGGGCGGTCATACAGGACATTCATGTCCCGAAGATACCAGTCAATTAAGGGCGGGTGAATCCTGATCGTTGATGGTCTCTCAACAACCACCCGGAAAGGGTGGACGAGGGGGTTGTGTTTTGTGCCAAAAATCCAGTGTCACAGCTGTACTCAAAAAGCTCGTTTGTCTGAGACCCTCCCAAAAATCGAAAAAATCGCTGCCTGCTCCGCTTTTTGGCTTCTCATATGACTCATGTAGCCTCTCTGCTCTTCACGAGCTGCAAACCCCAAGACATGGACAGACAACGGTGTCGTATGATAAGAAGGTGATCCATCTATTGTCAAGAAGTCCGTAGACGAGACACGTCAGCCGTTCATCACGTTGAAACAACCACGACGGATGAAGGCGAGAGGAGAGAGATCATGAGTAACGTGCCAATTGCCGAGTATGCTTTGCTGTCAGACTGTCGCTCAGCCGCGCTGGTCAGCCGCGCGGGTTTCATTGACTGGCTGTGCTTTCCCCGCTTCGATGGACCGTCGGTCTTCGCCCGGCTGCTGGACGAGCACGCGGGACACTGGTCCATCTGTGCGGATGGTGCTACCGAAGTGAGCCGCCGCTACCTTGAGGGGACGATGGCACTTGAGACGACCTTGCGCACCCCAACGGGCAGTGCCGTGCTCGTCGACGCGATGGCGATCGGGCGCAATGAGCGCGGACACGAACTAGGCGTCAACTCGCCTGGCATCGTGCTCCGCTCTGTCTCGTGCCAGAGCGGCACGGTGGAGATCGAGCTTGAGTATGCGCCCCGCTTCGAATACGGCCTCATTTTCCCCCTGCTGAGACCCATTCCGGGAGGCATTGTCGCCCGTGGCGGCGCAGATGTTCTGGTACTCTCTACCCCGATGGAGGTAGCCATCGATGGCTCGACGGCACGCGCTCGCTTCACGCTTCAGGCAGGGGAGCAGGCGAACTTCGCACTTCAGCACACGGCGAGCTGGGAGAAAACTCCGCAGGTGTCTCCTCAGGCGGCGATCATCGACTCCGTGCATGATACCGTGGTGGGATGGCGGACCTGGTCAGATCTGCATCAGCGATACGTGGGACCGTGGCGAGACCTGGTCCATCACAGTGGTCGTGTACTGCAGGCACTCATGTACCGTCCCACCGGAGCCATCGTCGCCGCACCCACCACCTCCTTGCCCGAGTCCATTGGGGGAGAGCGCAACTGGGATTACCGCTATACCTGGATTCGGGACGCTAGCTTTACACTGGAAGCGCTCTGGGTCGCTGCTTGCCCTGACGAGGCGCAGTGGTTCTTCTCCTGGATGGCTGGTGCCGTGGCCACCCAGATCCGGCGCGGTGTTGATCTTCAGATTATGTTCGGAGTCGGTGGCGAGCGCGATCTGAGCGAACGCTCGCTCACCCACCTGGCAGGATGGCGTGCCAGCCGCCCGGTACGCATCGGCAATGGCGCCTGGAATCAGCGCCAACTCGACGTCTACGGCGAACTCCTGGGGGCAGCTCGCCTCCTGCGCGACCATCTCAGTGATCTCGACGAGGTCACGCGCACCTTTCTGGTCGAGGTTGCCGACGCCGCGGCGACACGCTGGCAGGAGCGCGACCAGGGCATCTGGGAGGTGCGCGGAGAGCCGAGGGATTTTCTGTACTCAAAGCTCATGTGTTGGGTAGCACTCGACTCCGCACTCGACCTCGCCGATCTCTTGCATGCGCAGCACCGGATTGCTCCTTGGACAGCGACACGTGAGCAGATCCGCGACGCCATCCTCAAGGATGGGTGGAGCGAGAAAGCTGGAGCGTTCACCCAGACATTTGGCTCTGATGACCTGGATGCCTCCACGCTCATGATGCCAATCGTGGGATTCCTGCCCGCCACTGACCCACGTATGCGATCCACGATAGACGCGATCGCGGAAAAGCTCACCGATGAGCATGGGCTGGTCTACCGCTACCGCGCATCCGATGGTCTGGCTGGTGAAGAAGGAACTTTCCTCCTCTGTACGTTCTGGCTCGCCCAGGCGCAGGCACTGGCTGGGGAGATCAAGCAAGCCAGAGCGACCTTCGAACGGGCGATTGCCTATGCCAATGATGTCGGCTTGCTCGCCGAGGAGGTAGATCCGGTGAGTAACGAGTTGCTGGGCAACTTCCCGCAGGCCTTCAGTCACATCGGCCTCGTGAATGCTGCCTGGGTCATCTCCCAGGCCGAGGAACGACCGCCGGATTTGGGCGAACCGGCCGAGCTTCCCCAGTGCTAAAGCAGGGGCCATTGCGTCGAGATCGGTCAACCCTCTTCAGCTCTCTCTCCTCACGATGTCTTTGAACAGATTCTTCAAGCGTTCGCCGAGCGAGGGTTCTGGTTCCTGCAAGCATTTGGCGGATAGTTCGCGTGCATTCGGTTCGACGAGGACCGAGCCATCGGAGAAGACGATGGTGGGGACGCTGCGCATGCCCCTGTTGAGACGCAGCAGGTGGTGGCATACATCTTAATCGTGTGTTGTCCAGTGAATGTTTGTGATTCTAACATGGTATGGTATTGTCAACTTAAGGTATTGACGAGCTTAAATTTCCGTAAAAGTGGGGAAGAGAGAGGGTTTTTCAGCCACCTTTGAGCAAGAATCACCATGAAAGAGGCCAAAAAAGCCTCTCCGTGGGGACAACTCATCAAGGGAAAGAAATAAGTTGACGATACCCTTACATTGCCGTGCGATCGGACACGTTTGACCTGTTCCGCCGCTGGATGATCCACAAGGGGCCACCAGACAAACGCATGCTCCTGTTCGTGATCGGATTGAGCTTTGGGGCACTCCTGGAGGGGATTCCTGGTTTTGGCACGCTCGGTGGCAAGGAGGTAGAAATCCGGGTGCAGGATCGTGGCATGGGCATTCCTGCGCATCAGCAGGCGCGGATCTTTGCGCGCTTCATGCGCGCCGACAATGCACAAGCCTTCGGGATATGTGGGATGGGGCTAGGGTTGTATCTGAGTCGCGCGCTCGTCGAGCAGCACGCTGGACGGCTTTGGTTTGAATCAGGAGAAGGAAAGGGAACCACCTTCTTTGTGCGCCTTCCGTTTGGGGCTCCTTTTGCGAGCCAGTAACAGCCCTCCCCAGTGCCGCAGGCAGACCGCTTCCGTCATCCTGGCGCAAAGCGGCGCAAGTCAGCGTGCAAGGGGCGCATTCGCGCGTCTGCTTTTCCGTTGAGTTTTGCACAATGTAAGCGTTGGAAGGCCAGGTACATCGACTGAAGTTGCTGAAGTGGCAAGCCTACGGGCGTGCAAGCTTCGAGACCTTACGCAAGCGGGTACTGCGGCGCATCTAGTAAAAGCTCCCAAGATGGGTACGTCCCTGCATCATCAAAAGCGCGGAAGACCCCCAGGTCTTGAGCACGTATGCTGCCCGTCGCCAGAGAGACCTTCTCGTCTGGCGACGGGCGATGGATCAGGCACCGCCCTCGTACTTGAACGAGAGCTCCATCTTCACACGATAGGTAAGAGCCTTCCCCGACTCAATACTCACATCTTGCTCCACGATGCGGGCGACCCGCAAGTCGCGCAACGTCTGGGAAGCCCGCTCGATAGCTGCTGCCGCCGCCTTCTCCCACGACTCGTTGCTGGTTCCCACCAGCTCGATCACCTTGTACACATTTTCTGCCATGGTGCTCTCCTTTTGTTCAGGTGGCTGTAGTAGTAACCAGCAGCCAGGTTCCTGACGAAAAACTCTTGATCTCCTCCATACGCATGACGTTGGATCTCCCTCCCCAAACGCGCTGAACCCCGTCACGGCACGGCGAGCACCGTGAGGGAGAACCCTTCTCGATAAAGAAAAACAGCTG
>JBBPYR010000002.1:0-8216 GCA_038199755.1 Ktedonobacterales bacterium | reverse complement strand
CCGCTGTATTGCCACTGAGAGTAGAGAAGGGTGCTTGATAATGTGGCAGCAGCCATATGATAGGGGGTTGCCGCCAGAGCGTGGAAGCTTGTTCAGTAAAGGTCTGCGCTAGCTGATAAACGCGCTGAGTGAGTGGGGTGTCGCCAAGCAGGTGAGCGAAACGCACACTCCACCACAGGACATTATAGACTCGTTCAAGGGCTAATACAGCGTCGCGCACCTTTTCTACGGCTGCTGAGACCTGCCTCTGTGCCAGTTGTTCAATAGCGCGCACATAGGCGAGTTGTCCTGCGCTTGGTGCCAGAGGATCGAGGAGTTGCGCCAGTGCAAGACCGTGCGACCAATCGGCTTGCAGCATATGCTGCTCAACGCCACGCTGTGCATAACCTGCTTCGACTTGTACGGAAAGAACCTGCTCCCCATCACAGATGAGAAAGAGACGCAACGGACCAGCGGTGAAGGGCTGTATGGGTCCCAGGCTCAGCACAGCGAGTTCTGTCGCTATCTCCAGTTCCTGCCGTTGTGGAAGTTGAATAGTCGTCGCGTCTCTTTGGGGTTGCTCGAATAGCTCAATCTCGGCTGCTTGGACGTGTTGTCGCACTGACGAGAGTATCGCTGCTGCTGTGGGCTGCGCGAGACGATGGGCATGAGGAAACAGCTCTTCTAAGCGAACGCTGGTGCTTTCAGTTGGTGGTGTATGTTCGTCATGTGCCTCTCCTAAAATGAGTATCTGAAAAGGGCGTGCGAGTGCGGCGGCAACTTCCTGGACAGTAGGCAGGAATTTCTGCGTAATGGGCTCGCAGATGAGCAACACATTCGCATGGCGTGGAGAAGCTGCCTGTTGGAATGATGGATCATATGCCGCCAATGCTGCCAGTAGGTGAGCACCACTGCCGCCATCAATGGCAACATAGGAGTAGAAATGTTGTGAGAGAGGGGGAAACCAGCTCGAACGTGTTCTGGTAAGGGCGTTAGTGTTCCCAGTCAAATGCCCCCTCCTTCCATGCGAAGAAGATAGCGGCGGTCAAAATAGCGATGAAGACAAACATATCCAGGAAGGCAACGAGACCAACTTGCTTAAACACCACTGCCCAGGGGAACATGAACACCATTTCCATGTCAAAGGCCACAAAGAGCAAGGCGAGCACCGCGTAACGCAAACGGAATTGCACCCAGGTTTTGTGAGCTGTTCTTCCACCATGCTCGGTTGGTGGATTTTGTGCTGGCGGTCTGCGCGCTGGCGCAAACCAGCGGTTGAGACCGAGTGCGAGAGCAGCGAGCAGCAGTGCGACCAGAAGCATGACTCCAGCAATCGCGTATTGGGTACTGATAGGTGCGGCCATGGTGCTCACCTCCTTCATAGCTTTATGGTCTATACGCTTCACTGACATGTAAATGGGACATGTGAGCACACGAGAGTGTTAAAAGGTTGCATGAACCCACTTTCCCATACCCATTGGGTAGGGGTATGGAGGCACTATACCATACTTTGTTTTCGTATGCAAGACATATAGCTATGAGTTTGCTGTTAGGCCGTTCGTCTTATATTGCCACCATTAGCTATTCATCTCCGCTCAGCACCACGAAGTGGTATCAGACGATAGCGTTTGAGCACGGATGAAGGGCTGGTTGGCTCCCTTGAGAGAGCAGGCGATTCTGGCGGCGTTTCCTGTGGCAACGATGATGGAGGCGACATTGGTAGAGGCTCAGGTGGACGAGTAGCGGGCGACATGGGGAGAATGTGCAGGGGTTGCGTATCTTGTTGAGCAGGTTTGCGCCACCCTTGCTGTTTAAGGCGATCTACCATCATCCAGCCTAGATCAATCACGTACAGGATGATGACGATATCCCCAAGTGTTGTTGCCACCCACCCTGTAGGCAGCAGTTGGTCAATCCCCCATAAGATGAAGGCTGCACTGACAATACAGGCTTTGAAGAGGTCAAGGGGGGTTGGACGGATAACGACCTGAAAGCACAGAGAAGCTACACCAATCAAAAGCAAGGGAAGGGCTGAAATCGGGGCATGTGCTAGATACTGAAGCAAGGACAGTGGGGTATCCTTGAGCAGAAGCAAGGCACCACTGCCGAAGGCTAGCAGAATAAACAGAGCAGTGAATATTGAGAATAACAGTCCCAGGAGACGCACGCGTGAATGCCTCACAGGAAGGTGATGAGCAGATGCAGTAGAACGATGGTCTGGTCGAGAGAGAAGATCATTCATAGAGATACGAGTAGAGCCGAACTTCCCTTCATTCGTGCAGAGAAGAACTCTCAGCTTCCTTTCTCAGAAGTGATGTGCAACGAGATAGATAGGTGGTGGTGTATCTAGTGTAGCAGAAATTGTCTCAAGAAATGCTCTTGATACAAGCAAAAATTCTCAATGTTTGTGTGGGACAGTGATGACGTGTTTCCACCTTGTCTCGTTTGCTTCCTAAACATTTCTCAGTTTTCCCCCTTGACAAGACAAGGTTTTGTCAGGTATAGTTTTAATACCCCCTCCCAGTGGGTATGGGTATAAAATTTAGAAACTGAACATAGCAACCCTCGACCTCATAGAGGAAGCGAGAAAAGGAGTATACCATCATGCGCCATCGACTTTTGTTTGGAGGCATTTTTGCTCTCATGCTTTTACTGTTAGCGGCCTGCGGTGCAGCAGGAGGAAATAGTTCTTCCTCGGGAACACAACAGGTCCAGGTGACGGAAACGGATTTCAAGATCGTCTCGTCGACTACGACCTTCACTCCAGGCACGACCTATCACTTTGTGATTACCAATAAGGGGCAGACTCCCCATGAATTTATGATTATGCCGTCTAACATGGGCAGCATGAGCGGTTCATCGATGGGGAGTATGGACACGATGGCTCTGGCAAAAGTGGACAATATCACACCAGGACAGACAGTCACGCTCGACTACACCTTTTCGTCACAAACTGCCGGTTCCCACCCTCAGTTTGGGTGTTTTTATCCGGGGCACTATGATGCAGGGATGAAACTGGACTTGACCGTCAATTCTTGAGGCGTTTCTTCCTTGACAATATTGTCGCAGTACACTATACTCGTTATATACCCATACCCCTCTGGTATGGGTATAAGGATAGAACCAAGAGGTGATTTCGATGGCCGCAGAAGCCAGACAAACGATAGAACAATTGACCCCTCTCGCTGGACAGGAAAATGAGAGCAGCCAAGCTACCTTTGCGCTCGAAGGCATGACCTGTGCTTCCTGCGCGATGCGGATTGAGAAGGGACTGAAAAAAGTTCCAGGTGTACTCGATGCCCAGGTCAATTTGGCAACTGAACTGGGAACCGTGACCTATGATCCTGCTCAAACGGGATTGGAGCAAATGGTGCAGAAGGTGGAGGCAGTTGGGTACAAGGCCGTTCCTCTGGAGCAACCTGCACCGAGAACAGAGCAAACAGCACAAGCGCAAGAGGAAAATAGTCTTCCCAGTGCTGCTACATCGCAAGCTGATGAGCGTAACAGCCGAAAAGCAGCCGAGATTATCCATAAACGCAATCTCTTGGTGCTGGGAATTGTCCTGACGGTGCCAGTTGTGCTGCTGAGCATGTTCTTCATGAATAGCTTCCCTGGCGAAAACTACCTCTTACTCGCGTTGACGACGCCCGTTTGGGCCATTGTGGGCTGGGATTTCCACCGCGGAGCACTCAAGACCCTTCGTCACGGTAGTGCGAATATGGACACACTCGTTTCGCTAGGCTCGACTGCGGCCTATGTGATGAGCGTTGTCGCTACCTTCTTCCCCACGGTGACAGGTGCAATAACTTTCTACGACACGACGGCGTTAATCGTTACCTTGATCTTTCTAGGAAAATACCTGGAAGCACGCGCCAAATTTCAAACCAATGATGCGATTAAGAAGTTGATTGGCCTACAAGCGCGCACCGCGCATGTGCTGCGTGGTGGAAAAGAGCTGGAACTACCGATTGAGCAGGTTCAGGTGAGTGACGAAGTAGTCGTGCGCCCCGGTGAGAAGATTCCCGTTGATGGAGTGGTCGTCTCGGGCCGCTCATCTATTGACGAGTCTATGATTACTGGAGAGAGCATTCCAGTAGAAAAAGTGCTGGATGATGTGCTGATTGGCGCAACCATCAATCAGCATGGCTTATTGCATATGCGTGCGACAAAGGTTGGGTCTGATACCGTTTTAGCGAACATCATCCGTATGGTCGAGCAGGCGCAGGGCTCGAAAGCACCGATTCAAAGGATAGCGGATACCATTTCTAGCATCTTTGTCCCGGTTGTGCTTGTTATTGCCGCTCTGACCTTTGTGCTGTGGGCAATTGTGGGTAACACGATTGGTATTCCAGTGCTTGGCACGAGTATGAATATGGCAAGTAATGTTTGGATTACCGCCATTATCGCTGGCGTCGCAGTGCTGGTCGTCGCCTGTCCATGTGCGCTCGGCCTAGCAACGCCGACCGCCATTATGGTAGGGACTGGCAAAGGGGCGGAACAGGGCATTCTGATCAAAGGTGGTGAAAGCCTGGAACGCATTCAGGCGGTGCGTGCGATTCTGCTGGACAAAACAGGCACGATTACGAAAGGGAAACCAGAACTCACCGATGTGATCACATTGCCGGGCAAACAGGCGGATGAGATGCTGCGTCTGGCGGCACAGGCCGAGCAAGGTTCCGAGCATCCTCTGGCCGCTGCAATCGTGGAAGGGGCAAAAGCACGCAATCTGAGCATGGCAGCCTTACCTGAGCAGTTTGTCGCCCTGGTGGGTCGTGGCCTGGAAGCGCGTGTGGAAGGGCGTAGCATGTTGCTAGGCACACGGGTGCTGTTTCAGGAGCGCAACGTGGATTACGCAGCCTTGCAAGAGCAGATGTCTGCTTTAGAGGAGCAGGGCAAAACTGTCATGCTGGTGGCGATTGATGGTGAGGCGGTAGGGTTGATTGCGGTGGCCGATACAGTCAAGACTGGTTCGGCGGAAGCCATCAAGCAATTGCATGACCAGGGATTGAGCGTTTGGATGATTACTGGGGACAATGGGCGTACGGCTCAGGCCATCGCGAAGCAGGTAGGCATTCCAGTAGAGCATGTGCTGGCCGAGGTGCTCCCAGAAGACAAGGCCAAGCAGGTAAAGCGTCTGCAAGAGCAGGGATTAGTGGTGGCGTTCGCGGGTGATGGCATCAATGATGCACCCGCCTTAGTGCAAGCAGACGCGGGCATTTCCATGGGTACAGGGACGGACATCGCGATGGAGGCATCGGATATCACCCTGGTGAAAGGCAATTTGAAGAGCATCGCGACCGCGCTAGCACTTTCGCATGCGACGATGCGCACGATCAGGCAGAATCTGTTCTGGGCCTTCGCGTATAACGTCATTCTGGTTCCGACGGCCATTCTTTCGCCACTGATTCCGCTGCTGAAGGATCAGGCACCCATCTTTGCGGCAGCTGCTATGGCTCTCTCATCTGTCACGGTGGTCAGCAATTCACTGCGACTGCGGCTGTTTGGCCGTCGCTAAGCAGCATACTGGTGATGCTCGAGTCGCAGGCATCACCCGAGCATCACCAGTATGCTCGGGTGATGCCTGCGACTTTGTCATTATGATTGTATGAGAGCAGGTGATGCGTTTTTAAGGGCAAGATAGGAGAAGTTTTTTCCTTTTTCCTGTGCTATGCTGGTCAAGGGATGTCACCCATTGACCATCTCATTCTGCCGACTTTCGCGTAGCGATGGGAAGACGATTGCATACAATGGTGCCGCCAATGACGAGCAGTATAATACAGGTAAGACATGACGGAGGGAACAAGCAATGAGTGCTGGAGGATTGTCCAAGCTGCGGCTTGGTCGCATGCACGATGTTATGGCTGGCTATGTCGAGCGCGGTGAAGTGCCTGGTCTCGTCACGCTGGTCAGCAGGCGGGGCGAGGTACATGTCGATGCTATCGGCACGAAGACCATCGGCGACCACACGCCGATCCAGCGCGACACCATCTTCCGCATTTCCTCGATGAGCAAGCCGATCACGGCGGTGGCGACAATGATGCTGGTGGAGGAATGCAAGCTGCGGCTGGATGAGCCAGTGGATCGGCTACTGCCTGAACTGGCTGGGCGTAAAGTGTTGAAGCGACTCGACGGGCCGCTTGATGACACTGTGCCTGCGAACCGACCGATCACGGTGCGTGACTTGCTCACTTTCCGCATGGGTTTTGGGCAGGTGCTGGCATCGCCAGATACGTGTCCGATCCTGAAGGCCGCGATCGAACTACAGATTGGCATGGGGCCGCCGAGTCCGTCGACACTACCTGCGCCGGATGAGTGGATACGCCGCCTGGGAACCCTGCCGCTTATGTATCAGCCGGGTGAGAGTTGGATATACAATACGGGATCCGATGTGCTGGGCGTGTTGATTGCACGGGCCTCGGGTCAGCCACTGGAGACGTTTTTGCGAGAACGCATCTTTGAGCCACTCGGCATGAAGGATACTAGTTTTAGTGTGTCAGCTTCCAAAATCGGTCGGCTGGCGACTAGCTACTCGACCGACTTCGAGAGCGGTGGGCTTGTCGTCTTTGACGAGGCTGTGGGCGGTCAATGGAGCCGCCCGCCTGCCTTCCCGTCTGGTGCTGCTGGACTAGTTTCGACGAGCGACGACTATCTGGCCTTTAGTCAGATGATGCTCTCCCTGGGCAAATACGGCAGTGAGCGCATGCTATCGAGACTTACAGTCGAGGCCATGACAACCGACCAGTTGACGCCCGAGCAGAAAGCGGTATCTGGTTTGATCCCTGACTCCTTTGACAGTCTTGGCTGGGGGTTCGGCGTCTCTGTAGTTACCAAGCGTGACGATATCGCTGCGGTGCCCGGTCGTTACGGCTGGGATGGTGGCCTGGGCACCTCCTGGTATTCAGACCCCAGGGAGGAGATGGTCATCATCCTGATGACTCAGTGCGCTTGGAGTTCTCCTCAGCCACCGAATGTCTGTCTCGATTTCTGGACATTGGCCTACCAGTCAATTGACGACTGAGATATCGCATATAGCGTTGCTGCTAGGTTCGTGTTCGTCTAAACGTCAGTGTTATGAAGGGAAAAGAAGCCGATCTAAACCGCGCACCAGTCCGCTCACCTCCATCGCTTTACGTACCGCAAGCAGTGTGCCACTCACATATGGCTCGGCACTAGACCCAGCATCGTGACGAATACTCAGGCGCTCGTCGGGTAAGCCAAAGATCGTTTCAAAGGCAATAATATAGCTTGGAAGGCGTACTGAATGAACTTGCGTTCCGCCAATTGTTGCCCCACGTGCCTCTTTTGCGCCATGGGTGTTTTCAAGAGAGACGCTCAGGTGGTTCTGGGCGATGGTGGCCAGCTCTTCGGCCAGTTCGCGTGTCGTCCCGCTGGGCGCATCAATTTTCGCGGCACTGGCATAATCAATGATCTCCCAGGAAGGCAAGTATTGAGCCACAATCAAGGCAAAATGCTTTGCCAGAGCAGCCGTAATGGAGAAGTTGCCAGCTGCAATGACTCCGAGCTTGCGCGCTTCTGCTCTTTGCGCAATGTCTGCATAATCGCTCGCTGTCAGCCCTGATGTTCCAACGACCACGCGCACACCTTTGTCCAATGCTGTTAGGATGCGGCCCTTCACCATGTCAGGTCCTGTGTAGTAATGAGGACATCTGTTGGGACCTCCAGTGCCTCTTCTAGAGATGCAACGATATTGAGATTAACATGACCATGACCCAGTGCCTCTCCTATATCTCTTCCCACCTGTCGGCGCGCAATAGCCCCCACAAGTTGAAATTCATTTGATGCTAAGATAGCCTTTGTCACTGCGCTACCTGTCCAGCCTGTCGCGCCTGCTACACACACACGAATACCCATCGTTCAAAATCCTTTCTCTCTGTCCTTTATGCTCTCGTCGATTCTATCACTTTTTTACATGCTCTAATCATTGGCTTTGTGAGCTATCTGACGGTCACGCGTAAAGATATGAAGGGTGAACAAGGGTAGGTTTTGAGTTCTAGCACCTATCCTGATGGTTTTCCTCAGAGTGCAAAGGTAGCTTATGTGCCTGAATCAAGGCAGTTAGTTGTTGAGTATGATCTTCCATCTTTTGAGGTTGCTCCCGAAGTTGGCTCGTATAAGTACGTGAGCAGAAATAAAATGACTCAGGCGGCTCTAGAAGCGGCTTGAGTCATCATCCTACGAATAGGGGGGTGCCGATGGAGAGATACGGTCGGGCTTGT
>JBBPYR010000001.1:0-33271 GCA_038199755.1 Ktedonobacterales bacterium | reverse complement strand
CACTAATTCAAGTAAACGGTGTGGACCAGCCTCAAGAGCGGTTAAAGGAGTAATGAGATAGACCACTTCGTGGCTGGTTTTTCCCGTTTTACGAACCGTGACGGTTCGCGTCAACTCGGCAACTTGCTGGATAAGTGGCCAGTCTGTCAGGTAGGAATTCATTTCACTGCTTACGCGGATGGAGCGAGTTTCAATGCGCCCCCGATGCTGATCACGGGTGGAGGATTGCTCAAAAGAGGCATGCGGATCGGCAAAATACGTGGCGAGGTCAGAATAAAGCGTGGGTTGATTGTTTTTGACCGTAAGCACCGTTTTTCCCCCTAACGCATCCACGCACTGCATAAAATCCTTCTGCGTGTGCAACGCGTCTGCGGTGACGATGCGTCCATCGATAGGCAAGCAGGGCAAGAGAGCCTGTGCGACTGGAATCTCATTGGTCTTCTCGCAAACAACGACCTGTAGAAGGGTTTCCTGGCTATGATGCGTGCGAAAAGAGAGCAGGTGGGGAGCTGGTTGATCATCCTTTCTGGCCCCACGAACCGTTTTGCCGTCTAAGGCGATGGGGTCATCTGGCTGGGCACACAGTGTGCTGCGTATCCAATCGGCAAGAGTCCATTCGATGGCTTCCACATCGAGGCGAGCCAGCAATTTGCGGTAGAGGGAATCGCTGGGACACAGGAAACGACGTGGCCCGAAGAGCCGGGTGAGCAAAGGACGCTGATCGCGACACCACTGGGCAATGGCCAGCGTAGAGTCACAATTACAGAGTATGCCTGCGACCAGACAGGTGAGCAAATAGGCCAGCTCATAGCGCAATCCATGTTTGGAGCGAGGATCGGGCAGCGTGGTGAAGACTTCATACAAACTCAACAGGGGCTGGGTTTCCAGCAAGTGCTGGCGGTGATCACTGGTCAACGAGGGCAGGGTGAGTGACAATGCGGTAGAATAGATCATGAGAGACTCCTTCTTCTCGATAGAGGATTTTGGAATTTCTATCGTATCAGATTTTGGAGTCTCTGTCTCTCAGCAATAATTCACAAGCCCTGAACCATTGGGTAATAGATGCTATACTTTCCATATTATTATACGTATTCCGCAACCTCCGTGTTACAGGGAATTTGCCACCCAGCAATCAGCGATATTCCTTTCCTCACACGGGTTTTCCTGATATGGGTGATCTCCTCTAGCTCACTGGGTAGTTGCAAGCACAAGGCTTTCACTGCACAGAGACCAGGGTTCTCACTAGAGCACGCGAGCGCAGCAACCAGATTAGCCTCAGGCCATGAACGGCTCCAACAGCAGCACCAGCAGCAAAAAGGGAGAGTAGCAGCATGAAAGCCACACTGATCGAGATTCCCCCTGGTGGAATGAAACTTGTTCCGACAAACACAATCACCATACCTACCATCCAGGCCAACGCATTTGCCAGCACCCGCACACCCTTGCCGCAATACTCTGCCCAGAGTGCCTCGCTGAATGAGAGTACAAACGCCTTGCTCGCCCCATACACTGCCATGTAAGGCCAGGGCTGGAAGCCAGCCGTCGAAGCGACATTGATAATCGACCCGCTACGACGTGCGCTCATAGCAGGCAAAAAGCTGTGCGTGAGATCCACCACCGCCGCAATATTGAGCATCACCTCTTGCTGCTCGCGCTCAGCGTCGAAGTTCTCGAAGGGACCACGTGTACCGAAACCGGCGTTGTTGATAAGGATGTCAACGCTGAGGCCTCGCTGTTGAACGGCCTCGAAGAGTGCGTGTCCGGCACCAGGGCGACTCAGGTCGGCACTGAGGACTTCGGCACGGATGTGATGCTTGTCAGCGAGTTCGCTGGCCAGTGTACTCGGCTTATCTTGGGAACGAGCAACAAGGATCAGGTTTGCACCCGAGGAGGCAAGCGCATGGGCAAAGGCGGCACCGATGCCGACATCGACCTTATCGGCGTCACCGCCTGGTCGACAGTGCATGGGTTATCCATTCTGCTGCTGGATGGTTCGGTCAAGAAATTACTGCCCACTTAACGCGATGACGAGCAACTTGCCAGGGACGTTGTACAGGTGCTCGCGAATGGCATCCTGAAACGGTGATAGCTACTGCCATTTCATCAGCGTGTAATCCCGTGTGATACAGCAAGAGCACCACACAGCGATCACGCACACCCTTTCGCTTGCTCAACGGCACGCAACAGCCGTTGCCACTGCTTGCGATCCAACAGCTTCGGCCCATAGTGCTGCGTCTCCACATTGCGGACCCACTCCGTCGGCACATGACTCAGTGAACACGCTTCCTTCGCCCACCCAAAAAAGCGGCGCAACGACGCGAGGCGGCGATTGATCGTCGCAGCAGAGACACAGGACCCTGCTCCTGCAACTCCTCGCGATAGCGGCAAATGTCCGTCGGGATCACATCCTCTAGCACGAAGGCAAAGGGCCAACTGTGGATATAATGTGCATTATTTGGCGAAGCCATTGTCCGCTGCCAGAGACGCAGCGGCAGCCCCTAGTTCGACTGCCTTGCCATCCCTGTAGAAGTCCAACATCAGTGCATAGCGGCTCCATCTGATAGCGGCAAGCACATCTACTGCAGCGTAACCATCATCTCAATCATCCTGGAGACAGCCGCATCTTCCTCACTGGTTGGCTCAGGAAGAACATCATCCGCATCCCCACCGTCCTTGGGAGTATACGACTGCAACGCCTTACCCACCAGTGAACCGACATGGAACAATTCACGGACTGGCCCAGTTTTCGTCGCGCAACCGACTTCTTCAGCAACCGTCAGTAAATCACCTGCTTCTACGACACCGACAACCTTGCAACGGGCACGGCCATAAATGGTGACACGATAATGCGCCTCCCCATCAAGCTCTGCCTTTCCTGATACAACACCAAATACTAGCTTCGCATTCTCTCTATTCGCTCTCGTGACCTGTAAGTTGGTTCCGGGTATAAGGGAAACGAGGTCTCCTGCCGTAAGTTTCTCATCGGAGGTGCATTCTTCATACAGAACATTTCTCTCCACCACCTGCACCTCCTCGATGATCTCAGCTTTGACCTCCTCCGGCCTTTTCATGCGTTTCATCTGCTCGGTGAGGACTGGCAGGGGTGCAAAGAGCCTGCGCAGATCTTTTACAACGGTCCAGTTTTGTTTATGGAGGTGTAAGAGTGCTAGTGGACAATAATGATGCTCGATGCTATGAGGTGACTGTGCCAGTGGGCCGTCCGATCCGCTGGGCCATTCGACATCGTTCGACAGCATGCGGGCTGGTAGAAGCCAGTAATCACCGACATTGTATGCACCATCGGACGAAAAAGAGACCTGGATGCCGTATTCCAGGTCGATCCACGTACCCTTCTCTACAGAGCGTGTCCCGCTTTCTTGCGCATGTGCCTGACTAGTATCCCAGCGGCGTATCAGGAGTGTATGAGGCTTCCCAGTGTCCTGTTTGGCCAATTTCTCCAACACCTGCATGTACTGCCCAGTCAACATCACCTCACGCCGCGTCGCATCAGGAATATTGGCTACCTGGTAGAGCGGCAAGGTGTAGCCGTGTAGTACCGTCCGATCAGAGACGAACTCGACCCAATCTCCCTTTTGCAGTTGCGTCAGATCGCGCCCCAGATCGCTCACCGTAATGGTGCAGTGCGCCGTGTCATTCTCCTTTTGCTCATACGAGAGGATTTGTTCGACATCAAAGACAATGGAACCATTCTCCCGCGACCATTTGAACGTCGCTTTTCCATCATGCACCTGGTGTATCTCTACCCGATAAAGCTGGTTATCGAGCATAGAACTATTTGAAACATGACGGGCCGTAAGTTTCCCTCTCTTAACGTGTCGGTGAACCAATTCATGCCATTCAGGGAGTTCGACCACCTCTTCATAGGTCACATGGCCGCTCCTGGCGAGAATTTCGTGGCTATGTTCATGCGTAATCGGCAATAATTTCACCTGCCAAATCGTCTGTATCCGGGTAGTCGTATCTACTCCACCGAGCGCAACTTCACGCAAGGATGCATCCTCAAAGGCCGTAATGTGGCGTTGCCAGACATCAAGATAGACAAGACACCGCTCCTTGAGTGCCCCAGGCATGTGCGCATCAGGAAAATACGGTTGTGATGAAAAAAGTGCTTCCTGTTCGTTCTCGCACAAAATGCCATCAACATAATAGTGACCTCGACTGATAGAGAAATCTGGCAACGGCTGGCTCCCAGCTTCCGCGTTCTGCCGATTCCGGGGTGCTTGTGCGCTAGAAGGTAAGCCTTGTGGCCTAGCATCGTTGTTCTCAGTGGTGATCTTAAACCCTGCTGTACCTTGCGGAGCACCGCTGGAACCGAGGATATCCTTGAGTTGTGTCTCAAAGAAATAATTCAAAATATCGATCTGCTCGTTCCAATCGGCATCCAGTTGCACCCGTCCTTGCTGCATGCGCACACCGCGATAATGCTTTCTGGGGTCGAAGGTCAGTCGTGAGAAATCACCCTGCATCGTTGTTTCCTATCTTCTAGTCGACGGGGCTACCATGAAAAAATCGTCAATTTTTCATGGTAGCAGCAGGGCTTCCCCTGCCCTGTCAGCTCAGTCTGGTGAAATTCTGCCGTGAGGTCTTGGCTATTTTATCCTCAACCAATATATCATTACTGTTGCCTGGATACAAGCTTCTTTCTACTCTTGTCTCTACTTCTTTTGAAATGTGATTTTTGCTCCACGGCCCTTAAAACCCCTCTATACCTAGCAAAAAACCTTGTGTTAACAAATAATATATGTTATCTTGTAATCGTTAGCCCATCAGTCCTGGCATAAAAAATACACCACCACTCCAGTTGTTTGAGTCACCTCATGGCATCGGTGTGGAACATCGTTTTTTGCGTTACTCATCCACCAGAAACGAGGATTCTTAATGCCTGTTATACCAGCTATTTCCTACCCTGGCGTCTACATCCAGGAGGTGCCGACTGGTTCCCACACGATTGTTGGTGTCGCCACCTCGATTACTGCCTTCATTGGGCGTACACTGCGCGGTCCCATCAACGAACCTATGATCACCACCAGCTACGCCGACTTTGAGCAGACCTTTGGTGGGTCATGGACACAAAGTTATCTCCCCGATGCGGTGCGCGACTTCTACATGAACGGCGGAACTCAAGCCGCTATTGTGCGCCTCTACCATCCTTCGGGACAGGACACACCACCAGTGATGCCTCCCGAACCCAGGGTGACAGTAACCGAGATATCCAATACCAACAGTCAGCCTCCTGCTGGAGACCAAAGCCAATCGGCTGATCAATCCGGTTCTGGCACGCAAAGCTCGCCCGGTTCAGGAAGTCAGACGAAGAAGCCTGCCGCCGCCTCTTCCAATGTACCGGCTACAACAACGCCAGTTTCGCCCGCACCAACCACCTCGATGACCAATGCTATCCTGACTGTCGGTGATCTCATATTGGAAGCCCGTGACCCCGGCACATGGGGAAATTACCTCACAGCGAGTATCAAGGGTCCCGATGTAAGGGACGACAATGATGCGCTAGGTCGCTATGGGCTCAAAAAAACAGACCTGTTTAACCTTGTTGTCACCGACACCAAAACCCATACAACCGAGATATTCCGCAATGTGACAGTAAATATGGATTCCCCACAACGAGTGGATGCGATATTAGCGACCAGTTCAAAGCTCGTCTTTGTCGCTGGTGCGCTTCCGAAAAGCACTCCCACCCCGACCACAAAAGACGTAGCAGTAGCAGAGGCAGCCAAGATCAAGGATGAGGGCTCGCCGATCACTAAAGCCGATTTTCTCGGCGGTGAGGGTGACACCTTCGATTTGGACAAAAAAGGCCTCTATGCCTTAGAGAAAGTTGTGCTGTTCAATTTACTCTGTATTCCTCCATACAACAATGATGATGTCGATCCAGAGGTAATTGGAACCGCTGCTACCTATTGCGAACAGCGTCGAGCGATGCTCATTCTTGATCCACCATCGAGCTGGAAGGATACGCAGACGGTGGCCCAGGAGATGCTCGATCCAGTCAAGAACCTGGGTACGTCCAGTGCCAACGCGATGGTCTTCTTCCCTCGCCTCAAACGAGCGGGTTCATGGAGGTCGTACGCGCCATCTGGTGCTATCGCAGGCATTATAGCCCGTACCGATAACCAGCGCGGAGTATGGAAAGCGGCGGCAGGCTTGAGCGCTACCATCGCTGGAGTATCTGAATTGAGCGTTCCGATGACCGATCTCGAGAACGGTGTGCTCAATCCACTAGGGGTCAATTGTCTACGCGCCATGCCGAGTGTAGGTCCCGTTGTCTGGGGGGCACGTACGCTAGAAGGGGCTGACATTCTTAGTTCCGATTGGAAATACGTTCCTGTTCGTCGCCTCGCCCTCTATATCGAAGAAAGCCTTTACCGAGCCACGCGCTGGGCCATCTTTGAGCCGAATGATGAGCCGCTCTGGGCGCAACTCCGCCTCAGCATCGGTGGTTTCATGAATGATTTGTTCCGCCAGGGAGCCTTCCAGGGTCCAACACCTAAGGATGCCTACTTTGTCCAGTGCGATAGTACCATTAATGCCCAGACGGATATTGACCGGGGGATTGTCAACATCTACGTAGGGTTTGCCCCTGTGAAACCGGCTGAGTTCGTGATTCTCTACATCCAGCCATCGGCTGGTCAAGCGGCTATGTAAGGAGTATGTAGTGGCCGACAAGAATACGCAATTTGTAGCGAACGCCTATCGCTATGATCCCTACAAGAGTTTTAAGTTCCGCGTTATGTGGGATGGCAAATATGTGGCCGGCGTGAGCAAGGTAGGTGGTCTCACGCGCACAACTCAGGTCGTCACGCATCGCGAAGGCGGTGACCCCAGTGCCGTGCGCAAATCACCAGGCCAGACAGATTATGGGGCCATTACTTTGGAGCGCGGCGTGACTCACGACCTGGAGTTCGAGAACTGGGCGAGCAAACTCTGGGACTATGCCAATCAAGGGCAACTTGGCCAGGAAGTGTCTTTGCAGGATTTCCGCAAGGACATCATTATCGAGATGTATAACGAGTCAGGTCAAAAGGTGATGGCCTACAACGTCTATCGCTGCTGGGTCTCAGAATTTACCGCGCTACCCGAACTCGACGCCAGTGCCAACGCGGTCGCCATTCAGACACTCAAGCTGGAAAACGAGGGCTGGCAGCGCGATACAAGCGTCACCGAGCCGACTGAAACGAGGCTGGCATAAGCGATGCGCGCATTATCTGCCAACGATATTTTGTATGCGTGGGACGTAGGCCAGCAAAAACACGCGCTTGATCGAGCCTTGTTGTTGCTGGCTCTTGCCCTGCCTGCGTTTTCGCCATCTGCCTTGAGTTCCTTGACCATTGGCCAGCGCAATCAGCAGTTGCTCTTATTGCGTCAAAAGACGCTGGGGACAGCGGCAACCTGTTTTGTGCAATGTCCCCAGTGCAGCGAAAAACTCGAATTCATTCTCGATCTTTCGGCAATGGTGCCCATCGAGGTGGAAGCACCAATCGAGCTAGGTGAACATGTCGATCGTGTGCATACCTTGAGCCGTGATGCCTTTACCCTCAGCTTTCGCATACCGACAAGTGCCGACCTGGCATCTATTGTGCGTTCTGTTGATGCGCGCACAGGGAGTCGCCTCTTAATTGAGCGTTGTGTAGTGCAGGCCACGCGGGATAATCAGCCCATAACAGTCGATAGCCTGCCCGAAAACGTCTTGCAGGCATTGTCCGAGGCGGTTGTTGAACATGATCCTTTAGCCGAGATAGAATGTGTGCTTGATTGTCCGGCGTGCCAGCAGCACTGGACGACACTCTTTGATATCGTCTCATTTTTCTGGACGGAACTCGATGCGTTAGCAAAACGCCTACTACGCGATGTGCATACTATCGCCTCCAGCTACGGTTGGCGCGAAAGCGATATCCTGACATTGAGCGCGGCACGTCGCCAGTTTTACTTAGAATTGATTCACTAATGCCCGATATATTTTCGAATCTGGTCGCACAAAGCCTGAGCAGCAGCGCGGGAATACAACCGCTCGTCTCGCCACTATTCGCCCCTGCTCCTCTTCTCGTTTCAGATGCAACACTGCTGCCCTCTAACGAACAAGCAGCAGTGGCAGCCGAAACTGCCCTGTTTTCAGTTCCACCCGCTATTTTTGCCGATGAAACGACCGAGACCTTCGCGATGGAGCGACCATTCCAGCAAACCGTAGCCCCAGAACAACGGACGAGCCTCCCTGACCTCGTCCCTCTCGCTGCTCGACAGCACCCTATCTCCATTGTATCGTTACGTCATCTGTTTCACCTCCAACGCCCTGCCAATGACAATATGGAGCCTGCATCGCCAGTTTCTCAGTTATCAGTGCCTGCCCCTACTGTTGACGAACCCTCATCGGAAGATACACACCCTTTCTCTCTCCCTCAAGATTACCCAGTTGGGACCGAGCTATCAGGCTCATCAGCGGTGAATTGGCCCACGCATGCACAAACCCGAAAAACGCCTCCATCTGACGATGTTGCTGCTACCCCAGAAGTATCGGCCCTACCACTATCGTCGGCCCTACCACCTTCGCTGCAGTCAAATTTCCAGCCTCAGCAAGTGGTGAAGAAAGATGATGTAACGGATCAACAAGCCTCGTCAATGGTTCATCTACAGCCAACGCCAAGCGTTAATCAGCCTGGGCCGCAGCAGCCAGATATGTCGTCGCGGCCACTTCGCAGAACCAACGAGGCTGCTCGTAAACCCCAGCCTGACCAACATACCGGCATTACACACCCTCCAATCCTGCCGATAGTCACGCCTGCACAAGACATGACTCCCGCAATAACGACGCCTACCAGCCAGGAAACGTCAGAGACAGCCCACCGTAGGGAACGATTGATCGCGTCCACCGCTGCGGCGGAGTTTGCGGAGCGCGTTTCAATTCCCCCTGCTCTCCATTCCTCCATTGCGGCGGATGCGCAAGATGCAACGCGAATTTCTCCCAAGCAAGGGGCCGAGGAGCCCAAAGAAGAGTTTGAGGTACCGCCGATTCGCATTACCATTGGCCGCGTCGTGGTCCGAGCAACACCGACAGCACAGCCAACGCCAAACCAGAAACGTGTCTTACGCCCGGCCCAATCGCTGAGCGCATATCTGAAACAGCGAGAGAGGGGTAGTCAATGAGTAATTACCTGGCAATTGCCGCCGTAACAGCCGCATTACAGGATATCCTTCAGGAGGCTGCCCTGGCTGCCATCCCCGGCACCGACGTTACGATACGCCGACCTGAAACTATCAATAGCGATGGGCAGGAGAAAGCAGCGATCAATCTCTATCTCTACCAGACTACGCCCAACCCAAGCTGGATCAATGCCGACCTGCCGACGCGCAATGAAAATGGTGTACTGGTGCGTCGCCCACAGGTCGCTTTGAACCTTGACTATCTCATCTCCTTTCACGGTTCAGAACTAGTCATGGAACCCCAACGACTGCTTGGCAACGTGATCTCTGCTCTCCATGCGTACGCGATACTCGAAGCGGATATGATTGGCCGGGCTATCGAGAGCCGCAATTACCTGAAACAAGACACTATGTACGACCAAGTGGAACGTGTGAAGCTTAGCCCACTCAATCTCAGCCTGGAAGAACTCTCGAAGCTGTGGTCGGTCTTCTATCAAATTCCCTACACGCTCTCAGTGATTTATCGTGCCTCTCCCGTTTTCGTCGAGGCACAGCTGCCTTCAGCCACCATCAAGCCCGTAGCTGAGGTCAAAATCGGGCCGGTTCCTGTAAGCCACGAGCCATTAGTCACGATAGGTCAACAAGTAGTTGATAGCAAGCCTGCTGGTCCGGAGGTTCCCTCTTGATAGAGACCACTGTACAAAAAAACTGGCGAAAAGCGAACAAGGACTACTTGATGGCCCGACTGGAGCCGCTACGTCAGGCACTTAAACATACATCCGGTGATCAATCGTCGCAGCCTGCCTCATCTGTGCCATCCATGCCGACACCTGCGGCAATGGAACACGAAGATGCTCCGGCACTCGATATACTTGGCTCATTGTTCGATCTATCGTTATTTGAGCGCGACATACTGTTGTTATGTGCTGGCATCGAATTGGATAGCGACTTTGCACAGTTGTGTGCAGCCGCACAAGGCGATCTCCAGCGTAGCTACCCTACGTTCAATCTGGCGCTGGCTGTCCTTGCTAATCCCTACTGGTTCGCCCTCTCTCCGGTCGCTCCACTTCGCTACTGGCGACTCATCGATGTAGAACCAGGCCGCTCCCTCATTTCCAGCCCGCTGCGCATTGATGAGCGCATTTTGCATTATCTTGTGGGTTTATCCTACCTGGATAAGCGGCTAGCAGACTTGTTCCAGCCGTTATCAACCTCAACGCCTCTGTTGCCATCTCATCAGACGATAGCTCAGGAGATTGTGACAGCGTGGTCATCTTCGCTGGAAGACGATGCCGCCGAGTTGCCGATCATACAGCTATGCGGTGCCGAAATCGCCAGCAAGCGTAGCATTGCCACTGCTATCGGCACCTTAACCGACCACCATATCTTTCTCTTGCAAGCAACAGCCTTGCCTACCGCTACCAGCGAGCTTGAAGAGATACTCCACCTGTGGAGACGCGAGGTAGCCCTGGATAACAATATCCTGCTGCTCGACTGCCAGGGCGTCGATTCCGCGGATGCCGTGCGCAACGGTATCATTACACACGTGATAGAAGCCAACAAAGGGCCACTTATCATTTCCAGTCGGGAGCGTCATACCTGGTCACAGCACCCACTGCTGACCTTCGACGTGCAGAAGCCCACCGCCGATGAGCAAGGGGCGATCTGGCAAGCTGCGCTCGGTGACAAGGCGGCTGCCCTCAATGGTCAGTTGGACCGATTGGTCTCGCACTTTTCATTAAATGAGACCGCTATTCATGCCGTCTGGTCTGGCGCACAGGGTCGCTTGGCAAGCATTGAGAAAGATGAGCCAGCTAGTGCCGAAAACGTTGCCGCCGCTGTATGGGAGATGTGTAGGGTGCAGGCTCGCCCCAAACTGGGTGACCTTGCTCGGCCTATTGAAGCTTCCGCTACATGGGATGACCTGATTGTTCCAGACTTACAGCTCTCAATCTTACAAGAGATTGCCATGCATATGCGCCAGCGCAGGCAGGTATATGAAACGTGGGGTTTTGCCAGCAAGACAACTCGTGGCTTGGGGATCAGCGCACTTTTCGTTGGGGGAAGTGGCGTCGGCAAAACGATGGCCGCCGAGGTGCTGGCAAATGAATTGCAGCTTGACCTGTACCGCATCGATTTAAGCGCGATGGTCAGTAAATATATCGGGGAAACGGAGAAAAACCTGAGCCGTATCTTTGACGCCGCCGAGGAAGGTGGTGCCATTCTGCTTTTTGATGAGGCAGACGCCTTGTTCGGCAAACGCAGCGAGGTGAAAGATAGCCACGATCGTTACGCCAACATTGAGGTGAGCTATCTGTTGCAACGGATGGAAACATATCAGGGCCTGGCTATTCTCACAACCAATATGAAAGATGTGCTCGACACAGCCTTCCTGCGTCGCATTCGCTTCATTATTCAGTTCCCTTTTCCCGACCCAGCACAGCGAGCCGAAATCTGGCGTCACATCTTTCCCAAGGCCGCACCTACCGAAGGATTGGACGCGGAGAAGTTGGCCCAACTGAACATCGCTGGTGGCAACATCCGCAATATCGCCCTCAAGGCGGCTTTCATCGCAGCGGACGCGGGGGAGCCGATTCGCATGCAGCACCTGTTGCGCGCCGCCCGTCACGAGTACGCTAATCTAGAAAAAACGCTAACCAGCTCAGAAACACGAGGATGGGACATATGAACCAGAAGATCGATCTGCATATCGGAGAATTGATCTTGCGCGACGTACCCTATGCCCTACGTCATCGCATCGCCGCCGCAGTTGAGCAAGAACTTGTACGCCTACTGAGCGCACAGAACCTGCCGCCAGTGCTAACTCAAGGTGGGCATATTCCACAAATCGACATCAGTACCTTGCAGTTAGCACCAGATGCCAAACCAGACGCCATTGGTATGCACATCGCCCAAAGCGTCTATGAAAACCTTTCAACGAACAAGCAATAAGGTCAGATGGATCGGTCACTAGCACAAAAAGGGAGAAATGCCTATGCCAACATACTCACATGGCCCACGCATACTCAAAGGTGCCATTATCGCCATTAGCGAGACAAATCCACAGCCGCAAACGATCGCGTTCCTCTATAATCCTGAAACAGTCAAACGGTCGCTTCAGCCACAGACATCAGGCGGCGATCAAGGGGAACGCTCGCAGGTTGTACGCTATATCGGAGCACCGATAGAAACCATCGAACTGGAGGTGTATATCGACGCCATCGACGCCCTGGAACAAGGGGATAGTACAGCCACCAACGCAGGAATTTATCCCCAGTTGGCTCTGCTTGAGCTGCTCGCCTATCCAGCTAGCCAGCAAGTCATTCAGAACGACGCACTGCTTGCGACAGGCACGCTAGAGATCGCCCCACTCGTGGCACCTCTGACACTCTTCGTGTGGGGACCAAATCGTGTGCTGCCCGTTCGCATCACCAGCCTCTCGATAAGCGAGGAACTCTTTGACACCAATCTCAATCCCATTCGGGCCACCCTCTCGCTCAGTTTACGCGCACTGAGCTACTCCGATCTCGCCCCCGATACGAAGGGCTATAACCTGTTTCTGGCCTATCAACAGACAAAAGAATCGATGGCAAGGCTGGGTCCGACGAACTCAGGGAGCACCGGCTTGCCATCCAGCCGCTTTCTATAAGTTGAAATGTAGCAGCCCTTGTGAGCTTGCAGATAATACAAAGGAGATACCTACGTTGTTTGACCCTAGCAGTCGCTATTATCAGCTTGACGAGGCCATTTACGCTGATGAGCATGGCCGACACCATATTTCTTATAAACGGCGGCGGTTTCTGCCGCAAGGCATGCAGATGCCACTCCTCACCGAAGTCACGGTAATGGCCGGAGATCGTCTGGACTTGATCGCGGCGCGTACACTCAACGCACCCGACCACTTCTGGCGCATCTGCGATGCTAACAACGCGATGAATCCTTTCGCGTTGACCGATGTGGTGGGGAACGTCTTGCGCGTCTCCCCACCTCAATTTCAGGAACCCACATGAGCATCACAAGTATTCAATTGCAAGTATGGCTTGGGCGCGTGGTGCCTCAACCGGCCCCACGAAATCTGATGACCGCGCTGCAAAGCGTCGATATCACGCAGAGCGAGACAGCGGGCTTTCAGATGAGTTTTCAAATAGAACGCTCTCCTTATATGAGCCCCGACTTTGCAATGATGACCAGTGACCTGCTACAACCGGGCAGTCGAGTAATCATCTGTGTGACGATCAGCGCAACGCCGCGTGTTGTGATGGATGGCATCATCACACAGCACCAGTTTTCCTACGATCAAAGCGGAGCCATGATACTGACCGTCACTGGCGAAGATATCAGCCTGTTGATGGATATGTACGACGTTTCGCTGGAATATCCGGGTATGGGGGATGAGGCCATAGCACTCGCTATTCTCCTTAAATACGCGGGTTTTGGTATCACGCCCATCGTCATACCTCCGCTGTCCGGGGCTATATCCTTGCCAATCGAGCGTATTCCGCAGCAAAATACTACCGACAAGCAGTACCTCAGTTCTCTCGCAGCGGAGCACGGCTATGTCTTTTTTGTCCAGCCAGGGCAAGCTCCTATGCTGAATACGGCCTACTGGGGACCTGCCAGCCGTATCGGTGTGCCCCAAAAAGCCCTCACGGTTGATGCCGGATCGCAGACCAATGTGCAATCCATCAACTTTAGCTACAATGCCCTGTCCGGTGGTCCCGTGCAGGTCTACGGCTTTGTCTCCGATGAGACATCAGAAGATATTCTACCGGTGCTTACATTGACCAGCACACGCATGCCCCCGTTGGCCAGTAAACCACCATTGCTATTCAATCAGCCGTACGTACGCAAACAGTTGCTCGATTATCAGGGATCAAGCTACATTGATGCATTGGCACGTGCGCAGGCAATTACCGATCAATCCGTCGATGCCGTTGTCACAGCAAATGGCACACTCGATGTCTTGCGTTATGGAGCTATCCTGATGGCTCCAGGCATCGTCGGTGTGCGCGGGGTGGGTTTCAGCTACGACGGCAACTACTATGTGACCAGTGTGACGCACGGTATCCGCGTAGGGCAATATACGCAAGATTTTTCCCTGGCTCGTGAAGGCCTGGGTAGTCTAACGCCAGGAGTAACACCATAATGCAAGGACCAATCACTACTTTCAGTTCTGGCAACGCGCCCGGGTCTATCGGGACGCTCGACCGTTCCGGCAAACCGAATATCCGGCGCTTTTACGGCAAGTATCGTGGGAAAGTCGCTGAAAACGTCGATCCCCTCTTTCTTGGCCGTATTCTACCTATCGTCCCCGCCGTTTCGGAACTGCCGTTAACCTGGGCTATGCCTTGCGTTCCTTACGCGGGACCTGAGGTTGGCCTCTGTGCCATCCCTCCCATCGAAGCGAACGTCTGGATCGAGTTCGAGGGGGGTGATCCAAATTATCCAATCTGGACAGGCTGCTTTTGGGAAGAAGGACAGACCCCGCTGGGACCTCTGACGCCTGAGACATTCATCTTCAAAACAACCTCCACTACCATGGTTGTGCGAGAGCTTCCCGGTGGAGACGGTATCAGCCTGGGATTGACGTTCCTGGCGGGGGAAGCACCCATCAACATCACGCTCGATGCCGCCGGTATTCAAATAGAAACCGAGGCCGTATTTGAATTGAATAGTCAGGCAACCAATATCACCAGCGATGCGGTCTCGGTCGAAAGTGACGATACCAACTTTTCCGGCGAAGCGCTAACTATCGAAAGCGGGGAGACTAATATCGCGGGCGAGACGCTAACCATCGAAAGTGGGGAGACTAATATCGCGGGCGAGGCACTGACCATCGAAAGTGGGGAAACAAACATTGCGGGCGAGGCACTGACCATCGAAAGCATTGAAATGAACATTGCAAGTGCCTCGCTCGATGTCGAAACCGCTGAATTCAATATCGCCGCTCCAGTAGTCTCCCTCGAAGGGACACTGGATGTCGTGGGCGTGATTACCGAAGATGGATTCCCCGTGATGGTTATTCCTATTTAATACAATACATAGCAATACACGAAGGAAAAACAACCTATGAATATCGCCTACCCATTGAGTATCACTGATGAAGGTCTCATCGCCACCACCGGGTATAGCCAACATATCGAACAACTCATTGAACAGCTGCTCTTCACTATGCCCGGTGAGCGTGTCAACCTGCCCGATTTTGGCACCGGCATCAGCCAGCTCATTTTCAATCCGGGCAACACAGAGATGGTTTCCGCAACCCAATTTCTTATTCAAGGTGCGCTACAACAATGGCTTGGCAACCTCATCCAGGTGCAAGCCGTGCAGGTTGTCGCCGAGGACTCAACCTTGAACGTCACCATTCAATATATCGTCAAACAGACGAAACAACCGCGCGTTGCAAACTTTATCCGCTAACCTGTTCATTTCACTGAAGAGGCATGTATGAATGAAACCTGGATGTCACCCCCTGAGATAGACTACCTGGCCAAAGATTATGCCAGCTTTCGCCAGTTAATGCTCGACCACCTCGCATTACGCGTGCCGGGATGGACGGAGCGGAGCGAGGCCGACCTGGGCATAGCACTCGTGGAAGTTCTGGCCTATGTCGCCGACTATCTCAGCTACTATCAAGACGCGGTCGCCAGCGAAGCCTATCTCGGTACGGCGCGCCGTCGTCCGTCAATCAAACGGCACGTGCGCCTGTTGGATTATGTGTTACACGAGGGCTGTAATGCACGAGTATGGGTGCAGGTACAGGTCAGCGCAACCATCACATTGCCTCGGGCAACGCCATTGCTGACACATGCCAGCGCATCGATGCCGACCATTCCACCACAGTCGCTCGCGTACGACGAGGCACTGCAAGAGCAAACAAAAGTATTTGAAACACTGCACCCAATCCGACTCTCTCCAGAACACAACTTGATACACCTCTATGTCGAAGAGGGTGAGGAAGCAACATTACCCCAGGGCTGCACCGATGCTATTTTAAAAGATGAACACCATCAAGGTTTGCGGCTCAAGCCTGGTGATGTCCTCATATTTGAAGAAGTCAAGAATGCCACAACCGGAGCAAAGGCGGGTACTGACCCATCCCGCCGCCATGCTGTACGCTTGACCAGAGTCACGCGCAGCAGAAGAGTATCAGGGCACGTACTCCATGTCACATGGAATGATGCCGATGCGCTGCCATCTCCCCTGCGCATTGCCGTTCGCCAGCAGGGTGACATCATCTCAGACATCACCGTCGCACGAGGCAATATCGTACTGGCCGATCATGGCCTGACGGTTCGCCACGAGATACTCCCCAGCGTCTCGGAGCAGCAACGCTACCGTCCCTATCTAAGACAGACCGGCCTCGCCTACGCCGTCCCCTATCAGCACGAGCAGGCATTGAAGCAGCCCGCGAGCGCAGGAGTGCTACAAGATGTGCGCACGGCCTTGCCCATCATTTCCTTATTTCAACAGAGCCAGTCCGCGCCACTGAAAGTAGATGCGAATCTCGTTACCGGCCTGAATACGCTCAGTGCATCGGGTAATCTATGCCAGCAAATGCGTGCTGAAGGGATTGTGCTCTCGCCGGGCACTTCCATCCGTACAGTGCATGGCGTTGGCTGGGAACTGCATGATACCCTCAGAAAACGTCACTGGCTGGCTGTACCCCAGGGACAACACCTGAACTTCACCACGTTCTACCCATGGACGCTGCGACGCGACCTGCTCAGCAGTGGCCCCGTTGACTCTGATTTTGCCGTGGATATGGAAGAAGACAGGCACGCCTATCTCCGCTTCGGCTTTGGAACACAAGGGAAACAACCCCAGCCTGGCGACCGTTTCCAGGTGACGTATCGCGTGGGTGGCGGCGAACTGGGAAATGTACGCGCCGATACGATAACCCACATTGTGACCGCGGAAACGGCAATTATCGGTGTGCGCAATCCTCTCCCGGCTTCGAGTGGTACCGAGCCGGAATCGATTGAAGAGGTACGCGACATGGCTCCCTACGCATTTCGCACGCAACAGTGCTGTGTCGCCGAAGCAGACTACTCCACCATAGCGGTGCAACACCCGCAGGTTCAAAATGCTATTACCCGTCTGCGCTGGCTGGGCAATCGACCTGTTGCCTGTATTTATGTGCAGCGCAAGCAGGGAAAGCCGCTGGACGCAGCATTCATCGCCGAACTTCGCAGCTTCGTGGATGCCTACCGCCTAGCTGGTCACGCCCTTGAGATACGCGCCCCCTACTTTATCGGCCTGCGCGTCGCCTTGAGTGTCCAATTGCAGCGTTACGCCACGAGCAGCGTGGTAGGAAGTACACTTGCGAAAGCCTTGAGCAGCAATGCAAGTGGCTTCTTCTTTCCCGATAATTTTACCTTCGGGCAGTCCATCTACCAGAGCCAGCTTATTGCAACGGTCATGGCAATACCGGGAGTCCAACAGGTCAATGTCCAACAATTTTGCCGTTTCGATACAACACCGCCGACGTGTGTTGAGGAGGTTTCACCTGGCCCACTTGAAATTGTGCGCCTGGATAACGACGCAACCGTTCCTTATAACGGCATGCTAAAAATTCATCTAGAAGGTGGCCTATGAGCGATAGCGATATACCTCAAGATATGCCCGCGTATACGCGCTGGAATCCGCCGGGGCGAAAAGAACTTTCCTATCGTGCCGGAACATATACGACGGTACTCGCGCGTCTGATGACCTATCTGACAGAGCATCAGGAGCCGCAAGGACAAATACCAGAGGTGCAGTTGCACACGGATCCACAGGAAAACTGGGGCGTTGGTCTACTCCAGGCCTGGGCCATCGTCATTGATGTGCTGACATTTTACCAGGAGCGCATCGCCAACGAGGGCTACCTGTCCACTGCAACCGAACGACGATCTGTGCTTGAACTGGCCCGCTCAACCGGCTATGAACTGCGTCCCGGCGTTTCGGCCAGTACCTACCTTGCTTTCACCGTCGGCCCGGTCAAGAATGGAACGTCGCTAAGCAGTGTCATCCCCAAGGGAACAGCCGTGCAGAGCGTACCTACACAGGGGCGGCAAGTGCTCTCTTTTCCCGATCCAGGAAAACCGACTGCGCTACCTCAACTCCCCCAGATATTTGAAACCACTGAGGATTTTGAAGCGCGCTCGGAATGGAACGCGCTTTTACCAGCGAAAAGTAGCAGCGAGAGTAGGGGCACCTTACCCCCCGGTACGACATCCTTGCGCTTAGATGGCATAAAAACAGGCCTCAAAGCAGGTGATGCCATGCTCATTAGCGGAGATGATCCTTCCTATACCGATCAGAATCGGCCATGGATATTTGTTACGCTGAAAACGGTCGAACCCGATCCGCATCAATGGTATACCCAGGTCACCTGGGAAAGCGATATTCAGCGCAACGATGACTCAATCCCACTTGACCTCACCTCAATGAAGAATCCACGTGTCTTTGTCTTCCGCCTATCGGCAAAGCCCTTTGGCTACACACGTGGAGGCATTTCCTACAGTCATACAGATAAAGCCGATTGGTCTCCAAGCAGTATTGGCCTACCCAATGCCGCCGTTCACGCGCTCATCCAGCATAAAAGTGGCAGCCTTTTTGCCGCGACTGATAACGGTATATTCCGCTCATCAGATGCTGGTGCATCCTGGGGAGCGACTAGTTCTGGCCTCATGAAATTGAAGGTGCAGGCTCTGGCAACGACCGACGACGGTACTCTCTACGCTGCTACAAGTAGCGGCAGCGTGTTTTTCTCCGACGACAATGGCAATAACTGGCGTCTGATTGTGAGCAAGCCAAATCGGCGCATTGGGCTGTTGGCACTCTTGCCCTTGCCAAGGCAGAAGGACACTTCTCTGCCAAAGACGGTGATTCACGATCTGACAACCTATACCGACGGCAATATTCAATACCTGGTCGCTGCAACCGATGAAGGCGTTTTCCAATCTCCTGATGCTGGGTTAAGTTGGGCACGACCACCAGTCGATGTCTCCGAGCAGAAAGTGACGAAGCGCGGAAGTGCCTGGGCGTTCGCTTCCATGAAAGGCCGCATACCATTTGTAGGCATGGACACTGGTGTCTACCCTGTCGAGGTGAAGCAGGGCATCAACTGGCGTCTGATTGGCTCTATAGCCGCCATGATTATAGCTGTTATCGCTCTGCTTCTTTTGGTGCTCGGCGTGCTGAATGACAATTTCGGTGGGCCCCTTCCTCTACCATCGGCATATCTCTCTGGCCCTCCTTCACCTTGTTCTATTCATGGCTGTGTAGGTGGCTTCCCCGCTTACCTGGTCGCTTTGCTCGGCCTTTTCTTCGTTGATGTCTTTCTGATCGCAGTTTTTCTCATTGTGGGCCAGAGGCCGCTACTGGATGCGAAAAATAACAAGTTTGCTTGGCTGATCCAGCACTGGTATGGCTTACGCAATGCAGCGATCATCAGTGTCATCGTTTTTACACTGCTCTATATACCTGTAGCTCTCAGCTATAACCCACAATTGAGCGATAGCCAATTTGGAGTACTGCTCTTCGAGTACGGCACGCTGTTTCACAACGTCATGCGCTTTCTCATTGTCGGATATTTTATCCTCGCGATACTATTCGCCATCTTCCTGCTGATCCTGTGGCTCCTTCCGCGCCCCCAGCAAGTGGGTCTGCCCATGACTGTACGGGCACTGGCCTTCCAGAATGATGGCACTCTACTCGCAGGCACCTCCCAGGGTATTTATCGCTCACACGATGACGGTCAAAACTGGGCATGGATTTCGCAAGGCCCCGCGAAATCACTCTTCTCCATCCCAGTAGACGACAACCTACGCGTCGAAGACCTGAACGGCGGCTCCATCCCTATCCTTAATTCGCTGACTAACGCATTTGCGAACAATGGCGTTGAACTTCCGCAAGAAGCTGCACTGACCACAATAACGGCTGGGCAATCCTGGAAGCTCACCGCCCCCAATAGTCCATCACTCTACACGCTGACATTGCAGCAGGAGCAGGAGCAAGGTCAGATCCAGGTTGCTCTTGTTGCGGATATCCGTGCATTCGAGACCCATGGCACTTCATTTCTTTTTGCCGGATCACAGGATGGGCGCGTCTTTCAAGCCCACGGCAACGCTGATAGCTGGACCGAGTTTTCCAACAACCTGGAACTTTCCCAGGTGCAGGTAATATTGGCAGATGCCGGTGGTCTTTTCGCCGCAGGCATGCCCAACAGCACTGATACAGAGAACCAGTGGACGCGCTTTCAGCTTCGTGAGAATCGGCTTGACCTGGATAAACTCTATCCCACGCTCGTCTCCAAAAGTTGGATAGCGGTGCGTCAGAATGCCAAGGTCGCCGTCTACAACGCGGACTCGGTTGGCCCAAGCACCCGTAAAGATTTTGCGAGAGGCAAAGATTTCACCAGTATGACCATTGATGGCCTGACGCAACTCAATTCCTTTAACAGAAATACCGCCACCATTCTTATCCAGAGCGAACAATTGCCTCTCTTTGACGATCAACCCATTCAGGGCGACACGATCCCCTTAGGTAGTTTCGTACCAGGACTGAACGCTGGTCAGAAGATGAAGATGCTTGTGAGCGGCAAGCGACTCCGCCTGCGCGTGACAGGTCAGCTCAATGCCTCTCTTCACGCTCTTCAACTCGTGTCTGTTGATACTCTGCGGCAAACACCATTTAACCCCAATGAACCGCTGGTCGTGATGGGAATAAGTGCCACGAAGACGCGCGACGTCTATACGTGGCAATTAAGGGACAGAAATGGTTTTGTGGGCAGTTTTACTGCTCCCATCGCGTCCATTAGCTACGAGCCAGCTCCCGACCAGGATGAGATAGTGAGTGAGTTGGTCACTGTGTCTCCCGTTACAAAGTCTCAAGAGCAAACCACGACGACCACCCAGATATTGCAACTCGATGCCCCACTCAATAATGTGTATGACCGCTCTAGCACAACGATCTGCGCAAATGTAGTGTCTGCCACACACGGCCAGACGATAGAGAATGAGGTGCTTGGTAGTGTGGACATGCGGCGAGATACACGCCGCTTCATGCTCAAACAGAAGCCACTCACGTACACCTCTCCCGTAGAGGCTGAGGAGCACTTGCCTGGTACACTGCAAGTCCTGGTCAATGGTGTTCCCTGGCATCCAGTTTCGTGGCTCTTTGGATTAAGCAGTAACCGCCGTGCCTATGTAGTGCAGAACGATAGTCAGGACAACACCTGGCTCGTCTTTGGCAATGGAAACGCTGGCGCGCACCTGCCCAGTGGTCGAGAACACATCACCGCCTCCTACCGTATCGGTAGCGGCCAGGTGGGGAATGTTCCAGCCAACAGCCTAACCACGTTGCGCAGGCGCCCGCCTGGCATCCAGAAAGTGACTAATCCCATCCCAGCTAGCGGCGGTGCAGATCCCGAATCGAATGATATGGCACGGGTCAATGCTCCGCTACACGTGCAACAAACCATGCTGCGTATCATATCCTTCAATGATTACGAACATTTCGCACGCGCCTATGCTGGTATCGGCAAGGTGCAGGTGCAATCCCTCTGGAACGGTCGCCGCCACCTTGTGTACATGACCATTGCTGGCGAAGATGCCCAGGAGATCGACAAAACCTCGATTTTCTACCAGAATCTGCGGCAAGATGTCAGCAACGCTGTGCTCTCGCCCTCCCAACCAGTAGAAATAGATACCTGCGAGACACTCTATTTTCAACTGGAAGCTACCATCGTGCTCCAAGCTGGATATGACGCAAACACGGTGATCGCAAACGCCACGCAAAAGCTCACTGAAGACTTCGGCTTCAATGCGCGTCAACTTGCTCAGCCTCTTTCCGCCTCAGAAGTCATCACAGCCTTGCAGGATGTGAACGGCGTTTCTGGAGTAAAGCTCAAGAGTTTCTACATCAAAGGGCAACAGGTCGCGCTCAACGCCGTACTCGATGCGAAAGCAGGAAGATTAGAGGCTGGAACACTTCACCCTGCCCAACTACTATTGATTGATACTGATGAGGGGAGCATAACCCCGACAGTGGAGTAAATAACGATGGAAGAAAAACAAAAAGAGCGCTTATACAACCTGCTGCCCACGATCTATCGCATCCGTGACACTCTCCAGGGCGAACCACTGCGAGCACTCATGGCAGGCCTCGAAAGCGAGTTTCGCATCATAGAGCAAGATATCGACGCACTCTACGATAACTGGTTTATCGAGACATGCGATGATTGGGTCGTGTCCTACATCGCCAGTCAGCTTGGAGTCTACAACGCGGACGATACCCGGCAACTCTTCCCCAGCCAGCGCCGTCAGGTTGCTGACACCATCGCCTACCGTCGACGTAAAGGCATGGTCGCCATTCTTGAGCACGTCTTGCGCGATGTCAGTGGTTGGTACGTGCGGCTGAGCGAGTACGGTCAACTGCTCTCGCTCACACCACACCTGCGTAACATCGTCGATCGTGGGCGTTTTGCCGACCTGCATCACGCTACCGAACTGGCTATGCTGGGTGGCCCATTTGAAATGACGGCCCATACTATCGATATCCGCCGCATCGCTGCTGAAAGCACCAACAATGGGCCACAGAGTCGTGCTCTGCAAGGCAAATATTCTCCCGACAATATGGGCGTCTTCGTCTGGCGCTTGCAAAGCTATCTCATGAGCCTGGTTCCCGCCGGGGCCATAACACGAATGGGAGAACGCGACCTGCCGCCTGGCTGCTTCACCTTCAACCCGCTAGGGCGCGACATGCCCTTGTTCTGCCAACCTCAAGAGGTAACGAGCCTCACCGAGCGGCCAGATGCCACCAATCTACCTGGCCCCATCAGCCGCGTCGCCTTCACTGACGACCTGAAGGAATACCGAGCGCAGCATCACCACATCACAGCAGAGGAAGGCCTCTTCACCGACGAAGACCTCTTAAGCAACAGCTGCTATTACGGCTCTGAACGCAGCCTGTGCGTAATGCTGAACGGCGAACCAATCCCGCCTCTGGCAGTCAGCAGTGCGGATCTGAGCCAGTGGAACCCCCATTTAGGAAGCTCTCAAGGACGTGAGTACACGGTCGCTATAGATGTCGCGCTAGGCCGTTTGCGCCTACTTCACAAACATCCCCCGACAGCCAGGGATACAAGCGATACAGTCGAGACCAACTACTGCTACAGCTTTAGTGGCGACCTCGGCGGCGGACCCTACACCCGTCAATCACTCCTAGATCCCACTCCCAGGCAGCGTGTCAACGTGCTTAAAGGTGGAAAGGTAAGCACGCTCTCACAGGCACTGAAAGAGTGGGAGAGCAGCTATGGCACCTGGGCGCACCAGCATGCAGCAGATGACGACGCCCAGGAGAACAGACTACGCTACACCATCCACATCGTGGACAACGGTTTCTATGAAGGTGATCTCATCATCAAACTGCCCAAAAACGCCGACCTTGTGATCGAAGCCACCGACGGAATGCGCCCCATAATTCATGGCGCGCTCACCGTGAACAGCGAACAAGGCAGCACTCACCTGCAACTCAACGGCCTTCTGGTCGATGGCAAGCTCGAAATCAATGGCGGCAGCCTGAATCTCGAAATCTTGCATTGCACGCTGATGCCACACGGACTGGAAGCGCACCATCATCCTCTCAATACCGCACCAACCCAGGTCATCATCGACCACAGCATCGTCGGGCCAATTCACCTGCGCAACGTCAAAAGCGAACTGCTGGTCAAAGACAGCATTATCGACCATGCTTCCGGCAACGCTATCGAGACTGTTCACACTAATGGCGGACATGGCCCACTTATCGATCTGCAACGAGTAACCATCTTCGGCAAAGTCCAGGTCCAGGAACTCCGCCAGGCCCAGGATGTCATCTTTACCGATCCTGTCGAGGTGAAGCACCAGCAACGCGGACTGATCAGCTTCAGCTATATACCACCGCACTCCCACACTCCCCGGCGCGAACACTGCCAGCCCCAACGCACTGATCATCTACATGATAAAGTGCTGTTGCCTGAAGGACAAAGCCATGCAACAGAAAATGAACTGGTCTATCCCCTGTTCACTTCCACCCGTTACGGCGATGCCGCCTACGCGCAGCTGGACATCCGCTGCTCTCCTCACATCTACCGCGGTGCCTCAAACGGCTCAGAAATGGGCGCATTCAACAGCCTCAGGCAAGGACAACGCCAGGACAATATAGCCCAAATGCTGGATGAATATCTGCCCTTCGGGCTGGCAGCAGGGGTGTTCTATGTTACTTAGGTTCATTCCAGGACTCGTGTATCACTTTTTGTCCTGTTCTCTCTCGCAAGAATGTTACTATTTGTTCACGAACCTCAGGAGTCCATCTCCTACCGTAGTGTCCACTATTCTCGTCCAACAATATTTCGCCATTTTCACCCCTAGCGAAGTGGCCACCAACTACAAGTTCTTCGTCGGCATTGATGAGTTGAGCCAAGTGTTGATGCGGTGAGAGTCCTCCCGGAAGGCCCGACTTATTCCTGCCTACAGCAAAGCGTTTGGCTAAAGGATCAAAAACGTATTCGATGTTTTTTATTCTCGCTGGCGCCCGCAAATGCCTGTGTCCGCGGAGCGCGTGCTTGCCACTTGGCGCATACCTTCTGAATGCGTTAGATGATTGTTTGAGATCACTTATTTCCAAAACTCCTGGGGCGGGTCCGGCACCCATTGCTAATATCGGTAATTCTTCTTCCTCCATTGCTTTTGTGACCTGCTTTTTGGCTTCCTCTTCGATTACTTGATCTGCTGTCTCGTATTTGTAGACGACATGTTGAAGAAAACTTTCAACTCTTTGGGGTTCGCCATCGAGCATCACCGTGTACCAAGATGGAGAGACAGATTTGATTGTTCCGCTAATTATCGGCTCCTGACGACGACCAGTATGTACCTTGACCCTCTGTCCCACTTGCAAGGAGGAAACACGTTGGATTGTGCTATTCCTCGGGGAGTACGCCGATTGTCGTACCGTGGATTGCTGTTTTCCTCCTTGGACAAGTCTAGTCGGCATCACATCTGCCTCATGCTCCAATTCAGCATTATTGTTTATTGCCCTACCCTGTAAATGCATCGTTGATTGCACACGACCCTGCTTCTGCTGCACTACATGCCACGCCTCGTGCGCCAGGTATCTTTCCTGCTTTGGTGCCACATGAATCTCCGTACCTTGTGTGTATGCCAACGCCTGCAACTGGGCCGGGTTGGACGAGTTGTAGTGAACTTTTACATCATCCAGAGACATACCTGAGAGACTTTCAATCCTATCTTTCAGCCTGTCCGGCAGGCCAGTAGTATTTCCCCTGCGTTGCTCTAATGTATTACGAGGAGCCTGCACTGGATCGTCAATTGGGATGTGGGCGAAAGAAAAACTCGGAGTATGTTGTTGTTCAGAGAGTGCGGCTGATTTGGCTGCTTCTGAAACTTTTGGTGGCTCAGCCCCACGATTCGGTCGCAACATGGAGGCCCGTTGTGTTACAGATGGTGATGTCTTAACAGATCTATACTGCAATGGGGCGAAGGTACTCATACTATCCTTCCTTCTCTTCTCAGTCTACTGCCAGCATGAAAACGACGCTTGAGAATAGCACCTGCGCAAAGTATATACTTTATGAACTCTCTTTTCTAGCTTTTCGTGAAACAACCAGCATTCTCTCTCAACACACCTTACCTACACAATCACACTCACCGCCAAATCGTGAACGCCGGATGAGGTCACTGGAAAATCAGTGGTAAATAAGGTATAGTTTCTATGGTGGCATTCATTGCTGTATAGCTTTCCGTCTCCAAGGGAAGTGCTGTGATATCTGTGCAAGGAGGAAGAGATGAGTACCTTCGAGCAAGTCCAGCGCAAGAGCAATACAAGCTCGACGCGCGGGGCTCCGACTTCACGCCATCTTCGGCCCTCACGGTCCTTTGCACCTACACCGGTCCCTACCTCTGAACAAGTCTCTTCAGATTCGCAAGCGCAGCCTCAGCATGGCTCCCATTTAAGCTATTCTCTTGCTCACATCCCTATTTTCCCTCCTCGCAGAGAAAACCACACGGGTCTGCCTGATAGTCTGAAAGCCAGGATTGAGAATCTCTCCGGCATGTCCCTGGGTGATGTGAAAGTCCACTACAATTCCTCCAGACCCGCCGCGCTGCATGCTCTAGCGTACACACAAGGTACAAACATCCATGTAGGCCCTGAGCAAAAACAACATCTGCCACATGAAGCGTGGCACGTGGTGCAGCAGAAGCAGGGACGAGTGAAGCCGATGATGCAGGCCAAGGGAATGGCAGTCAATGACGATCAGGAATTGGAAAGGGAAGCGGATAATATCGGAAAGAAGGTTGCCAGTTCTGGTGAAAGTCAGAATCTTGTTTCAACTGATGTGATGTCGGAAAGTACTGTTTCTGCTTCAGTAGGTAATGTGATTCAAAGGGTAAAAGGGAAGGGAAACAAGAAAATAAAATTAGCTGAAGAAGAGGAAGAAGAAGAAGAGGAGGAGGAAGAAGAAGAACGAGTGAGGCCAAAAGGAAGAAAGAAACAAGGGAAAAAGAGAACACGTAAGGAAAAACGTGGCGAGGAGAGCGGAACCAAGAAAATAAAATCAGATGAGGAAGATGAGGAAGATGAGGAAGTAGAACGAGTGAAGCCAAAAGGAAGAAAGACAAAAGGGAAAAAGAGAACACGCAAGGGTAGTAACCTCCCAGAACCAGCTGAAGAAGAAGAACCAGAAATAGCTGAAGATATCATGGCAGTAATCGACAACCCGGAAGCTACGCTGGCCGAGAGAGCCACTGCTATCCACAAAGCGGGAAAGGGAAGCCTCAATGCAAGTACGACAGGAGTCGGAGAACTACCAAATGGTACATTAGTTCTAGCCACGCAGTTGTCTCCGAACAATCCGGAATTAAAGTTAGTCGCGGAAAAATTCGGCATAGAGGAAGCACATATTCATAAAACACTTGGTGCAGGGTTTCATGTGGAAACGACTTTGTATATTAAGTATCCCAATTTACAAAAAGTTGGGGCAAGTCAGGGCTTTTGCCCGGATTGCCAACTTTTTTTGGAGGCTAAGGAGATCACTGCGGATGGACCGAAACGTACGACACCAGATCAGGTGTGGCACAGTCCAGAATATCACACGAAGACGGAAAAGAATCCTATCGCAGCACCATATCCATACACCCGTCAGAAAGATGCAGGGGTTAGCAACAATCAAATCCTTTATAAAACGAAGGCCGAATATGAGGCGGTGCAGGCCGCACAAGTGGTCGCGAGGAGAAAGGATAAATCTATTTCAGCTGCCGAACTAGTGGAGGCCTATCGGACGCACAAGCCAACCCCAACAACTGGCCAAGAGCTATTTGACGCATACCAAGAGGACTTCAATGCCAGACAAGAGGCCTTTTTCAATAAGCGGCGAACCAAATAGATGCACCATAAGGTTATCCATAGTCTTTATGCACGGATTTCTTGGTTCAGTCTACCACATCTGGGACGATTTACTTTTCGAATATCCCTCACGACAAATCGTACGACAACACGGAAAATTGTTGACGTACACCAGCGTACTGGGGAGAACAATAAGAGGACGCCGTGAGCGTTAGGAGGACGCAAAAGACGGAGAAAAACAAGCGATGCACAATCCCCCTTTCGGCCCTATTTTTACCCCTATTCCCTTTCTATAATCGAGACTGCTCGGGAACACGTATCCTCAAAGGAGCGAACTCGCGTACAGCAACACGTACAGTTCTCTGTGTCGTTCTTTCCGCTTGTCAAGAGCATTGGGGCCATTCGTTTTGACAGTTACATTGCAGTTTATCGCTTTCATCAATCTGAACAATGATGAACGATTCTGAACGGCGCAGAAATGGCACCTCACGCACGATGCGAGGAAAGAAGCACCGTCAGCACGCTCAAACGAGTATTGACGGTGATCGAGATTTTGCTGAAAAAATGGGTGAAAGAGGGGGTGCCGAAAGGGGGATTCACTACCCTCAATCAAGTTCGTCAAAGGGCAGTTTGCTGCTGTTCGCTTTATGCTCAACAGACTCTCCGCTTACGACAACACGGAAAATTATTGACAAACATCGTGGTACTATGGAGAACAATGAGAGGGCAATATGCGCGTCAGGAGAACGAGGAAAGACGCAAAGAAACAAGCGAGACACACTCTCTCCATCAGACCCTACAGCGGTAGCCAGAAAGATTGAGCCATTTTAACTCTTCTTTTCTGTACCCGAAGTGTACCCCAATACTCAAACCAACACAGCAAGCCATTGAGACTGAGGTGATCGTCGTTCTACCGCTACGCAGGCCATCGCTTCAATCCTCATCGGGCTGAGGAGCTATTTATCCAGCAAGCGTTGTGCTGTGTTGAAAAAGAGCTGGCCGTGCTCGCTTGAGCCGTAGGCGCAAATATACAAACCACTTGATACGCGCTCAATAAAGCCCCATTCCCAAATGATGGCTTCATCCAGGCCAGTTTCCTTGGCGAGGAGCTGGCAGTATTCGTGGGCGAGAGCAAGAGGATCGTCTGCTGCAAGCAGCTCCTCATTCCAGCCACGCATGACCACCCCAAGATCATATTCTGGCTCGCAGAGGAAGCCCTCTGGATCAACAAAGACAGAGCCCGACTCAGCTCCAGCACGTGGGGCAAGTACCAGAAGCGCGTTCGCTGGATGGGGGTCTCCATGGACGACGACGCATCGTTTGGGATCAAAAGCATCCATACGCAGACGCGCAAACTCCAAGGCCTGAGAGACAATTTTCGCAGAGCATGGCCGTTCAAGTTTGTCCCAGAGCTCGCTTATGAGCTGAGCCAAGGTCTGCGCTTTGTACTCCAAGGCATTCATCGTTTGATCCGCACTCGGTGGGAGGAGCCATGCTTGTTTCAGTGTCTTGCACAGCAATTTTATTGCCTGCCTCGGTTCCAATTTCCTCTCTTGCATGGAGAGTCCGAGCTGCTCGAGAAGCAAAGCGCGGCGCTCGTAGTCAAACTTGAACACGCGAACGTAGCCGCGGCCATTCGCACGAAGAAGCGTGTCTATCTCTTGCTCAAAGCCGTAAGGTCCGTACTGGCTCGGCATAGCTATCTTTATGACCGCATTTCCGCTCGCAGCTTTGACTGGTGCTACGTATGCCGAAGATCCTCCAGAGAGCGGTTGGCCAATGCTCAGCTCCCATTCTTGCTCAAGTTCGGCAAGAAGATCAGGGAGGTCTTTGAGCCATTGTCTTGTCTGAGGGCCTGATTTCTCGGCCCGCAGCCGAACTCGCTCAGGTACAACAAGGTTGCGTGTATGATCAGCTCTCTTCATTTTGCCATTGTATGGCATGGGTTCTATTTTGTCTAGAGTGCTGAATTGAGCTATTCAGACGCAGGAAGCAGTCGGCTCCGCGTCCCTCAATAATGTAGCAATGTTTATGGCCAGTGCTGTAAAGGACATATGGTGATAGTTTCTCACTTCTACAGTATTGATGGCTATTTACCAGCCACGAGCGCAAAGAGATGGATAGAAGCAAATATATTCAGGAGATGCCTGAAAGGATTACTCCAACGAGTCCTGCTGACATACGCACAACTGGTCGCCCCAATACTTCATTCAAGGTATAGATACCATCAACCAGTGCGATACCAACACCTCCCGCCATTGCATTTCCGGCAGAAATGGAGCCAAAGAGAAGGGCGATTTCTAAGGTAAGATTCATCGCATGTAGCAGTAGAAAGTCAAATTCCTCTGGTGGCAGCGTCAAGCCAAGCACATACTTCATCTCGCACTGACCCCCTACTCTACAAGCTGTGTGAGAAGCATCTGCTCTATCCTCTGGGTAAAAAACTAGAACGCGGGCAATGGCTTTCAGCCATTGCCCGCGTTGCTCGTTCCTCTTAGTACTAAGAGCATCATGCAGGAATAAGAATGCCACGACCATGCAACTTGCCACTGTCCAGGTCATGGATCGCATCAAGGGCCGCATCGAGCGGATAGATCGCGGTATGCAAGCTCACTTTCCCTTGAGCAGTCAACGTCATCAACTCGACTAGATCATTATATGAGCCAACCAGATTACCAATAAAGTTGATTTCAGTCGAGATAATGTCGATGGTGGGCACATTGAGATTGCCGCCGTAGCCGACGATAAAGTCGCTGCCCGCACGTCGTAACATGCTAAACGCATCCTGCTGTGCCCCACGCTCCCCGACAAAGTCAATGACGACCTCGGCCCCATGCCCATCGGTGATCTCTTTGACCTTCGCCACATGGCTACCATCCGCTAGCACGGTATGATCCGCCCCCCAATTCTTCGTCAACGCGAGAGCTTCGGGAGAGCGATCCACGACAATAATTTCCGCAGGAGTCAGTGCCTTTAGACATTGGATTCCGATGTGACCTAGGCCACCAGCACCGATCACGGCAACTTTTGTCCCAGGATAGAGGAGAGCCGCTGCCTTTTTGACGGCATGGTAAGCCGTCAAACCAGCATCAGCCAACGCGGCAATATCTTTCGGTGCCAGGCTCGGATCTAGCTTGACGACAGAGCGTGCGCTTGTCTTCAAGAAGTTTGCCATCCCGCCATCAACCGAGACGCCCGGGAAGGCCGAGTTGATGCAATGCACGTCATCGCCTGCACGACAGGCACGACAGAGTCCACAGGTCACAAGTGGATGAACGATGACGGTATCACCAACCGCTACATTGCTGACTGCTGATCCCACCTCCTGTACCCAGCCTGAGTTCTCGTGTCCCAGCGTATAGGGCAGCGTTACACCCGACCTGTCTGCCCATTGCCCCTCAATAATGTGCAGGTCGGTGCGACACAGCCCTGCCCCCCCAATACGTACGATGACATCGAATGGGCCAGTGATCTTCGGCTCGGCAACCTCGTCGACCACCGGCGGTACTTCATATTTATGTAAACGGACTGCTTTCATATGTACTCCTCAACGTTTAGTTCTTCTGGCCCGACAAAACGTGAACCGGGTAGACCCCACTCGCGGAAGAAGTTGCCTGTCGCACGACACAATTCTACATTGACATCACTGCCAGCGCGAATCAGTGCCTTACTTCTTCGTCTGGCCTGTGCCACTCTGGCGTTGGTCGGACGTGAGCCATCACCCTGACCGATGAGTGGAGCATTGAAATCAATCGGTTGTGCATGCGCCTTGAATTGTTCGAGCAGTGCCTGCCTAGCCTGATAGGTAAAGAAGGTAATACGCTCAACCTGTTTTCCCAGATGTGGCGTATACTGCACTGCCAGGGGATCTGCATAAACGTCTGGAACGAGGCGACCTTCGCTATCTAAGGAGCCTACATCTCCCATGCGCAGGCGCATTATCTCTGCAACCCGTAGGCCGCTACCAACGAGAGCTAACAGCACCAAACGATCTGTCCCTTGCTGGTCAGCTGCGCCCAAAGAGAGAGGCGAGAGAATGCCGCCGAGCGGTCGCCAGGGCACAGCCACTCCATTCAAACGAAACCAGAGCTTCGCGCCCATGGTGAGCGCGGAGACCTGACTTTCAGTGTATCTCGCCAGGGCAGAGGCGAAGGATGCGAGAGCTTGCTCAGCTACTGCAGGCTCCGTCAGTGCTTGTTCGCGTAATGCTTCGAGATCGATATGGCCTGTCATGGTGCGGAAACGCTCCAAACTCGCGACAGAGGTGCGCACCCATGATTGCTCTCGACAGCGCTGCGAGAGGATATCAGCCATGCGGCGAACCGATGGGAAGGCGAGAAGCTCGCCCTCCCGTCGGCCATCGAGTACACGTGTCACATTCATCGGCGACCTCTGGCATTGATAAGTTCCTGGAGCTTATGACCCAAGAAATGATCTCGCAACACTACTTCACATGAAGTGACTTCAGGAATAGCTTCGACGCGCCGCCTGATCTCCCGCCCAATGCTCGTAGCGAATTTCGATGGACACAATGGACTCGTCAGGTGGAAATGAACCCTGACCTCACTCCCTACCACCTCCACCTCATCAAGCAGACCCATTTCGGAGAGAGAACGGCGAATTTCAGGGTCACGCGTTGAGCCCGCTGCGGCTCGAACCGCATCAATATCAATTGTCATCGTGATGCCGTCCCTGCTACACCGGTGTCTGTAGCCGGATGTGAGTCAGCGTATGCACGCTTCCGCTGAGCAATCTCATCGTTTTCAAACTTCTTCAGCTTGCTTTCAATATCAATGCCATAGAGCCGGGCGATATTGCTGCCAATGATCTTTTGTTTGACCTCGTCGGTGAGATCAACACCATACTCCTGCTTAAGGTCATCTGGTAACTGGAAGGCCATGAAATCATCGAGTTGCCAGGTCGTATGCCAGATGGGGAAGTCGGTGCCATAGACGATGCGGTCAGGACCGATCCAGAAGAGCAGGTTCGCCATTATTTCGGCAAAGAAGCGTGGACGGTTATGGATAAAAGCAAGTGCTACAGCAAGAGAGCCATACACGTTCGGGCAACGTGTAGCGATCCAGCAGAAATCTTCGAGCCGTGGCAAGCCAACATGGTCAATAATGAAATTCAGTTCTGGGTAGAGCCAAGCTGGCTCATCAATGTCACGAACATCAAACTTTGCCAGTGTGAGCGGCTCGACGGCAGGGCCTTTATGGAAGTGCATATTCTTCACGCCCAATTCAATGCACTTCTCGTAGAGAGGGAAGACGGTGGGATCATTGGCACTCCATCCTCGCGACTGGCCGCGCCACTCAGCGGTATACCATTTGAAACCACTGACGCCACAATCTGTGACCTGGCGTTCAATCTCTTCCACCGCCTTGGGCATGCGAGGGTCAACCGCACCAAGCGAGATAATGCGCTCGGGTGCGTGCGCACGCATTGCCATGTTGCGATCCGCATTGCAAAATCCCGTATGGTAAAAGTCGCTGAGCACTTGAGTGGAAAGGATGGACATATCTGCATCACCCTTGATAAAGACCTCCTCAAGGTACCAGTCAGGATCAACCTTGCGAAACTGGGTCTCATAGTCCATCACCCATTTCTTATCCGGCGGGTTAAAGCCAGTGTGAAATGCATAGAAGGTCTCAATGAAGGCATCGCCGAAGCGATTCTTACAATTTTCCTTACTAGCATCCCAAAATCCGGT